>DATIXD010000299.1:0-3410 GCA_035518875.1 Methylococcaceae bacterium | reverse complement strand
GGTTTTGGCGGCAACGCCGGCGGCGATACCGAGGTCATCAATTCCGGCAATGTCGGGCCGATGGTGGGCTAAGCCTTGGGGCTGGTATCAGTGGTCACACAGTGCTTTTACTGTGTGACCAGAACCCTGCAATAGTCGGTGAGGAGGCAATGCAATGGCGAATTCAGTCTTTGAAAATGTCAATGATGTCGTCAAGCTTGGTGGCGAGAATTTCGGCAATAACGTTTCTGGCCAGCTCGGCGGGGGTGGTGAGGGGAGAAACTCCGGGGCACATATCGGTCATGAGGGCATCGCGTCAGCGCTGGGCGGCGATGTGTTGCAGAGCACCAAACAGCTGACCACCGGCGGCACCGTGGGCGATACCGAGACCAACAGTACCGAGGTCCTGGTTTTGAACATCAGTGGTTGAGCTTGGAAAGAACGTTTCCACGCTACTAATGAATTGGCAGGAGGCGGAGCACCGATGAAGACTCGGGCGGTGTTCTCCGCTTCATCGTTTTTGGGCCGCCCCGCTAAGGTGGACGGTGGCGCTATGCGATGTTTGGTCGGACCCGGAGCCGAACCATGATCATCGTCATGAAAGCCGACATTCCTCCCGAGTCGCCTGCGGTGGCCGAAGTTGTCCGCATGGTCGAGCGCTACCCCGGAGTGCGCGCCGAGGTGCGCAAGATTCAAGGTGCGACGCGACTTTTGACCGAAATCTATCTGCTCGGTGAAACCGGGACGATTCCGCGCGAGCCATTCGAGGAGTTCTCGGGGGTCGAAAAAGTCATCCGTATCCGCGAGCGCTACCGCGCCATCGGCCGGCACGAAGCGCAGGCCGAAGCCATCGGCTTCGTCTATAACGGCATCCACTTCAGCCAGGAGAACTTCCACCTCTTCCCCGGCTTGTGCGCCGTCGACAGCGCGGAGAACACCGAGGCCATGTTCCGCGCCCTTCGGGAGTTCGGTATCCAGACCACGCGTGCCGGAGCCTACAAGCCGCGTACCAGTCCGTACGACTTCCAGGGGCACGGCAGGGCTTGTCTTCCGTACGTGTTCGAACTTGCCGGCAAGTATGGCATCAGAGTCATCGCCATGGAGATCACCCACGAGTCTCACCTCGATGAGATCCATGCAGCGCTCGAGGTGGTCGGCCAACCGACCGGCGTCCTCCTGCAGATCGGCACTCGCAACGCACAAAACTTCGAGCTGCTCAAGGCAGTCGGACAGCAAAATGAGTTCCCCGTGCTCTTCAAGCGTGGCATGGGCATCACCCTCGACGAATCGCTCAACGCGTGCGAGTATCTCGCCACCGGCGGTAACCATCGCATCGTTTTTTGCCTGCGCGGTGTGAAGACCAATCTCGGCGATCCGCATCGCAATCTCGTCGATTTCGGCCATGTCCCGGTCGTCAAGCGACTCACGCGCTTGCCCGTGTGCATCGACCCGTCGCACTCGGTGGGCAAGCGCGACCGCGCGCCGGACGGATATCTCGATATTCAGCACGTCTGTGCGCAGGGCGTCATCGCCGGCGCTAACATGGCTCTCCTCGACTTTCATCCCAGGCCGGAAGAAGCACTGTGTGACGGTCCGCAGGCGCTGACTTTGCAGGAGCTGGAACTGGTCGTGCGGGACACGCAGCTGGTGCGGCGGGCCTATGAGGATCGTTGCAAGCTGCGCGCGGAGCTAGCGCAGAAGGGCGATTGAGCGTCTGTTGGAACGGAGTCGCGTTTTCGCATCCCTCCGAGAGCGCGTCTCATAACGAAAACAAAGAAGGATATCCACCATGAAGATCGGCATCTTCTCCGAGCGGCATGACCCGCAGGCCGAAAGGCTCCATCATCAAATCAACCAGCTCGCTCCGGGCAGCTGTCGACACTTCGCCTTACCCAAAGACGATGGATCGCCCGCCGTGGCCCTCGATGAAACCGGCGTTTACTGGGACGACGTTAACGTCGCGGAGCTGGATATCGCCTACCTCCACGGGTTTTCCTATACCTACCCGCTAGCCCCTGACGCGCTAGGCCACATCGATTGGAGCGTCTGGCAAATAGACCATCTTCTGGAGCAACAAAAGTCCAGCTTTCTTCTGAGTGCGTTTACGGAAATGGAGCGTCACGGGGTCAAGCTTCTCAACCCCGCCAAGGTCTACCTGAAAAACTTTGCCAAGGCGGAATTGTTGGAAGGCCTTCGGCAAGCGGGTTTCCCGGTGCCCAGGATGGTGTGCACCAACGACATGGAAACCACCCAGACGTTTATCCAGGAGGTTGATGGTAAAGTGGTCTGGCGGCCGGCGACCGGCCGGGCCGCCTGGCAACTGTTCCGCGACAAGCAGCGGGAATACCTCATCTCGACCGAGAAGCCTCCTATCCTGCTCGCCGAGATCATCGAAGGGCCTTTGATCAGGAGCTATCTGATCGATGGGGAACCGCTCCTGTGCCTCAATAGATACCCCCCCGCCTATATCCTCCATGCGGAGACCCTGGAGTCATTCAAGGCGATCGAATGCCCGGAGGTCTATGGAGAACTCCAACGTCTGGCCGCCCATCTTTCCCTCCATTGGGGACAGATATCCTTCGTTCTCAGAGAAGGATGCCCTTGGATTTATGACGTCGACGTCGACCCTATCCTGGGCCCGATGCCAGATGTTTTCCAGGAAAGACTGATAGACGGTTTGGCCAGAGCTTGTTTAGGGATTGGGCAAGCATCGGAACCCTTGCCGGATACGCCCCAGGCACGCCGCACCCTCTTTCTGAGACGCATGCTTTTCCCCCTCTTCGAATTCGAGCACATGAAGTACAGCAATCAGCAGTAACGCAACACGATCAAGCTGGAGTGGACAGTCTATCCAGTGAGGCGGCGCATGGAGATAATCAATTCATAACAACAGCAAATCCACCAGACGATCGCTGATCGGGTATCCGGTGACCTTTTCGAAGTAGCTGAACATCGGACTGGGATTGCCCTCCAGAAAAACGTATTCCCCAGCGGGCGTGCGGCGGATATCGATGCCGCTGAATACCAATCCCAAGGTTTTTCCTAGCGTCAAGCAGTCCCTGGCTACCGCGCTGGGTAAATCGATGGGATTGATTCTGGCATTTCGATCCCTGCGAAAATCCAGCACCTCGGTCAGGATTTCGGCGGCAAACAACTCATCTCCGACAAGGTAAACCCGGATATCATCGCCCGGGATAAACTCCTGAAACTGAACCGGGGCCTCCGAGAGCTCCGCAAGGCGCGATTCGGTCAGATCTTCCTCGGTCACCTTAGACGTATGGGCGCCGCCCCGCACCGGTTTATAGATAATCTGCCCATGATGTTGTTCGTAGAACCTGAGCACCTCATCACCATCGTTGCTGATCAAGGTTTCGGGAACCCTAAGGCCGGCACGATGCAACATGCTTAACTGATGTCCTTTGTAGCGATGC
>DATIXD010000298.1:0-11847 GCA_035518875.1 Methylococcaceae bacterium | reverse complement strand
CATAATGGCGCGCCATTTCAGCATTCTGTTTCATCCTCTATGCCTCCCTATCATTGTAAGTACCAGTGCCAACCAATTCGTTCCCTGAGTTTTGTAAGGCTACCGCGCCGGCGGCTGAGCCTCTGCATTAAGAGTCAGGTGTTGTAATTTAGCACCCCACGCAGATTTTCTATTTAACTATCGCCCCAATCTCCGCCAATCAAAAAACCCATCTTCATTTCCTCCACCATAAATTATTTTCCCGCCGCCGCTCAGCCACCGCGTCCCCCTTCTGCAAACCGATTCGTGCTTGATTTCAAGACGCGACCCTGCAGTAGGAGGAATTTGAAGCGCAGGGTACAGTCCAATTAGCACCACATGTCGGCCTCGAAGCGGTTGTTATACCGTACTAGCCCCCCTAAAGATCGGTAAACTCGATACTGTTCAAAATACTTGTTGCCTTCTCGATAAATCCTGGATCCCTTTGGTCTGGATAATATCGTTGTGAATATGCCACGCTAACACCAACGCGATTATCTTTAGGATGGACACATATGAGGGTGAGCTTCTCTAGTATCATTTGCCCGGCTTTCCCGGATCTTTTGACCGCCGTATGATCCTCGGCTACCATATGGGAACGCACACAATTATTGTCCTTTTCCGTATAAGGGCTGACTTCGTGCCTGAGCACCTTAAAGCGTGCTGGGTCTGTATTTCTGGCCTCGGTTTCTTTAATTAGGAGAACAAACTCCTCGTTTGAATTCAACATTGGAGATCCCCCCTTCAAAAGATCCGCCTCTATCGCAAGGGTTTCATCTGGTTTGTCACCTTGCTTTGCCAGCACCGCTCGATCAGGATTCCGTTCAATAATAAACCACCCTTGTTCATTGAGCGGCATTAAGGAAAACCCCTTTAGAAAAAATCGGTCAGGCGGGACTTGGACCTCTTGGAGTCTTGGTTGTAATGATGCGCAGGAGCTAAGAAGTAATACAGACAACAGTATACCCAACTGTCTTGAAAGATTCATCGTGTCTCCTGTAAGCGGCAAACAAACCATGGTTCCCTCTTCTACTCATTCCCGATATTCTCTAACCTCTTTAGATTCATAAAGACTATCTAAAAGCAAGTTGACGCCGTTTTGCACAGCAGAGTCGGCAGCTTTAGCGAGGGTGCTTTTTCCGGCAAAATCGAAAGATTCGACATCGCTTTCACCCCTTCCCGTCACGGTCTTACGAAATACCACTCTGCCATTCAAATCCAAGACCTCAATTTTGTATTTGATATTTACCCAACGATTGTCATGTCCAAAACCATAATCAAAAGATTCAATCGAGGGTCTCAATATTAGCCCATATGTTGTACCCTTCAGATCATTACCGGGTGGGGTTTCAGCGGCTACTTCTACTTCCTCAAAAATAAGTGGTACGCCTTTTCGAAGAAGATCAGAAGTCGGTTGCCCTACCGGAAAAACCCACGTGTCTAATTGCACCCCTGAATATTCAGGAGTAGATCCTGTCCCTTTATAAACATACTGGCTGAGGCTTTCAGAAACGATCAACAGCGTCTTCGTCTTAATTTTATTAGTGTACGTATTTGAAAATTTGGGTATTGATTGCACCGCAATATCATGAGCACAGCCAATAAGCCATATACCCGCAATAAGCGTTGTTATGCTCCCGGTTCTATTTATCAGGGCACTCCTATTTTTTGATGCGTTAACCATTATTGTTCCTCCACTGGCCAACCTGAAATAGCAATGACAGTCCTACATAAAGGTGATTTTCTGGATATCTTTTGATATCACATCAAAAACCTTTTGAAAGGCCTCCTCTGTAGTTTCTTGAACATGCTGCTGCTCGGTAACGTTACCCGAATATAAGGGGAAATGACCTTTCCCATCGGCGAGGTAAAGCTTCTCAAATATTTGTTTATTTGTTTTATCATTAATAGCCATATGTAGTTCCAAATGCGCTGCCTTCTCAAAGGCAGAAATATTAAAACCCTTGATTTCGAAAACAACACCAATACTATCTGACGGTTGATTGGTAAAGGCAACCTCATTAAATAACTCATTAAAGTATTCTTCTGAATATACTTTTAATGTCTCCCCGACCTTAACACTAACCGGATTCAGGTATCCGATAAGGCCAAAATGAACGGATTGTTCTAATGCCAAATCCCGGTCGGATATGACCACGTATGCTTTCTGTGTAATTTTATTCTTGCCTATGGAGGCAATCGCGTCGGAAGAGGGGTGTGGCTTCACATACACGGCACAACCTTCTAAAAAAAAAGACAGGGTGACCATGAAAAGAACCGCAACGTGCACAATGTTTTTCATTTTTTTCTCCTTATTCTTAATCGCCGTTTAGACAACGTCATTCCGGGTCGGACCTAAGTAACTCATTATTAGTCCTCTGTATTCTCTCAGATAAACACGGTTATCTTCCCTTAAGCGGTCTTTTCTCCCATTTTAAAATACACGGCGGCTGTCGATGTGCGTCCGCATGTCATGCCGCCAGGATCCTTCCTTCGCACGGAAGTATTAAGATGCAGTCTGAACGGGGCTTTTCGGAGATCTAATCGGAAGATTACAAAGTTATGGTACTGCCGGAGTTGATTGATTCGACGAGCAGGGAGGATTGCGGGTCGCATTGGGTTCACCGTAACCTCTATACGGGTGGTTTCCGTACAGAAAGGTGTTGCGCGCATTGGGTCCCATGCCGATGTCCACGCATGGGGGGAACTATATATGGTGTGGATATATCAAACTGTTCTCAAGGTGTCAAGGGAAATGATGAGAAAGAGATGCAATCTTGCTTCCCTCTCATCCATGTGTTAGTCTTCCATCACCATGAAAAAGCCCGTTATCGCCATCATCGGACGGCCGAACGTCGGCAAGTCCACCCTGTTCAACCGGATCCTGGGACGCCGGGTCGCGATCGTGGAGGATATTCCGGGAGTCACACGCGACCGAAATTATGCCGAGGCGACCTACGGGGGGAGATCCTTCATCCTGGTGGATACCGGCGGTCTGGATCCGACGGCAAAATCCGGTGAAAGCATCCTGTCCCAGGTCAAGGCGCAGACGGAGCAGGCCATCGCCGAGGCCGATGTTCTGATCATGCTTTTTGACGGCCGGGAGGGCGTCACGCCGCTGGATCAGGAGATCGCCGCGCTGCTGCGTCGCATGAAAAAGCCGATCTTCTATGCCGTCAACAAGATCGACACGCCCAAGTCCGATTCGCTGACCGCCGAGTTCTACCGTCTCGGAATCAAGACGCTCTATCCCGTTTCGGCCGAGCACAGCAAGGGCGTGGATGAGTTGATGGAAGCGATCCTGCCCATGCTGCCGCCGCTTTCGGAAGACGAGGAGCCCGTGGCCGAGGGCGCGAGCCTTCCCAGGATTGCCGTGGTGGGCCGGCCCAATGTCGGAAAATCCACCTTGATCAATACCTTGCTTGGAGAAAACCGCCTTGTGACGGACTCGACCCCCGGTACGACGCGTGATTCGATCGACAGTCGGGTGCTCTACGACGGCAAGGGGTATGACTTCATCGATACCGCCGGCATCCGGCGGCGGGGACGTATCGAGCACGGGGTGGAACGGTACAGTTTGGCGCGCACGCTGAAGGCGATCGAGCGGTGCGACCTGGCCGTGGTGGTTCTGGACGCCTCCGAGGGCATCGTCGAGCAGGACACGAAAATCATCGGCCAGGCCCTCAAGGCCCGAAAGGGCTGCCTGATCCTGGTGAACAAATGGGACCTGCGTCAGCATGATTCGAAGGCTATCGACCGGATCCGTACGGAGTTGAAACGAAGGCTGTCATTCATCCCGTACGCCCCCGTTTTGTTCATCTCGGCACTGAAGGGGGCGCCGGTCAAGGAGATTTTTGAGATGGTCGATGCGATCGTATCGGCCTATTCCCGTCGCATTTCGACCGGGGCCTTGAACCGCGCCTTTGAGCAGGCCGTTTCCGCAAACCCTCCGCCCCAGCGGCAGGGACGGCCGGTCAAGCTCAACTACATTACGCAGGCCGAGGCGCGTCCTCCCACCTTTGTGATCTTTTCGAATCGCCCGGAGCAGATCAAAGACCCCTACCTTCGCTACCTTGAGAATTTCCTGCGTGATTCGTTCGATTTCACGGGAACGCCGCTGACCGTCCGGATCCGGAAGAAGCGGTCTTGAAGGAAGGGGCCGTAAAAAATGCAAAGGGGTTGGAAAATTTCCCAACCCCTCGTCGATTTGGAACGGGAGCAACAAACCGCTTAGCCGGAACTGTGTGACGCCACCATCGTCCAGACCAGAAAAACCGGGACGGCGAACAGAGTGAGCGGAATAAACATTATCATGGTGCACCTCCCAAGCTGTTTTATTCGGTGCGGACAACCTTCTGAAATTTAATATAGCCCAAATGTGGATGGGGTCAACGGATTTAACATCTTGATTAGGTGAGTGAAAATTTATTTCGTTGAACGGATCGCCACGATGCAGGAATCGGTCATTTTAAAGGGGCATCTCAAGAAAAAAATTATGAAAATGGACCTAAAGATAATCGCCTTGACGCTCTGGGCCCCCCTTCTTGTGTTCGCTTGTGTTCCGGCGGGGGCTTATGTGGAACAGCCCGTGACCGATGGTGCGACAATCCACGGGAATGTCCTATTTAAAGGCGCCGCCCCACCGCCACGGTCTTTCGGCTTGATCGTTTATCCCGACATGGAAATTTGCGCGCGGGATTCGGACGGAAAGGGGCATCGGCTGCTCCGCGATTTTTCCGTCGGGAGGGACGGGGGGCTGAAGGATGTGGTCGTGGTGGTCGAGGGTGTCAGGCAGGGGAAGCCGTTTCCATCGGGGGGGCCCGCCCTCTCCATGAAAGATTGCGAATTCAGCCCGTTCATGTCCGTGGTTCGCGACGGGGATACCCGTACGTTTCATAACCGGGACGAGGTCATCCACGATATCCAGACCTATGCGATTGAAGACAATAAGCGGGGCGACAAGATTTTTGGCCGCGAAGCGCTTCCCGATACGACCTTCGCGGAGGAGATCAAGGTGCCGAAGGGTCAAAGGATCATCTGGACCCAATGCGGCAAGCATTCGTTCATGCAAACCTGGTCGTACACCGTCGATAATCCTTACTATGCGATTACGGGGGACGACGGAACCTATTCAATCCAGGACCTGCCTCCGGGTCGATACCGTGTGACCGCCTGGCATCCCTTCATGAAGCTTCGGGAACAGACTATTGATGTGGCGCCGAACTCCAGGGTCGTCGTAAACTTTGAATTTGGAAAGTGAAGCGAGAGATTGTGGGATTGACGGGCGGAAACCTCGGTGTTACAATGTCTTTCCGAAAGGAATTTTAAAGGCCGTTTGATGTCAAGCGAGATTCAGATTCAATGGACCGATGAGGCGCTAAAAAGCGTCGAGAAGGCTCCCGTCTTTTTGCGAGGGATGGTGAAGAAGCTCGCCGAAAAGAAGGCCCGGGAAATGGGTCTGTCGACAATTACCGCGGAGCAGTTGGTCCAGTGGAAGAACGAGTCCATGGGCGCCCTGGGCGGCGAAAAAGGTCTGCAGGAAGCGGCCGATCAGATGGCCAAGGGCCATCTTCCCTGGACGCTGGCCGCACGGGAACGCCTTGCGACAGTACCGATCTTCATGCGCGACATGGTCCGTCAGATTGCCGAAGAGATCGCACAGGAACGCGGGCATCTTGAAGTGAACGTTGAACTGCTCCAAAAGGTCGAGGCCCTGGGCGAGTTCGAGGATCAGACCCCGGCGGCCGAGATACCGTGGACCGACGGCGCAAAGGCCCTGCTGATGAAAAAGATCGAAAGCGCGCCGGCCGTGGCGACCGACTTCGTTCTCCAGATGCTTAAGAGCGACGCCGAAGATCTGGCCCGCGCCAAGGGTTTTACCGAAATGACGGAGGAAAATCTGAAGGCGGTTTGGGCGGCCCCTCTGGAAGAGGTGACTTGGTCCGGAGAGGCCTGGCGCCGCCTGCAGACATCGCCCGATTTCGTAAGGAGCGGGATCAAGAAGGCGGCCGAGCGGCGCGCACGAAAGGAAGGGGTCAAGGAGATCGGTTCCGAGAGACTGACCCGTTATCGAAACCAGGCCATGATGAAGGCCGTGATGCGGATACGCAAGCTGGGGTTTAACGAACTGACCTTCGATGCCTTCGACGCGGCCAAACAGAAAGTCAAAAGGCTCCAGGGAAACGAGCAGGCCGATAAACGACTCAATGAGATCCGCGACTTTATGACCAAACGGCCCGAGAAGCCCGGCGAGGTCCTCGGCGAGGAATTGATGACCCGCTTCCGAAAATATCTGAAGGGGGATCAAGACCTCAAGCTGGACGAATGACCGGCGAATGTTAAAAGTAAACCGCAGATCCATTTTCCCCCCGGCCCTGCTGGGTTTTGCCCTTTATCTGCTACTGTTTTCCGCTTTTGCCGAATATCATGCCTACGCCAACGACGAGCTTACCGACGCCCATGGCTGTCAAATCGGCCTCTGGGTACAGCACGGTGAAACGGGGGTCCTGTCTGTTATAGTCATTTCGACCGCACTGACGACCCTTTTCTATTCCAACTCACTTACTATCAATGCCTACAACCGAAAGCCGTTCCATTCGACCGTTTCCCTGCGCGCACCGCCTTATTCCCTCCTGTAACGCGTCTTCTTATTTTCTATAAAGGCGAAGGTCCGTCTTCCAATCGTAACGGTTCGCGGGGGAATCCTCAATGACCGAAGTCCAGAGTTCGCGAAATAGCGGGCACCGAAAATGAATAAACACACCGACAACGATACCCTGAAAGCGATCGAGAAAACCCTCCGTGAGCTGCAGACGGACAGGGCATACAGGTTGGCAAGCACCGAACGGCGCGGGCCCGATTTTTGGTTCATCTGGACCGTTATAGAACTGGCCATGTTACTGACGTGGGCGGCAGGCGTTTGGGCTGCAAATCGGGAAGAGGGCCAGGGGACGAGCGTGATTCGTGCGAATCTTGAGAACGGTCTGCGGGTCGTCATCGTTCGTAACACGTTGGCTCCCGTGGTCACCACGGCGGTCAATTATCGGGTCGGTTCAAACGAGGCCCCAGAGGGATTCCCCGGAATGGCGCATGCCCAGGAGCACATGATGTTCCGTGGGAGTCCGGGTCTCTCAGCCGATCAGATGGCCGAAATCACCGCCGCGATGGGGGGCATGTTCAATGCCGACACTCAGCAATCGGTCACCCAGTATTTCCTTACCGTCCCCGCGGAGGATCTGGATGTGGCCCTACGTATCGAGGCGATCCGCATGCGTGGAGTTCTGGATACGGAGGAACTCTGGGAACAGGAGCGGGGTGCGATTGAACAAGAGGTAAGCCAGGATCTCTCAAACCCCGAGTATGTCTTTTACACGAAACTTCTCGAAGCCCTGTTCAAGGACACGCCGTACGCCCACGATGCATTGGGCAGCCGCCCTTCATTTGATAAGACTACGGGAACGATGCTAAAGAATTTCCATGACACCTGGTATGTGCCCAATAACGCCATCCTGGTGATTGTCGGGGATGTGCAGCCCCCAAAGGCGTTATCAGAGGTCAGAAAACTATTTGGGAGTATCCCGTCCAGGAAACTTCCCAAACGCCCCGGGGTTCACTTAAAGCCCGTTACGCCGGAGACCATCCAGCTCGATACCGACCTGCCTTACGGACTGGCCGTGCTCTCCTTCCGATTGTCCGGATCAGACAGCCCCGACTTTGCGCCAACACAAATTCTATCGGATATCCTCAGCAGCCAACGTGGAAGCCTCTATGCTTTGGTGCCGGAAGGGAAGGCCCTTTCTGTTGATTTCTCGTTGGACGTACTCCCCGAGGCCGGCCTCGGCTACGTGGAGGCCGCATTTCCCAAGGGAGGAGACGGTCCAGCCCTGATCGATGAGGTCAAAAAAATCTTGGCTGAGGATGTGAAGAACGGGATCTCACCCGACTTGGTTGAGGCCGCCAAACGGCACGAATTGGCGGATGCGGAGTTTGAGAAAAACTCCGTATCAGGCCTGGCCATGGTTTGGTCCCAGGCGCTGGCCATCGAGGGCCGAAGATCTCCCGAGGAAGATGTGAAGGCCATGGAGAGTGTCACGGTCTCGGATGTGAATCGGGCGGCACGGAAATATCTGGACCTTAATCATGCGATTGTCGCGGTCCTCACCCCTCAGTCCTCGGGCGAGCCCATCGCAGGCAAAGGATTCGGTGGCCGGGAGTCCTTTGCGCCGAAGGAGGTCCGACCCGTCAAACTTCCTGGCTGGGCGGAGAAGGCGGTGAATCGGATTTCCGTTCCCGATTCTACGATCCATCCCGCGGTGATCGCGTTGTCGAACGGGCTTCAGCTCATCGTTCAAACCGAGGCCGTCAGCAACACCGTGGCCGTTTACGGTCATATCAAGAATAACCCGTATCTGGAGACACCCGAGGGTCAGGAGGGTGTTGACGAAGTTCTGGATAAGCTGTTCTCGTATGGGACCGCCTCCCTCGACCGGGTATCTTTCCAAAAGGCGCTGGACGATATCGGGGCGAATGAATCTGCGGGTGAAGATTTTTTTCTTCAGGTGATGGCCGACCGGTTTGACCGTGGCGTAGAGCTCTTGGCCGATAACGAACTTCATCCGGCTCTTCCCGAAGCGGCATTCAAGATCATTCAGCGACAAGACGCCGCCGCGATAGCCGGTCGGCTCCAAAGCCCGGACTATCTCACGAGTCGATCTCTGCGTGCCGCCCTCTTTCCCAAGGACGACCCGACCCTGCGCCAGGCCAATCCGGAAACCATCTCTTCACTGACGCTTGAGAACGTGCTGGATTACTATCGGCATATCTATCGGCCCGACCTGACCACCATCGTGGTGGTCGGGGAGGTGACGCCCGAGAAGGCCAGGGAGGTCATCGAGAAGTACTTCGGCAGCTGGAACGCCTCCGGGCCGAGGCCGGAAACGCTGCTTCCGCCGGTTCCACCCAACAAGCCGTCAATCGCCACGGTTCCGGATGCCAGCAAGGTCCAGGACTCGGTTACGCTGGCGGAAACCCTCGGGTTGAACCGGTCCAACCCGGACTACTATGCCCTGGAGCTGGGCAACCATGTTCTGGGCGGAGCCTTTTATGCGACCCGCCTTTATCGGGACCTGCGGGAAGGAACAGGGTTGGTATATTTCGTGTCCTCCTCGTTTGAGGTCAACCAGACCCGCGCACTCTATGTGGTGAACTATGGATGCGACCCGTCCAACGGGTCGAGGGCCCGGGACATCGTGTTGCGAAATCTCAAGGAGATGCAAACTACACCGGTCTCTCTCGATGAGCTGAATCAGGCGAAAGCGCTCCTGTTGCGGGAAATTCCGTTGTCCGAATCGAGCCTGGAAAGGATCGGAGCGGGTCTGCTCTCGCGGGCCACCCACGACCTGCCGCTGGATGAGCCCACACGGGCGGCCCGCCGATACGACGACCTCACCGCCCAGCAGGTCGAGGCGGCCTTCGCCAAGTGGGTCCGTCCCGAGGATCTGATTCAGGTCACCGAGGGGCCGAATGCCCGGTAAATGGCGGTTCATCGGAGTCCGGGCTGTCAGCGTAAAGTCTTACCCAATCCACAACTTTATGTTGACAAACGCAACCAAGTTGCGTATGCTGTTTTGCCATGAGCGGCGCGGTCAAGCCCCTGGAGAGGCTGAAAGAAAGCGGATATCGTATTACCCGATTGAGAGAAGCGATGATCGGCGAACTGAATGCGTCGAAAAAACTGCTTTCCGCGGGTGAAATGATCGCGGTTTTGAAAAAGAAGAAGCTTGCCCCTCACAAGACCTCCGTCTACCGAGAACTCGATTTTCTCATCGAACAAGGTATGGTGAAGAAGGTCAACTTTGGCGATAAAGAAGACCGGTTTGAATTCGCTCTCATGCCGCACCATCATCATGCGGTTTGCCACAAGTGTGGCGATGTACAACACATCGATCTTGAGGAAGAAGTGAGAAAGATGGAGCATCGGTTGATTCGTAAACAATTTAAAGCGGAGCGTCACCTTGTCGAATTCTTTGGCCTTTGCGGGAATTGCCAATAAATTCACATTAACAGGCGGGGTGCCGTGAAACCGGTGCGTTTTCACAAGACTGACTTCATTTCAAATATCACGCTGGGGCTTGTCCTCTACCTGCTCCTATTCTCCGCCTTCGCACTGTTTCATGCCTACGCCAACGACGAGCTTACCGATGCCCATGGATGTCAGATCGGTCTCTGGGTGCAGCATGGTGAAACGGCGGTCCTTACCGTCGTGCTCATTTCGACCGCGCTGACGTCCCTCTTCTATTCCAACCAATTTACTGTCAAGGCTTTCAATCGGAAGCCCTTCCATTCGACCGTTTCCCTGCGCGCGCCGCCGTATTCCCTCCTGTAACACGTCGCCTGTATCTCTTAAAAATCGAAGGTTTTTTTTCTAAGCGTGACGTTTAGCGGAGGAATCTTATGCGTGCGATGTATATCGCTTTATTGATTATTATTGGAATTGGTATGTCTTATTCAGTCTGGGGCCAGGAGTCGGTCCCGGATCAAAATCAGATAATAGGCGAGACGACCCGGGATGGGAAACTCGTCCCAGTACAAATCGCCGCGGCGGCCGGTGCCGCCGAATCTGACGATCGTCCCAAGACGAAGGATGATCCTGTGAAGAAACAGCAACAAGCCATCGATGAGCAGCAAAAGAGTATCAATGAATTGAAGGACGAAGTGGATCAGTTGGTCGAAGCGCAGAAAAAGTTCGTGCCGAGTGTGTTCAACCCGTCCATCGGGCTTGTGGGCGAGACGATTTTTTCCTATCGCAGCAGGGGATCGTCGGAAACGGGCAGCGACACGCCCGGCGGGTTCGATATATTTCAACGTTCGGTGGAACTGAATGTGGCCGGATCCGTGGATCCATTCGCAAAGGGCTACGCGGTCATCAACGCCACGGCGGATGCGGCCACCGGCGAGTCGAGTCTGGGGGTCGAAGAGGCCGCGATTCAGACCACAGCGCTGCCGGGGAATCTGGAAGTGAAGGCGGGACGTTTCTTCGGAGAGTTCGGTCGATTGGGCTATATACACGACCATGAACTGCCCTTCGTGAATCGCCCGCTCGTACTCGATCAATACATCGGCGGCGAATCGAGGACGGACGGGGTACAGGTGAATTGGCTCGTGCCGGCGGAGCACTACATCAGCTTGACGCTCGGCACGGGTATCAATTTCGGAGGGGATAACCCGCCCAACTTTGTCGGCGATATCCGTCACGGGAGCGAATTGAACTATTGGGGCCGCTTGTCAACCTATTTCGAACTGACACCGGATATCTCGCTCGAACCCGGAATTTCAGGCCTGTGGAATCCGAGTACCGTGGCCCAGTGGGACCCCGCCGTTCAAGACCTTCCTACCGTGGCTGGCAACACGTATACCGAACGGGAGCGCCGCCTTGTGGGAGCGGACGTCGTGTTGAGTTGGAAGCCGCTTCGGAACAATCAGTTCCAGACCCTCACGTGGGGTACGGAAGTGCTCTACAGCGACAACCAGTATGACGTATCGGACCCCTCGGGGAACGCCCTGTCTGGCACCACGGTCGGCGCTTACGGCCTTTACTCCTATCTCACATACAAATGGCATCGGCAATGGTCAAGCGGAATCCAATATGAATGGCTGGAGGATATGGTGAACAAGCAAGCCAAAACCTCGGCGTATTCCGCAAACGTCACATGGGCCCTCAGCCACTGGAATCAACTGCGGCTTCAATATACCTACACCGATCCCAACGCCGCGTCCGGCCTGCGTGCGGATAACGCGGTTTATATGCAATGGGCGTGGATCATCGGCTCG
>DATIXD010000297.1:0-7008 GCA_035518875.1 Methylococcaceae bacterium | reverse complement strand
TATCACGTGACCTCCCGTGGCGACGGGCGTCAGCGTAGACTCGACCCCGCTGACAAGACGTGCATATCCGGACGCACTGCGAATTCCGGCCTTCTACGCAGAATCGAGCCAGAAGAGCAGGATGGCTCACTGCCCGGGCCTCCTGAGAAAGGGCGGTAGCGCCGAGACATCTTCCCAGAACGGCGATCCGACCAAGGGTTCGATCTTGTGGAAAGCCGCACGGGCGAGCGCCGCAATCCAGTCGGCGGGTATGGCATAGTAATGGCCGCTACGACCCGCCGAGAGAAAGGTGGCGAGGCCAATGAGTCGCCCGCTGTCATCGAAAAGCCCGCCGCCACTGACGCCCTGCGCAAAATCGGCCGAGGTTTCGATGACCCGGCTGCCTTCATAGGGATGCAAAGCCTCAATGCGGCCCGCCGAAAAAGCAATCCCGATGGCCCTGGGATAACCGTAAACATAAACCGGTTCGCCTACGGCGAGTCGGGATGCGGCGCCCAGAGTCGCCGCAGGCTGCTGAATCCCAGGTGCCTCGAGAATACAAATGTCGCGTTTGGGATCGGCCTTCTGGCTGACGGCCCGATAGCGCAAGGGGCCTTTGCTGACAACGATTACCCGCGCGGTTCGGGTGACATGACAGTTGGTCGCTACACGATGGGGCCCGACGACCACGCCGGAACCAAGAAACACCCGGCTTTCTTTAGAATAGGCGTGAATCTGCACGACACTCTGCGCGAGGGCGTAATTCACCTCTGCGTAGGCTGGAACGCTGAGAACCAAACAACACAGCACCAAGTCAAGCATCACCATGCCGCGCATCGGCCTTCTCCTCTTCCCGGTTGCCAACGAGAACCTCTTATGTTTGAGTATTCAGGTCTAACAGAAGTTCGTCAATCCGCTACTCCGTGCCATCTACATGGTGTCATCTATACGGTTGACAATGCCCCGTTACGCGGGCATCCTTCGAGCGTGAAGGGGCGGGAAAGCCCGTTGAATTTTTGACCTTATGAGCAAGAAAAGCCTCGCCGACTGGTGGGAAGAAAACTACCGGTCTTCAAACAAAGCCAGCGCCGACAAGCCGCTGTCCCAAGATGACGTGGAAGCCCTCTACGAAAAGCTGGGGAAAGAGCCCGCGGTTGATGCTTCCCTCGAAGTAATCCGGAAGGAGATGGCTGCGGTCTACAGGGACATGCGAAGTGGCCGAATCGATTGCGACGACGGCTTGCGTCTGGCACATGTACTGGACCTGCTGCGCAAATCGCACGAATCGACATCCATAGGGCAGCGGCTAGGGGCAATTGAAACTGCCATCGGGGTGAAAGTGGACACTAGTCCCGGATGGCTCGGCATTCCGTTTGACAAAGGCGGGACTTGAGCTCGGCGGACTGAAATAAGCATGCGACTCCCGGTCCGCGTAGGCGCAACAGTTGCTGTACAGCGTGGCATTGGGGCTCTTTGCATCTGGCGGAATACACTTCTCCGTCGCCGAGGCCACCGCAGGCTTGGTGGATCGCGTTTTTTCAGAGAACCTGGTATGGCAACGGGTCTTATCGCTTCCGAAGCGGCTGCAGTATTTCCTCCATCATCACCCGACCTAGTCCAGTCGGTGCTGCGTTTTCCTCACGGAGATCGAAGCGACTCCGCGCTCCTGTAATCCGGCACGACGACACAGCCGGCCGTTCTAGACATTTGACGGCTGACTGGTCTTGGCCGGACCGCGTCCGTCGGACTAGCGGCGTCAGGCGCGGATGGCAACGGAGGCGGAATCTACCGTGGCGCTTCGGTGTCATCACACCGTTTTTTTGGGAGAAGGTAAAGATTCCGGCCTTGTCCGACACGATCAATGCACCCCCGCGCGCATCTCCTCGAGCAGATCTTGCGGAATCGGCGCCAAACGACCATCCGGTTGCAGCGTGAGTCGCCCGGTCTCGACCTGCGCGAGCCGATGCAGTCCCAACCGGCTTACCCGGCAAAGATCGCCGTTTTGGACGACGCATGCCTGCGGCACGTGGCAGGTTCTCGCGATTTCGGCATTGGCGATCAGATGGCGCGGCGTGCCGTGCACCGGGATCACGACCGGCGGTTGCACCCAATCGTAGAGCCGGCGGAGGTCCTCCTGAGCGGGATGGCCTGAGACGTGAACGAAGGTCTCGCGGTCGGTGACGAGCCGGACGCCGAGCGCGCGTAGCCGCTGCTGAACCCGCTCTACCGCACGCTCATTGCCGGGGATCACCCGCGATGAAAAGATCACCGTGTCTCCCGTCTCCAGCAGCAGGTCGCGGTGCATGTCCTGTGCAAGCCGCGCCAGTGCCGAATTCGGTTCGCCCTGGCTGCCGGTACAGGCCGCGAAGACCTCTTCAGGGGGAAGATGGCCCAAGTAGCGGGCATCTAGGCGATCGGACAGATCGTCCAGCCAATAGCCGGTGGCGCGAGCGACGGCCCGCATCCGCTCCATGGCCTGACCGACGACGCCGAAACGCCGTCCCAGCGTACTGGCCACCCGTGCCAAGGTCACCAGCCGGGCGATGTTGCTGGCAAACGCGGTCACGACGATACGCCCCGTGGTCTGTTCCCCTAGTTTGAGCAGCGGCGTGAACAAGTCTCCCTCGGAACCGGTGCGCCCGGGGATGACCGCGTTGGTGGAGTCGCACACCATCGCCAGGAGGGGTTCGCGCCGCAGTGCATAGAGCCGTTGTTGATCGTAACCCCGCCCAACGACAGGTTGGTCATCGAGTTTCCAATCCCCGGTGTGCAGGACGGCGCCCACGGCCGTGCTGATCAGCAGGGCATTGGGCTCCGGAATGGAGTGCGTCATGGCGATGTACTCGACCGCGAACGGGCCAACGTGGAAGCGGCCGCCCAAGGGGACTTCAATCAGCGGCGCGTCGTCGATGCCGGCACGGGCGAGCTTGGACCGAGCCAGCGCCGCCGTAAAAGGCGTCGCATAGATCGGGCAGCGCAGGCGTTGCCACAGATAAGGCAGAGCGCCGATGTGATCTTCATGGCCGTGGGTCAAGAGTATCCCCGCTAGATGGTTTCGGCGGGCCGCGATAAAGGCCGGATCGGCCATCAGCACGGGATGATCCGGGAAATCGTCACCGCCAAATGTGATGCCGAGATCGACCGCGATCCAGGCGCCGTCGTGGCCGTACAACGTCAAGTTCATGCCGATTTCGCCGGTACCGCCCAAGGGCAGGAATAGGAGCTCGTCTCTGGCGGGGATGATGTATTGCACGTTGGCGTTCCGATTCCCTATATCGTAGAAATCAACGGGAGAGGCAAACATCGGGTGAATTTGTCATGCCCCGCGAGTTCTTTGTCGTGTGTGTCTAATGATCGATGCCTCGGGCATGAAATCGAAGGATATTCCCATGCGTGGGTCTTTGAGGTGTTCCCAGAGGGGTCATGGGCGCCCCAAGCGGCCATCAGGTTTCTAATTCGCTAATCATGTCACTGACATTCCGAAATGCAATTCGGGTTGATGCCGAGCGCATCGCGGCTTTGGTCAATTCCGCCTATCGCGGCGAACAGAGTCGATCAGGTTGGACGACGGAGGCCGATCTGCTGGACGGCCGCCGGACGGATGCCAGGGAGGTCCGGCGCCTGATCGCCCAACGGAACTCCATCATTCTGCTTTGCCAGGATGGGAAGAAGATCGTGGGCTCGGTGCATATCGAAAAAACGGGCGACCGCGCCAGTTTGGGCATGTTCGTGGTCGAACCGACGCGTCAGGGCCGTGGTATCGGCAAACGTTTACTTGCGTACGCCGAACATGTGGCCCAACGGGAATGGCAGGTCGACAAGATCGTCATGTATGTTATCACCCTGCGTCATGAATTGATCGCGTTCTACGCTCGCCGCGGCTATCGGCGTACCGGCGTATTGCACGAATTCCCGGTAAACCCAAAGATGTGGCAGCCCAAGGTATCAGGCTTAACGTTTGAGGCGCTGGAAAAAAACATCAGGGCAAATCTTCCACAAAAACGGCAGAAACGGGGGCATGCACGATAGTTATGTTATGCTGTTGCCGTCGTGCCGTGACATCGAATAACACATTGCGCGTCTTCCACGCTTCGTCATCCCTGGCCAGCCCCGGCACATCATTCAGCGCAGCGACAGAAGGCGAGCTTTCCCGCGGCGCAGACTAGGTTTCTGACCCATCGAATTGGACGTCACTACCAGTATTTGGCATTAGCAATAGGCAGCATCAGCCCGACTGATCGCGGGCTTTTTGCCTCTTTAGCCAGAAAGCGAACATCATTAGCGACCACCCCCGCAACCCGATGTCCGCACTCAGACAGAAGGCAAGAAACCAGGCGGCCGAGGTCGGCCATTGCGCCCACATCAGCAATCCCAGAACGATGGAAACCCCAGCTCCCAGCATGGTCGATGCCTTTTGCGGGAGTTGCGTTGCATGGGACAGGATAATCCGCATCGTAGCCTTGATGATGAGATAGGCCACTAGCAGCAGACTCAATCGGGCCGGGTTGTCGCCTATGCTGAAAATAATCAGGCCAGCGACCACGACATCCAGGACCCCACTTTGCAGGTGCAGAAAAAAATCCCTCAATTCCTTGGCGATGACTGCATCGAAGCACTCCGAAAGCCCAACGAGAAGAACCACAAAACCGGCAACGGGTAACCAGGAAAAGTCACCGGCATGCATAACCGATCCGCCCGGGTTGAACATCGAAGCGATGGCCAGTGACGCACCGATGAGAAGCATAATGAGCCCTCTTCCCAATAGCCGTCGCCAATCAGTGCTGAAGCGCTCGAACCTGGAAAACTTATCTGGCAAACTCATGGATACCACCCAAGGTTATCGTCTTAATTCAATGGTCAAGAATCTGTGGGTCTGGCTCGATCACGCGAACGGAAATCAAACGTTCGCTGTGCGAAGACCATCCGGGGGAAGCTGCCGCAGCCGGATCGGATACAGCAATCTCGAAATGATGATCGGCAGCCCGAGCCATCCACGATGATAAGCATGTACCGGCCCCCACTCAACCTCTTGCACCTAAGTCACCGCGGAAAACGAGGGAACGGGGTCAGACACGATAGTTACCTTCGACTTCGGCACGCTACGATGCCATTTCGGGGAGTATGCCTCAGCCAGCTTTAACTCTTTCGTCATCCATGTCCAATCGAGCCAAACGTAAATCCTTACCCCAGAACGCCGTCGAAACCCGAATCGAGTCTTTTGCCCATGACGGTCGCGGGGTGGCGCATGTGGACGGTAAAGCCGTGTTTATCGACGGCGCCTTGCCGGGGGAGCAGGTCAGTTTTTTTTATACCAACATCCGGCGCGATTTCGCCGAGGGCAGGATCGGTCGGGTTCTGGTGCCCGCTCCCGAGCGGGTCGAGCCGAAATGTCCGCACTTCGACGTGTGCGGCGGTTGCAGTCTGCAGCATCTCGCGGAGGATGCGCAGATCGTCGAGAAGCAGCGGCTATTGCTGGAGCAGTTCCGCCGGTTGGGCAAAGTGGAGCCGGAAGGCTGGTTCCCTCCCTTGACCGGTCCTCGATGGGGATACCGTCACAAGGCGCGCCTGGGGGTGAAATACGTGGCCAAGAAAGGCAAGGTGCTGGTGGGGTTCCGGGAAAAGGCCAGCGCCTTCATCGCCGAAATCCAGTCGTGTCCGGTATTGCATCCGAAGGTGGGGGAGCGTTTGGGGGGGTTGGCCGAGCTGATCGAGAAGCTGAGCGTACGCGATAAGATTCCGCAGATCGAGGTGGCCGTGGGCGACGAGCGAAGTGCCCTGGTGTTTCGCGTGCTGACCGAACCCACGCAAGCCGATGTGGACGCTTTGCGGGAATTCGGCGCGCGCTTCGACTTCGACATGTATCTGCAACCACAAGGGCCGGAATCGGTTTTCCCCTTGCAGCCCGAAAACGCCCCGCCGTTGAAATATACCCTGCCGAATCAGGGGATCGAATTCCGCTTCAAGCCGATGGACTTCACCCAGGTGAACGTGGCAATCAACCGTGACATGGTGGATCGGGTGATGGCGGTATTGAAGCCGGATGCCGGTGATCAGGTGCTCGATCTGTTTTGCGGCCTGGGCAATTTCACTCTCCCGCTGGCCCGCAAATGCGCTTTCGTGACCGGCATCGAGGGCAGTCGCGAGTCGGTCGCCCGTGCCAGGCAGAACGCCCAAAGCAATGGCATCGACAATGTGGAATTTCATGTCGCCGATCTGACCCACCCTCTGGATGGCGTGCCTTGGGCCGAGCGCCGGTACGACAAGGTCCTGCTCGATCCTTCCCGCGCCGGCGCACAGGCGGTTCTTGGTCTGGCGTCCAGGTGGGGTGCGGCGCGCATCCTCTATATTTCCTGTAATCCCTCGACGCTGGCCCGCGATGCCGGCATCCTGGTGCGGGAACACGGCTACCGGCTGATGCGGGCCGGCGTGATGGACATGTTCCCGCACACCGCGCACGTCGAATCCATCGCCCTGTTCGAAAAATGACGGAAGCAAGACCATTTTATCTTCGCATCAGCATCGCTCGGCAGATTCTCGAGTTAATTGACAACGGCGAGGCGAGGCGGAGTTATCCGGTTTCGACGGCAAAAAACGGGCCGGGCGAGCGCATGGGTAGTGGCTGCACGCCTCGTGGCTGGCATGCAATCCGCGCCAAGATCGGCCCGGACGCGCCGGTCGACACGGTGTTCGTAGGCCGCCGGCCAACCGGCGAAATCTACGACGTGGCGCTGGCTGAAAGGCATCCCGAACGGGACTGGATACTCACCCGCATCCTCTGGCTGGGCGGATTGGAGCCGGGATTCAATCGCTATGGCGATGTCGATACGGCTTGGCGCTATATCTACATCCATGGCAGTCCCGACGCTGGCGTGACCGGTCGACCCGAATCGCACGGCTGCATCCGTATGAAGAGCCGCGACATCCTGGATTTGTTCGAACGGGTGGAGGCGGGGACGCGGGTTTTGATTGAGGAATGAGCGCAATGCGTTCGGTTACGCCTCCGCTGCGTTCCGGGCTAAACCAACCTAC
>DATIXD010000296.1:0-10650 GCA_035518875.1 Methylococcaceae bacterium | reverse complement strand
TTGCTCATAGCCGACCATCACCTTGGCTTGATCAGCCATCCACGTATGGGTTTCGCGCATCGCCTCGCGAACCTGCCCATCCAGCGGCGGCTGGAAATGAACCCGCTCCTCCACCAACCGCGGCGGCATCGCCAATACCACGCGCCGGGCCTGGATTTCGGTCGATTCCTCGCCGCACTGAAACCGCAGTACGACATGGTCGCCATGGTCAAGCACGGCGGTGAGTACATGCCCGAAGCGTAACGCCTCGACCGGGAGATCGCGGCTGAGCGCCTCGACCAGAGCGGCCATGCCGCCCTCGATCCGGTGAGCGCCGCCGTGCAGGTCTGGCTTATTGAGCGAGTCAGGTTTCTTGTCATGATCGGTAAGATTCAGCACCTCACCGGTATCATGCTGGGGAAAGCTATATAAACCGAGATCGTTCACCAGCCGGGAAATGCGCGGTTGGGTCTGTGGCCAGAACCAGGTGGGCCCTAGATCCAGCGCCATGCCGGCCATTTCGCTAGTCACCGAGAGAATACGGCCGCCGGGCCGGTTGCGCGCTTCGAACAGTGCGAAATCACGCCGATGGGCCTGAAGATGATGGGCCAGCGTCAAGCCACATAGGCCAGCGCCAACAATTGCCGTTTCAAGCATGATTGGGTTCTCCTGGGAGGGAATATCCAATAATGCAAGCAAGCTTGGTGCCATTGTTGGTCGACACCCTTATGCCAACTGCCGCCTTGAGCAAGAAATCCTGTTAGTTCAAAGACATGGCGCTCATGCCTGGGCATTATCCGAAACGGTGGTACGGGGTGTTATTTTGGCGTTTTCCCTACATAAGTGCCGCGATGTCCTTGGTTTGTCGTGTTTATACCTACCCTCAACCCCAATACCGTTAAGTTAAGGACCAAAGTCATGTTGCGGCACGGATTGCCGAAACCC
This sequence comes from Methylococcaceae bacterium, assembly GCA_035518875.1. Lineage (GTDB taxonomy): Bacteria > Pseudomonadota > Gammaproteobacteria > Methylococcales > Methylococcaceae > DATIXD01. The sequence continues at coordinate 9,726 of DATIXD010000296.1, read as the reverse complement.
AGAGGCCATGGAAGTCGCGTTGAAACAGGTCCTTGTGCCCTGGATGCCGGCATAACTTAACGGCACTGGGGGTAAAATCCCGGGGAGCCCGCCTGAACCCAATACTGTTGAAAGAACCCTCTCCCTGTGGGAGAGGGTAGGGTGAGGGTGAGAAAACAAGGCCTTTGGCTGTTTTGGAATCCCCCCATCCCAGCCTTCCCCCGCGAGGGGAAGGAGTAAACCACTTAATTCAAAAGCATTGCCACCTGAACCTAGGCGCCGATCAGAGCCGGCTTGATTTCCTCGAGCCAGGCGTCGAGACGCTCGTCGGTTTGATCGCTTTGGTTTTCGTGGTCAATCACCAAGCCGACAAATTGGTCGTCGATGATCGAGTTGGACTTTTCGAAGACATAACCGTCGGTGGGCCAGAAACCGACCACTTTGGCGCCGCCTTCGATGGCCATGTTATACAGGAAAATCAGGGCATCGACGAACTCGTGGCCATAACCTTCCTGATCACCCAGTCCGAACAGGGCAATGACCTTTCCGTTCAGATCCTTACCCTTCAATTTGGGCAGAAATTCGTCCCAACTCTCGTCGCTGGCGCCGGCGGACAGGCCCGGCAGCTCGCCATCTCCCAGGGTCGGGGTGCCGAGGATCAGCGCATCGTATTTCAGCAGATCATCGACACTGGCTTTCTTGACGTCGACGGGGGCATCGGCGGCATCGCCCAGCTTCTTGGCGATGGACTTCGCGACACGACGCGTATTACCAGTATCAGAGCCGAAGAAAATACCTATCTTACCCATATTTTTTCCTCAATAAATAGTGACCACGTATGATATGCCAACACCGCACCATTCCACAGGTATTGCGGCGCCATTAACCAAGATTACAGCAATAACTCATATTATCTATAAATTCAATAACATCATTTCCAGACAACGGTTCAATCAATCCCTTAATAGGCACCTCGAAAAACCGGTTACGTTCGTGGTTCGACCGGCTCACCAAGAAGGTAACTGCTTGATTATTCGTAGCCTGTTCGCGCTAAGCTTGTCGAAGCGGAGGGGGTTCGATGTACCCTAATCTCGATTGCAGTCCCTCGCCTTAAAGGCGTACTAGCATCGAAGCCGTCAGCAGGCGTTCCTGGCAGTTAATGCACGGTGAGCATGGCGGTCTGATTGCCGGTGCACTCCGGGCTCAATGGGCAGCGGCACATCCAGTGGCTCCGGCTTGCGCTGAAGCGCGACCTCGAGTACCTCATCGATCCAGCGCACGGGGACAATCCTGAGCCCCTGCTTGATGTTCCTGGGCACATCGGCCAAATCCTTTTCGTTTTCCTTGGGGATCAGTACCGTCTCGATCCCGCCGCGATGGGCGGCCAGCAGTTTCTCCTTCAGACCACCGATCGGCAGAACCTCGCCCCTGAGGGTGATCTCGCCGGTCATGGCCACATCGGAACGCACGGGAACTTTCGTGAGCGCCGAAACCAGGGCCGTGCACATGCCGATGCCGGCGCTGGGGCCGTCCTTGGGGGTGGCACCCTCGGGCACGTGGATATGCACATCCTGTTTCTGGTAGAAGGTGGGAGCGATACCCAATTCCTCCGCACGAGTGCGCGCCACCGTCATCGCGGTACGAATCGATTCCTGCATGACCGCGCCCAGCTTGCCGGTATAGGTTTGCATGCCCGTACCCGGCATGATGACGGTCTCGATGGTCAGCAGTTCGCCGCCGACTTCGGTCCAGGCCAAGCCGGTGACCTGGCCGACCTGATCGTTTTCCTCCGCACGGCCGTAACGATAACGCTGCACACCGAGGAAATTTTCGAGGTTGCGGTGATTGACTACGACCTTTTTGGTGCTGGGCTTGAGCAGGAGATGTTTGACGACCTTGCGGCAGATTTTAGCAATCTCGCGCTCCAGGTTGCGAACCCCGGCCTCGCGGGTGTAATAGCGAATGATATCGCGCAGCGCCGATTCGGTGATCTGGATTTCGACTTCCTTCAAACCGTTATTCCGGATTTGCTTGGGTGCGAGGTAACGCAAGGCGATGTTGATTTTCTCATCCTCCGTATAGCCGGCGATGCTTATGACCTCCATCCGGTCGAGCAGGGCAGGGGGGATGTTCAGAGTATTGGCGGTGGCGATGAACATAACCTCCGACAAGTCGAAATCGACTTCCAGATAATGATCGTTGAAGGTGTGATTTTGCGCGGGATCGAGAACCTCGAGCAAAGCCGAGGCCGGGTCGCCGCGAAAATCCCTCGCCATCTTGTCGATCTCGTCCAGCAGAAACAGGGGATTGCGGGTTTTCACCTTGGACAGGTTCTGCAGAATCTTGCCGGGCAAGGCTCCGATATAAGTGCGCCGGTGGCCGCGTATTTCGGCCTCGTCGCGCACGCCGCCCAAAGCCATGCGGACGTATTTGCGGTTGGTGGCGCGGGCGATGGACTGTCCCAGGGAGGTTTTGCCGACCCCGGGCGGTCCCACCAGGCACAGAATGGGTCCTTTCATGTTCTTGACCCGCTGCTGAACGGCCAAATATTCCAGGATGCGCTCCTTGACCTTGTCCAGGCCGTAGTGCTCGGCCTCGAGGATTTCTTCCGCCTTTTTCAGATCCAGACTGATCCTCGAACGCTTCTTCCACGGAACGTTAACCATCCAGTCGAGATAATTGCGCACCACTGTCGCTTCCGCCGACATCGGCGACATCAGCTTGAGCTTGTTCAGCTCCACCTCGGCCTTCGCGCGCGCGGTCTTGGGGATGCCCGCCTGGTCGATCTTGCGGGCCAATTCCTCGAACTCGTTGGGCACATCTTCCATTTCCCCGAGTTCCTTCTGAATCGCCTTCATCTGTTCGTTGAGGAAATACTCGCGCTGATTCTTGCCCATCTGCTCCTTAACCCGGCCGCGAATGCGTTTTTCCGTCTCCAGCATGTCGACCTCGCCTTCCATCAGCGACATCAGTTTTTCCAGTCGGGCAGCGATATCGCTGATTTCCAGGATCGCTTGCTTATCCTCGACCTTGAGGGTCATGTGGGCCACCATGGTATCCGCCAGGCGGCTGGGATTGTCGATGCCCGCCAGGGCGTTCAGCACTTCCGGCGAGGTGCGCTTGTCCACTTTCACGTACTGATCGAAAGCGTTGACGGCGGTCCGCGTCAACACTTCAACCTCCTGTTCGCTCAGCTTCAATTCGTCGTTGAGAGGCGAAACATCGGCCACATAGTGATTTCCGGCGAGGCGATAGTTCCTGACCTTGCTGCGCAGATTGCCTTCGACGAGCAGTTTTATCGTGCCATCGGGCAACTTGAGCAGTTGCAAAATATTGGACAGGGTGCCGACGTGATACAAATCCCCGAAATCCGGGTCGTCCAGTTCGGCGTTTCTCTGGGCCACCAACAGGATTTGTCCATTTCTCATCATGGCCCTGTCCAAAGCCTCGATCGACTTGTCCCTGCCGATGAAGAGCGGGATCACCATGTGCGGATAAACCACCACATCGCGCAAGGGCAATACCGGAACCTGTTGATCTTCAAGGCTAGCGTTTTCGGGCATGTCGATTGTCATGGTGAAAGCCTTCGGTAGTGAGCAAAGAATGTATTGATCTCTATGAGCTCAATCATGCCGCCTCCGCCCAACGGCAGACGGACCGGACTGCGCGGGAATAGGCGACCGATTCGGTATGCGCAAGGCGTTTTCGGCGATGCTGACCGACGTGACTTAAGCGCATACGCACTGCTGGTCTTCGTCTTGATAGATGAGGTAAGGCAGGGCCTCGCCCGTGACCACGTTCTCATCGACGACGACCTTGGCAATATGCTCCGTGGACGGCAATTCATACATCGTGTCGAGCAGGGCATGTTCGATAATGGTCCGCAAACCCCGCGCGCCGGTTTTCCGCTCCAACGCCCGCTGTGCGATGAGAAACAGCGCGTCCGAGCGAAATTCGAGCTCGCAACCCTCCATTTCGAAGAGTTTTTTGTATTGCTTGACCAAAGCATTCTTCGGCTCGGTGAGGATCTTGACCAAAGCCTCCTGATCGAGCTCTTCGAGGGTGGCCACTACCGGCAGACGGCCGACAAACTCCGGGATCAGGCCGTAGCGGATCAAATCCTCGGCTTCGACCCCCGCCAGCACTTCACCCACGTTGCTGCGCTCATCCTTGCTTCTCACCTCGGCGGAAAATCCGATGCCACTTTTTTCGGAGCGCGCACGGATGGTTTTGTCGAGGCCTGCGAAGGCACCGCCGCATATGAACAGGATGTTCGCCGTATTCACCTGCAGGAACTCCTGCTGGGGATGCTTGCGTCCCCCCTGGGGCGGCACCGAAGCTATGGTGCCCTCAATCAGTTTGAGCAGGGCCTGCTGCACACCTTCGCCGGAAACGTCGCGGGTGATGGAAGGGTTGTCCGACTTCCGTGAGATCTTATCGATCTCATCGATATAGACGATGCCGGATTCTGCCTTCTCGACATCGTAATCGCATTTTTGCAGGATTTTCTGGATGATGTTCTCCACGTCCTCGCCGACATAACCGGCTTCCGTGAGCGTGGTCGCATCGGCGATCGTGAACGGCACATCCAAGACCCGCGCCAGGGTTTCTGCCAACAGCGTTTTCCCCGAGCCGGTGGGTCCGATCAGCAGAATATTGCTCTTGGCCAGTTCGATGTCGTTTTTCTTGTTGTGGGCACGAAGCCGCTTGTAATGGTTGTAGACGGCAACCGCCAGAATGCGCTTGGCATTTTCCTGGCCGATGACGTATTCATCCAGAATTCCCTTGATCTCCTTCGGCTTGGGCAGTTTGTTCAGCGACTCGGAGGCTTTACCGTCCAATTCTTCGCGAATGATGTCGTTGCACAATTCGACGCATTCGTCGCATACGAAAACCGCAGGTCCTGCAATCAGCTTTTGGACCTCATGCTGGCTCTTACCGCAGAAGGAGCAGTAAAGCGTTTTCCCGCCCGAATCTTTGCCGCTTCTTTCGTCACTCATCGTTCTTACCCCTTGCTTCCACAGTTAAAAACCCGGAGTTGGCTCACCGTCTGTGCCAATTAGACGGCCGTTGGCGCATCACGCTTGGTCAGCACTTTGTCGATCAAACCGTAGTTCGCGGCATCCTCGCCGCTCATGAAGTTATCGCGGTCGGTATCGACCTCAATTTTCTCCAGTGGCTGCCCGGTATGATGGGCGAGAATCTTGTTCAGTCGGCCACGGACGGCCAGAATCTCCCGGGCGTGAATATCGATGTCACTGGCCTGGCCCTGGAAACCACCCAGAGGCTGGTGAATCATCACCCGTGAATGCGGCAGAGAATGGCGCTTGCCGGCGCTGCCACCGGCCAGCAGCAAAGCTCCCATGCTGGCGGCCTGGCCAATGCACAAGGTGCTGACGTCCGGCTTGATGAACTGCATCGTGTCATAGATCGCCAGACCGGCGGTCACCAGCCCGCCGGGTGAATTGATGTAAAGGTGAATGTCCTTGTCGGGGTTTTCCGATTCCAGGAACAGCATCTGGGCGATCACCAGGTTCGCCATATAGTCTTCGACCTGGCCCACGAGGAAGATGACGCGCTCCTTGAGCAGCCGCGAGTAGATATCGAACGCCCTTTCGCCCCGCGCGGACTGTTCGATGACAATGGGAACCAGACCGCCCGCAGCCCGGGTGTCCCATTGGTTTCTGTGTCGATCGGTCAATATGTTCATGTTTTCAATTGTTCAGGATTCACACAGCCGGATTTCCGGAATCCGGCCAAGCGTTCCAATGGGCCTGTGTGCGTAGGCCAATCTAGATCGCCGCGAAGTCTTGGTAGCGATCCGTCATCCCCAGCGCCTCAGCCGCCGGCAGGCAGGTGAGATAGCCCCCATGGGTGTTCACTGCCCGGCTGAAGCCCTGGTCTTCCCGCAGGGTATCCAGCCCCTTCTCCGCCAGCTTGGTCACATACGGCAGGGTCGCTTCGGTGAGCGCCAGGGTCGAGGTACGGGGATAAGCGCCGGGCATGTTGGTCACGCAGTAGTGGGTCACGCCGTGCAGTTCGTAAACGGGATCGGAATGGGACGTCGGCCTGGAGGTTTCGATGCAGCCGCCCTGGTCAATGCTGACGTCGACGACCACGGAACCAGGCCGCATGGACCGCACCATCGTTTCCGTCACGACGTAATCGGCTTTGGCACCCTTCCTGAGCACTGCGCCCACCACCAGGTCCGAATCCGCCACATGACGGGCGAGCGCTTCGGGTTCTGAGAGAAAAAACTCGAGGTCGCCGGCGATTTCGCGCCGCATGCTCGCGCCTTTCTCCGCATCCAGACCGGCGACGACGACCTTCGCGCCCAGACCTCTCGCACTTCTTGCCGCGTGAGCGCCGACCACGCCGTCGCCGATGATCAACACCTTGCCGTGGCGAACCCCCAACACCTCACCCAATTGCACGCCCTTGCCGCCATGGCTGCGCGCCAGGTACTGCGCCCCGACCAGGGCCGCCATGTTCCCGGCCACCGCACTCATCGGCGCCAACAAAGGCAGGCGGCCCGACGAATCTTCCAAGGTTTCGTAGGCGATAGCGCTGGTTTTTCCTTCCAATAGGGCTTCGGTCAGGGAACGGGGCACTCCCGCCAGGTGGAGATAGGTAAACAGCAACTGATTCTTCAGATATCCGTATTCACTCTCCAGGGGCTCTTTTACCTTGACAACCAGGTCGGCGTCCCAGGCTTCTTCCACCTTACAGATTCGGGCACCCGCCTTTGAATAATCGGCATCGGAGAAACCCGAGCCCAGACCGGCCCCTTCCTGTATCCAGATTTGATGCCCAAGCCGGACCAGGCTGGCGGCGCCGGCAGGCGTCAGGGCGACGCGGCCCTCGTTGTCTTTGACTTCTTTGGGTATGCCGATTTTCATCAATGCAACCGACGCGGGATGGCGAGACTGAATGCGGCGATCGGCGCCTCGAAGGGCACGCCGTCATCGGCGATCAGCTGGTAGCTGCCGTGCATGCTGCCTACCGGGGTTTCGATCGTCGCCGCGCTGGTATATTCGTAGGCTTCGCCGGGCCGCAAATAGGGATGCTCGCCGACCACACCCTCACCCACGACCTCCATCACCTTGCCATTGGCATCGGTGATGACCCAACGCCGGCCCAGCAGTTTGGCCGCCACCGTGCCGGTATTTTCCATGGTCACGGTGTAGGCAAAGGTGTAGCGATCCGCTTCGGGATGAGACTGCTCGCCCAGATAAACGGCTTTGACTTTGACCTTAAGTTCGCGCGACTTGCGCCTCATGGGTTTGCCCCTTTAACGATGCTGATTGATGGATCCGGCGTGCACGGGAATGTCCTGCTCCTGGAAATCCAGCCGGGGACCCTGCAAGTCCTGCAGATGGATGTCACCCAGCGCTTTCTGCTCGATGACGACCACCGCCAGCAAAGCGACCTTTCCTGTCTGGCAGGGCGCAGCGGATATCACCATGCCGACGCTCTCCGCACTATTCCCGCCGTAAAGCTTCTCGCCCGGCGAGGGGATCTGGTCGCTGTCGAGGTAGGCCAGATACAAACGGCGTTTGAGCTGACCCCGGTATTGCAGGCGGGCGACGACCTCCTGACCCGGATAACAGCCCTTGGTAAAACACAAACCGCCTAACGCCTCGAGGTTCAACATCTGCGGCACGAACTCGCCGCTGGTTGGAGAATGCAAGAAGGGGATATGGGCAACTATATCAAGCAAGGCCCATGCCGCTTCCCCAACAGGCAGGGTTCCTGGCTGCACGCCATCCCACAAGGCCTTGATGTGCTCTGCGGGGCCGACGGCAAGCCAGCGGGGCTGTTCAGCGCCGGGCAGCGCCACCAGGGTACAGCCGTTGTATTCGCGGGTTTCCCCCCGCGTCATCGGTGGTTGCCCGCCCAGGACCGCGGCCAATCGCGCCTCCAAACCAGCACCCGACAAACCCAAACGCACCAAGTCGGTGCTTGCATCGGTGATTTTGGTTTTGCTGCGCAACAGGAATTGACGCAGTCGCGCCAGGGTCGATGGCAGTAGTTCCATGGGCAGCAGCAGATAATAGGCTTCGCCGCGCATGAACAGCCAGAACGTCGTCAGCATGCGTCCTTTGCCGTCACACCAGCTGGTGAACTGACCCTGACTCGGGGATACCAGGCGCACGTCCCCGGTGAATAGACTGGCCAGAAACTTCTGGGCGTCCGGGCCCTCGACGGCGATGAGCCCGAAATGGGAAAGGTCCGCCATGACAGCGCCGGACAGCGCCTGGAGGCGCTCGGCTTCATCGTCCCCAAAGCCGCTCACCTGGGCGCCGTCGAAAAGCGCACCCGCCTGCTGTAAGGCTAACCGCCATTCAAGAGGCTGGCCGGCCTCCTGCCCTGAGGCCGGAGCAGCACCCCGACCGGAATCCTGCACCGCTATCGCTTCACCGGCTGCCATGTGCGGTCCTCCTCAGGTCCGAAACAGTTTGCGTATTCGATGCACTCCGCGCAGCTGGGCGAACGGCACACGAAAGCGCCGTTGCGCTCGCAAAGTTGCTTGTAGAAAAACTTCTTCCAGCGCATGCCCCCGGTGTTTCTGGCGAACAGCGCAGGAAAATGCCGAGCCAAAAGATCCGACAAAGCCTGGCGATTCGGCAGTCCCATGTCCTGCCAAAGATGATCCTCGCCCATGCAGCAAGCGGTGATGGCGTGGGCCAGCCAGCGGCTCGGCCGGCTATCGTCGCTGCGGTACGCCATGAGCAGGCTCAGCAAATCCTCAAACTCGTCGAAACCGTTGCTGCGAGTCCCGGCCGCCAGACGGGCGCGGAATGCAGGTGTCAGATACGCGCCGCGGGCGCCGGGGAAATACGCATCGAGCAGGGCGCTGAACTCCGCCAAGTCGAGCCCGAAGCCGCCGCGGCCCGGCAGCCGCGAGGAGCTGCGCGCCAGTTCGATTGCGGAAGCGAAAGTCAACGTTACCGGGTCTTGCGGATCGCGGGCGTGGACCATCAGCGGGTCGTAGTTGAAATAGTCGTTTCTGGCCAACATGGGTTCTACTCGGCGACTCTCGTCAAGGAATCATTCAAGCCACATCAGAGGTTATAAAAAAACCGTAACGAGCGGCCCGAGTCCGTCCCGACAAATCGGCAGGACAGCCGATTTGCACGGCGTAACCGCCCTGAGGGTGCCGCACAGGGAATGTGCGGCATGACAAGCGCAGGCGTACAACGGAGGTACGTTGAGCATCGCAGGAGCGGAATCGGGTTGCGCAGTAGGTTTTTCACAAGCGCTCAGGCGGCAATGGCCCCGTGGGTATAGCACTGCTTGGGGCAAATCTTCGCGCAGGCTTCGCAACCGACACAGTTAGTAACATTGGCGATGGACATCACCTTCTTGTCGTACTCATCGTCGTCGTCCTCGTCGGCGCTCATCCTGACCATTTCGCCGTCCTCGTCGATGCCGACCATCTCCAGCACATCACGGCCGCACACCTTGTAGCAACGTCCGCAACCGATGCATTTTTCCTGGTCGATCTCGCCGACGAATTGGGGAACCCAGACTTTGCCGCCGGGCAGCACCACGCTAAATTCGCTCATGGTTGTTTACTCCTACGCGCTGGCCCTGCGAAATTCGTCCAACTGTCGATATGCCTCGAAAGCCTTTTGGGCAACCTCGGGAATCTTCTCCCAACCGGTCGGCAAATCCTCGGCCAAGTCGTGCAAATCCATTTTCAGGGCGGTCGCCTGAGCGTTGAGTTTTTTCAGCTTTGCCTTA
>DATIXD010000295.1:0-4600 GCA_035518875.1 Methylococcaceae bacterium | reverse complement strand
TGTGCTCAGCTAATAGGGTAAGCCAGTTCTGGAAGTGAACACCAAAGCCCGGCGTGATGCCTCAAAACGCCTTGGCATCGAGGCCGATAACGCCCTGGAAGTCGCTAGTAGACCAATGTATAACATCCCTCTCAAAGGGCGACGACCGTCATTGCAACGGTCGCTTGCTTGGCCACAAGCAGCCGGTCGCGAAACCCCCAGTGGATGTCTGTAGTTCGGGCTTATGGAAAGCTTTACATAAGGCCGAGGAGCCGACAGTCGAGTAGGTCACCACGGCCGTCTCTTCGTTGCCGGGTGCCGCCATAGGCCGAATTGAACCGGGACTGCTGACGGGGTTGCCGGCATTATCAGTGGCCGGCTTCATCAAAATACGCACAATCGCCAGAGACAGACTCTTCCGCCACATGCATAGACCGAAATGCTTCCTTGGGTCGTCTGTGCTCAATGTAGGACATCGGTGTGTTATTCAAACGCCGGGATGTTTCAAAAGGGGATTCTTCACCTGTTTCGAGATGGTACGTCGCCTGGAAGACCAGCTCATTGATCGAACCCAAGACTCGTTTATCGCGGGTTTTTGAGAAGGATATCTTTCCGGTATGCGGCGCAATGAGCCGCTGATAGAGAAACGCGTTCCCATCGTCTTCGATCAATTCTCGGATTGAGCTCAGCGCTCGCTTTAGAAACAGGTTGTCATCGGTTATGCCTCGTCCAAACATCACGATGGAATAGAGTGACTGCGTATTGGTCGCGATGATGTACTGGACGCGTTGGACGCCAAACAGGTTGGCTGTCCAATCGATGAAAGGATTGCTGGCAGGCGGCAGGCACGTTGTGGGTTCAACGCCGATCTTCTTACCGAGTTTCTGGGTCAGCCGAAAAATCATGTCATGTCCTTCAAATCCTGTTCGCTATTATCAAAACACGTCGCTGACACGATGAGCAAACGATCAGGTTTTGATGAAATTGGCCGAGCAAAAACTTACATCGCATTGAGTTTTCGACAAATGAGCCCGTTTCTTCCGATGTCCTTTGAGAAATTTGCACAAATGGTTACTTGTGAGCGATCAGAGTCGAAAAACGAACCTATGGGGCCGCCGTGGAATGAGCCTCCTGAAGCGACCGAATCGTCCGCGAAAAAGCCAGCTTTATTAGATACTTTGACGCTTGTTTGTCGGCCTACTGCTTACCGTCTGCTTCCCTTTGCAACTCCTCATCCATTTCCTGCTCTTCCTTTTCGAGTTCCTCGTCCAGGGGCGGATTGCCGTCGTAAATCTTGTACGCTCGCTCCTGGAAATAGGCATTGCGGATAAAGGCATAGCGATCTGCGGCCGCCGCATCGACGATCTTGCTGGTACTCTCAAGATCGGCGCGTTGGTCAGTGACATTGAGGGTACCGGTGAGGAAAGGTATGGCCATGGGCGCAATATAGTTGAGAGGGTTCGTGGCGGTGTCACCGGCCAGGCCGCCCAGACCGCGAGGCGTGTTCGGGCCCAGGAAAGGCACCACGAGGTAGGGTCCGGACGGAACACCCCAGACAGCCAAGGTCTGGTCGAAGTCTTCCTTGTGTTTGGGCAAGTCCAGGTAGGTCGCCACATCGAAAAACCCTCCGAGCCCCGCGACGGAGTTGATCACAAATCTCCCCGCATCCCTTCCCCCTTGCGCCGGCTTAAACTGCAGGAAGTCGTTGAGGAACACACCGATATCATCGATGTTGCTGAAGAAGTTGGTGACACCGCGGTCGACAAACTCGGGCGCGACCCACTTATAGCCCTTGGCGACCGGCTTGATCACATATTCGTCCAGCTGGTCGTTGAAACCCTGCGCATCTCGGTTCCAGTCTTCCCAAGGATCTCTGGGGTCGGTCTTGGTCGCCGTCGCGCAGGCGGTAAGACCGAAGGCAAGAAGAGTCACCAGCGCGGCACGGCTGGCATGGGCATTTCGAGTCGATTGCATGCTTGTTTCTTCCTCATGGGGTCTATGGAGAGGACTCAAAAGTTAACACAACCCGGAACCTGCCACCGACGCCCGATTACTCATCCATTGTTGGAGACATTGAATCATTACCGACCGGCCTTAACGCTCTTTTTCAATGGCTGAATTTCTGAACCACGAATTGCCGGCCACACTGGTGATCGAACACGATCTTGCCGTCAGCCATAACTTCGTCACCAATCTTCGGCATGTCCGTCCCAACATATTTCACCCGAACCAGTTCGTCCCCGATGGTGGCCCAGAGAATATGGAACTCGCCCTTGATCGAAACGATTCCCACAATCTTCATTCTGTACATGTCACGAGATCTCCTACTGTTAGGACGAAGATTGGAGGCGCTCTAGTCGGGCACAGATCCTTATCGGCGTGTAGTAACTTTGAAAAACTTAAACCCCATGTCGAAACCGCCTTCGTCGGCGGGTTTTTGCCAGATGGGGTACACATAACACCCCAGCTGCACACTCGGAAGGAGCATTCGCGAGAGGATATATTGGTACATCCCTTCGTAGCCATCAAAGTGAGCCTGAATGCCTGTCTCGGAGATATTCCGTGTACAAAACGTCTTGGCCTTACCCTGGCAGACCAGATAGCCGGTCAAACGCACTTGCATGCGATTGTTGTTTCTCCGCTCTTGCATCAACGCCCACCCATCTCAGTTGCAGCCGCCCGAATCGGAACACCCCTGTGTCGTTAACTGCTAACTTGAAGCGTTAAGGCACCCTAGTGTCAATAGGTCTCGCGCAATTTCTATTCCCATGCCCATATTTACTTGTTAATCAATCCCTTGCTATCTGATGAAGTTGGAACCGAGGATGCGCTGTAAAGAGATCTGACACTCCAATGCGGAGTGATTAAGGGTGCGCGGCCCTTTCGACGGATGCCTTTGCAGCCATGTAGACGTTCGGCATTCAGAAGGGCTGATGCTTATGCTCGTCCTCAATAATTGCCAATAATTGCCGGATCTGATGTCGCTCCTGGATATGTGCTACCCTCTATCCCCCGAAGCCTAGAGGCGAGGGAAATTGCATTCGACGGGGGATATTGCATATGCGCAAAAGAATCACCAGTTTGCTGGTCGGTCTCGGTCTGACCTTAGCTTCTTTCTGCCTCCGTGCGGAGGAAAGCGACATCGCCGTGGCTCTCAAGCATGCCGAGGCAGCGACCAAAGCTTCCGATGAGGCGATCGTCGAACACGCCGAGGCGGCGAAAGCCCACGCGAAGGCCGCAGACGAACATTTGGACGCCGGAATCCAAAGTCTCGAGGCGGCTATAGAGCACGGCAAGATGGGCCATGCCGACATGGCCAAAAAATCCGCCGAGGAAGCGGTTGCCCACCTGAAAGCGGTCAGGTAATCAACCCGGTATCGGAAATTGCTTGACCCCGAACGCTGGGTCAACGGCCCACCGGTTTTGGGCGAACCAGACTCGCGGATAACACTGACGGCTAGCCCTTACACTCGGGGATCACCCGATCCATCACAAACTTTTTAAGACGGGCGGATGAGCCCCGAGCGAGGCGAGTCTAGACTGGTGCGGCAGAGGGGGCAGCAGCCCATCGGGTAATGCAAATGACTTAACCGTCTGCACGCATTTGGATGTCTTGGGTTGTTAATCAACATCCAAAGCTTACCAGTTATCAACACCTCTGTTTCCAGTGTCGATGAGCGCAAGACATCGATCAAATGGGGTATCCGGATAAATGCGGCGACGTTAGTAGGCATGGATGGCGAATACAACATTCTTTCATCACACCAAAACGCCGCTTACCGTGTGGTTCGCTGCGGCCTGCCACATGACGGCACCGAAGAACGGGGTTTCGGCCAAAACGCTCCACCGCCTGTTGGGGTTTGGCTCCTACGAGACCGCTTGGGCGATGTTGCACCGATTTCGCGGTGCTATCGGACACGCTGAACACGCGCGGCTTTGCGGCGATGTTGAAGTAGATGAGACGATGGTAGGCGGCGCTCGTCCCGGCAAGCGCGGGCGAGGTGCTGCTGGTAAGACACTCGTCGCCGTGGCTGTGGAACAGCTTCACCCCAAAGGATTCGGCCGATGTCGCATTCAAGCCATTCCCAACGCCGAGGCCGATACGCTGCGTTCCTTTCTATTGGGAAACGTAGAGCCCGGTTCCACGATTCTCACCGATGGATTGTCCTCCTACCCGCTGGCGGCGGGTGATGACTATGTTCATCAAAGCACACCGGTTAAGGGCTCCAGCATGGACGCGCACGAACTTCTTCCTGGTGTGCATCGCGTGGCAGCTCTCGTAAAAAGATGGTTGCTCGGCACCCATCAAGGGTCTTTCAGCACCGATCATCTGCAAGCTTATTTGAACGAATTTGTCTTCCGACGGATCTTCCTGCCCCCTTTTCACCTAACCCATTGATTAATTGGCATTATATGCAAAAACAGGCCGAATGTGTAGGCATGTAAATAGTGTAGTATCTATTGATATTCAGTGGTCAGTTAATTATATTGTCGCCATGTTTATCGCCCGCATCCCAAACCGCAATTCGAAACCCGCGATTCTGCTTCGGGAGTCGTACCGCGAGGGTGGCAAAGTCCGCACGCGGACGATTGCCAACTTGAGCCGCTGGGCGCCCGAACG
>DATIXD010000294.1:0-13513 GCA_035518875.1 Methylococcaceae bacterium | reverse complement strand
TCCGCATGTTCGGCGACAGCTTTGCCGTCAGCGGCCTTGGACGCGGCTTCAGCGTGTTTGAGTGCTTCTGCAATGTGGCTTTCCGCCGAATATGCGCAGAAGGAAGCCAAGGTCAGCGCGATGCCAGCCAATAGACCAGCCAGTTTCGTGTTCATAGGAATGCCCTTTTCAATGATCGATTTTTCGAAAGTTCGGACGCCAACTTGCGTTGACTCACCGGATGGTAACACATGACGATTCTGGTCATGCACAGACCAGTGCAGGTCGCCCAGCGCTCCAATCCAAAAGCAAATAAAAGGGGTCGTTTCGTCTAATGTTTTCGCGCATCTCAATGATGCCGTTACTTTGTTATTCTGATATTTGGGAGATTCAAGCCTTCAGAGTGTGAGGTGACAGCGTGAAATCACAAATTCTCGGATTGCGAGTGGCGAGTGTTGTGTTTGGTCTGATGGCCATCGCGCAGTTGGTGCGAATAGTGATACACCCAGAGGTGCTCGTCGCCGGTCATCCGATGCCGTTGTGGCCAAGTGTCCTGGCCTTCATCATTTTGGGCGGTTTGAGTCTCTGGATGTGGAAACTCGCTCGCACGCCGACCAAATGAACGACTCCCGAACCATGCGGCGCTAACAGTGCATCAGGCCGGTAACAAACGACCCGCGCTCTCACCTTCCCAGTCGCGCATCCTGCACCGCCAGCAGCTCTGCAATCTCGCGCAGGCCCGCCCGTTCCGCCATCTCGCGCGCGGGGTCTCGCAGTCGTCGATTCGCGTCCGGAGCCGGGGGTCCGCACCCGCCTCCAATAGGAGTTCGACTGCTGCGAGATTTCGCTCTCCAACAGCCATGTGCAGCGGCGTGTAGTCGTCAAGGCCGCGCTGATTGGCATCGGCCCCGGATGGACAGCAGCAGCCTGACGATGTCGGCGACGTCCGGTCTTCCTGGTTCCCCTGGCTGGGCCCCGCTGCACGACAACGCTGCAATCAGCGGTGGAAAACCAGCGCGATCCGGCGGATTGGGATCGGCGCCGATCCCGAGCAGCGTGCGGATGAACGGCAACGGGCTATGGTAGATGGCGTACTCGAGGCAGCGCCCGATTGCAAGCGGCATTGGTCCGTTCGGCACGCTGTCCGGATCGCCGACAGCGCCGCGCAGCCAGGTTGCCCTCGCGGAAAGCGGGTCAATCTTCTTGAACTTCTCGTGTTCGGCGCAGCGCTTCCATTCTGACCTCATCGTTGATCGCATTTCAGATCGGCATACAGCTCCTTCATCTCACGGTCGACCGCCAGATCATACGCGGTCTCCCATGAAGCCGGGTGCCCCTCAGGCCCAGATCTGCCTCAGCTCGGGCGAGGAGTGGACGAAGTCGATCGACGGAAACTTTTCTCCGGATGGAAAAAGGCTGTGACACGGACCTTCGGATGTATCGATGAATCGCCGCGTTGAGGGCGCTTTGCTTTTTCGCGCTTAAATTTGAGTCATTCGGGCTAGGGATTTGTGACTATCAAAAAGCGGCACCATTTGAGTACGTCCTTGACCGTCTCTTTTAGGTCGACCGATTGACTTGAGTTGACCGGTTTTGTGGCGGCTTGGTGCCCAAGGACTCAACGTGTAAATTCGCCGGTCCGGCGAACGGGCGAAGCCCGCTTGTATGGGTCCGGTGCAATGATCGCTAAAACGTCGCCGTCGCGTGGAAGCGGATTGTGCTCGATGTCCTCGTATAGCTCCGGCCGGAACCGAGGGGTGCAGATGGCGAGGAAGATCAGATCCTCTTGGCCGAGGTTGGCAATCCGCTGACGGCACGACAGGGGAATGAGCACTGCGTCGGCGATGCTCACGTCCTGCGGGGAAAGGCTGCCTGCCTCCACGCGGCCGCTACCCTCGAGGATGACGTAACGCTCAGTCGTCCCGACTACCCGATGCCATCGCGTGGTAACTCCCCGCGCGAAGCGTGCTCGGGCGATCGATGCGTCCGGATCATCCGGCGTGCTAGATAGCTCGATGATGTAGCACTTCTCGGGAGTATAGAACTCCGCACCGAGATTGATGCGCTGAATGGTTTCCTTCATCTGACCCTCCGCTTGCCGCGTACCGGTGTACTGATCGGCCACCGTGTCGGTATGCAAGGGGACGTGCTGATTGCCGTTTGCATAAAGCTCAATCCAGCCGACATGTCGACTCTTCCCGGCATTGGACCGTCGTTGGTGACGCAGGCAACTTCGGTATTCATCGTGCGTCGTCAGCTATGCCTCAACGGAAATTCGAGAGACTCGGATGGGCGGATCACGTCACGCAACGGGATAGAGTCTCTTACCGGCGTCCGCTCCGGGTAGGCATTGATAGATCTCAGTGATTCGCAAAATAACCAGAGATCTCGCAGGTAAATCAGGCTTGTTTTGGCGAACCAATGCCTTCATCCTCTCATAATCGTCCCCCTCGGCTCTGATCTCGACGGTCCCTTTGAGTTGAAAACACATCTTAGGCTCGGCTGACCAGACAAAGATCGCTGCCTGTGGGTTACTCTGAAGATTTTCCAAGGTTTTCTGCAAATAGTTGTCCGTGATCCAGAGCAGATCATCGGCTGCGACATACAAGTACTTGACGGGCACGACATTGGGGACGCCCGTGCTTGAGGCGGTCGCCAAGGGAAACAGTTCTGTCCGTTCGATCGCGTCTTTCATTTCGCGTGTCAACATAGCATTCACCCTTCGATTTAAGATAAGAGACCTGATTTACCAGTTTAAGTACGCCACGATGAGAAGATGACCAGGAAAGCTTAGCTTTGTACAAAATCGTTCGGATCACGAGCGTATTCTCGGTGCGAGGAGAATCGGCGTGTACTGCACCAGAAAAATCAAATAGGAGCCCATCCAGGTCAAAATCGAAGCCGTGATGAATCCATTCCCCAAGGGTGCTAATAATCGCAGCAGGGTTCCCAGCGTCATCAGGCCAAAGGCGATCTTCATTGAAGCAAAAGCTTGCAATGCCCGTCCGGTATGTCCCAGAGCAACCCTTGCAGCAACACCTAAAATCAGCGTTCCGATGGCTCCGTAGGTCAAGGCGTGTATGCCCGCATCGAAAAGAGACGGCGTTCCCAAAATAGAAACGCCCAATAGCCCGAAGCCGATGGGTATCCATGCATACCCGACATGCAGTACCCAGAGCAAGGGTTCCTGCCATGCCAGCCATCCCCGCCAACGCGCCAATCGCAAGCATTGTGCGCCGGCGGCCAATATGCCCAGCCACCCCGTCAACCGGAACGTTGGCCACACAATGAAACCGACCGCGAAGGCGGTGGTGATCACCACGCTCGCCAGATCGAACCGACCGAACGCGGGCAGTTGCGTGGCGATTTGAGGTCGGTTGAGTTTGAGCCAGTTCTGAGTAAATGCCGGGATGATGCGCCCACCAATCAGTGAAATCATGCCGATCACTAGAAACAGACCGGTGCGGAGACAGGTCTCCAACAACGCAAGATCATCCGGCACAGAGCCGAAAAATTCCGCTTCCGTGGCCATAATTGCCAGCAGCAAAGCTAGAACCTTGTAGTTGCGAGTGTTGTGAACGGCTATAACCTCCCGCGTCATGAGTGCGGATAAGCCCGCCCAAAACACGATACTCGCCACACCCCAGAGTACCAATCCAGAATCGTGGGGAATGAATGCTGCGAGGCGGGCGATGATCCAGATGACACATAGCCCGATGAGCGCTGGACCGGATATCGCTGGACGATTGGTCCAGGTGGCGACGGCCGTGAGCAGGAAGCCGGCAATCGCGCCGCCGGCATAGCCAAACAGCATTTCATGGCCGTGGCGGACGTGGGCGGGTAGTGAATCGGACCAAGCCAGTACGCCCCCTTGGTGAAGACCCCATCCCGCGATCATGAGTACGGCATAGCCCGCGGTGAGCAGGAAAAAGGGGCGGAAGGCATAACTGAAGAGGGTTTTGAGCAGTGCATTAGTCATCATCATTTACCCTCATTGGTGACTAAAATCCGCCAGTAGGGAAGCCAACGCCTGGGAGGACGAATAGCACCGACGCGGACAACAGCGTGATGGCGGCGATATCTCTGTCGAGTACTCAATGAACGGATGGACTCAGAGTGAGATTGTCGGAATTAAGCGCAATCTGGAATTATAGAACCGGCAATTAAATTTCTTGAATCCCGACGGCCGGAAACGCAGGGCAAATCTGTTCTAGCGACAAGCCGCTTGAAAAGCTCGGAGTTTTGCCGCCGAGATCAACCTATCCCATTGTTTTCACGTGGTTCTGTCCACGTAATTAACGCAATAACCACCCCGGGACGGCAGGCGTATGGAAGAAACATGGGGTCCATTGCGGTAGAGTGGGACCGCCGCGCCGCCGAAGACCGATCGGCCAATGGTGTGTTCGCACCCGAGAGTTAGCGTGGTCCTGGGTGACGTCGGCGACAGTGGTGAGCCTTCCGGCAGCCCGTTTGAGAGAGTGATCTTTGACGACGTTCCCGAAGCGGCGCGGTGTTCCCAACCTGAATAGTGGAGCAAAGCCATGGCCTCTCGCAAGCGTGTTGTCTTCGTGTTGTCTTTGAACTGACCCATCCCAACGCCGCTGGCATGGATGTCGGTGCCGCCAGCCATTATGTCGCGGTGCCGCCGGACCGCGACAATGAGCCGGCGCGGGATTTCCGAGTTTCACCGAAGATTTGGAACGATTGGCCGACTTGGCTCACGGCCTGTGATGTGGATACGGTCGCCATGGAGTCCACCGGGGTCTATTGGATTGCTCTGTTCGAACTTCTCGAATCGCGCGGCTTCACCGCGTACCTGGTGAATGCCCGCCACGTCAAGAATGTGCCGGGGCGTAAATCCGACGTGCTCGGTTGCCAGTGGTTGCAGCAATTGATGAGCTTCGGCCTGTTGCGCGGGCCGTTCCGGCCCCAGGGCGATTTTTGCGCCCTGCGGTGCGTGGCACGGCAGCGGGAGATGCTGCTGAAGTATCAATCGCGGCATGTCCAGCACATGCAGAAGGCGTTGACGCAAATGAACATTCAATTGGGTCAAGTGATTCCGGACGTGGCCGGGGAGCGTGACGGCGCTACCCTGGCGAAGCTCCGCAACGTGCGCATTCGGGCCAGCGAGGAAGAAATTTCCAAATCGTTGCAGGGCAACTGGCGGGAAGAACATCTGTTCGCCCTCAAGCAAGCGGTGGCCCTGTATGACGCCTACGCCGAGCGACTGGCCGAATGCGACCGCCAGTTGGAAGGGATGCTGGCCACCCTGGCGCGACATGAAGGGCAACTGGGCCCGCCCAAACGGCTTGGCAAAGCCAAGAACGCGCCGCGCTTCGACATGCGCCCATATCTGTTCCAGTTGTGCGGGGTGGATTTGACCCGCATCGACGGGATCGACGTGACCACCGTGTTCAAGGTGCTGGCCGAAGTCGGCGCCGACCTGTCGCGGTTCAAAAGCGCCAAGCATTTCGCCTCCTGGCTGGGGCTGTGTCCGGGCACCCAGATTACCGGCGGCAAGGTCTTGTCGGGTGCCACCAAGCGCACCGCCAACCGGGCCGCCCAAGCCCTGCGGATGGCCGCGGCCAATCTCAGGATCAGCCAATCCGCCCTGGGCGCTTACTATCGTAGGCTCTGCGCCCGCATGAACAAACCTCGCGCCGTCAACGCCTGCGCCCACAAACTGGCGCGGCTGATCTACACGTTGCTGACGAAAGGCGAGGAGTACGTCGATCAAGGTCAAGCCCAATGTGAAGAGCGGTACCGTCAACGGGTCGTTAAAACGCTGACCAAGAAGGCCCAGCAACTCGGTTCCCAATTGGTTCCGGTGGCCGAAGCTGCGTAAAAACAGACACAAAATCAGCTACCTGGAATGTGTTTCCTGAGAGAGGCAGACAACTTTACTGCCCCTATGCCAGCTTGGCGAGAATCCCATTCATGTCTTCTTTGGAAAAAGTCGCAGCGTCTGTGTCCGAACGTTGCCCGCCGCACCGATGCTTTATCCGACCACCGTCATGGACGCATCGTCAGGCGCTTCGAATATCCGAGCCAAATCGTAACTGCCCAATTTCCAACAGAACTCTTTCACGGTAACGCCAAACTTTTTTGCCACTTCTGCTACGGCGTCCGCTCGTTTAGTAGTTTCCTTCACGTTGCAAATCCCCTGATCTGTGAAGTTTGTTAGGACAATGTAAGTCGCCATGATAATTCTCCTTACAATGTTTGAGGCCATTGGAACGAATGTCGGCGATGGCAGGGAAGCAACGCATCGCCAATCTCGCCGTTACCTCAATAACTGGGCGCCGCCTCGTACCTCAACCCCTTCTTCGCCGCCTGCGCCTTCACCGTGTTGAATATCTGGTAATCCAGCGAGGACGTTTCCGTCTTGCTCTCCTTGAGTTTGCCGGCGATGTAGTCCCGCCGCTGGGCCCCCAGGGTCTGGATCTGGTCGCGCAGTTCGGCGCGCTTTTTGGCCGTTTCTTTGATGAGGCGTTCCTGTTCGTCCTTGCTTAGCGCTTGCACGGGTTCGGGCAGGCTGGCCGGGGCGACGGCGTCCAGCTTGACGCGGCCACTCGCGACGTCCTCCACCAACTCGTTTTCGCCGGCGAAGTTTTTCTCGCCCGGCGCGGAGGCGTTGAAGATCGCCCGTTTGGCGCGCGATGCGGCCGAGGCTTCGGCGTTCAGCTTGCCGGTCGCGGCCTGCTTGACGGCCAGTTCGCGGCGCTTTGCTTCGTCGCCATAGAAGAGGCGCGTGTCGTCGAGTTCCTTCGACAACCCGGCGAGTTTCTCGTCGTAGGGTGTGGCGACCGCCAAGGCGTCGCCGGATTGGCCGACCTGGAAGTACTGGCCCTGACTGAGCGAGGCGATGTGTCGCCATTGCTCCTGCGTGGTCGAATCCGCGCCGGCCTGGATGGTGTTGACGATGATGCCCTTGGCGGCGGCGGTCTTCAGGGTCTCGGGGTATTTCACGTCGTCCTGGTAGTCCATATGCGGGGGTGCGTCGCCGACCAGGAAAATCACCTTGTAGGCATTCGGGTCCTGACTCCAGCCGATCTTGTGCACGGCGTCATGCAGAGCCTGGTTGACGCTTTCCGGACCATCGCCGCCGCCTTCGGCGCGAAAGTCCATGAGGGTCGCATAGGTGGTGTCCAGATCGCTGGACAGGTTCACCACCTGGGTGACGTATTGATCGCCGCGGTCGCGGAAGGCGACCAAACCGATCTTGATCTCCGGCGTCGGCTTCGCCGAAGCCATGCTGCGGGCGATGGACCAGATATTTTCCTTGGCCGCCTGGATCAGGCCGCTCATGCTGCCCGTAGTGTCGAGCACGAACACGGCTTCCACCTTGGGTTTGTTGGCGCTAGCGACCGGTGCCGCTGGTGTGGGATCGGTACCGCCGCGATGGTGCGGATAGGCGAGCACGGCGCCGATGGTCGCGGCGAACAGGGAAAAGGCGAGCAGTTTGGTTTTCATGATGGGTCTCCTTTCGGTTAGTTTCGGATGGGAAGACGGCGCAGCGCCGCCTCGGCGGTGCGGTAGGCCTGGTCGAAGCCGTCCGCGGGGGTTTCGGGTTGCGTGGCGGAAGCGCGCAGTTTCGGAATCAGCACGTACAGCGCCTGCACCAGGAAGAAGGTCCAGAGTGTCAAGAACGGGCTGTGAGTGTGCTGTGCGGTCGAGAGGCTCGCCGCCAGCGCCAGGCCGTTCAGCGCGGCGTCGGCGAGCGCCGCCAGGAAGCTACCGTACAGATACAGGCAGCGCACCAGCCAGATCAGGCCGACCTGCACCAGCAGCCAGAGCCAGAGGGTGGGGTCGCCGACGAATAGGAGCGCGGTGACGGCGAGCCAGATGACGACCGTAACCACCCGACCGACGGGCGCCTGAGTGTTGTGCAGCAGCACGAGCAAATAGCTGAACCCCAAACCGGCGATCAGCCCGCGAAGGCCAAAACCGGGCCCTACCAGCGGCTCCAGGGCGGTGAAGGCAACGGCGCCGATCAGACTCAGCACCAACGCCACGGCAACGCCGCGCCAGAAACTCAGACTTTTCATGACGACCTCCGCTTCTGCTGTTCGCGCAGCAAAGCCAGTTCGACGTCCGCGTCGGTGACCGGGAAATCGTCCGGGTCGGCGGCGGCATCCGCACGCGTCGGTTCCATCTCGAACACGGACACCTTCTGCCGCATGCCTTCCAGACGCCGACGCTGGTCGTCCAGGAGCGCGCTTTGTTCGACGATGAGCTTGGTCAACCGGGCTAGATACTGTTCCAGGTGTTTCGCCAGGCGTTCGTTTTCCAGCCGGCGACGCAAGAGCGTGCGGGCGAGCGTCTCATTGCCAGCATCGAAACAAAGATTCAGTTCGTCTTCCGCCTTCGCCAGCGCAGCCTGCAGTTCCTGCAACCGCGCCGCAATCTGCTCACGCTCCGCCTCTCGCGCCTTGAGCGATCGGGCGCCGCCCGCAATTTCTTCTTCCATCTCGCGGATAGCCTGATGCAGCAGCAGGGCCGGGTCTTCCAGCCGGTCCAGAACCGCGTGCATGTCCGCCCTGAACAGGCGGGTAAATCGGGTGATGAGTGCCATGTGTGTGCTCCTTATCGGTCGTTGTGACTTCGTGGGAGCAGTCTAGAACTTGCGGGCTGGAGGTCGTAGACAGACTTTGGTAAAACTTTTGCCCGGCGATTTACCAAAAATTTACATGCCAGGCGCAGGCCTGTTTGCTACGCTCAAGGACAGTTTGATCTACGTGGCAGACAATAGTGGTACGCAAGCCCCGCATCCTGATTATTGAAGACGAAACCGCCATCCGCACTGGTCTGGTGGACGTCTTCGTCTACCACGGATTTGACGCGGATTTCGCGGTCGATGGCCCAACAGGCCTGGCCAAGGCGCTCACCGGCACCTTCGACATGATTCTCCTCGACGTCATGCTGCCCGGGCAAAACGGCTTCGACCTCTGCGAGGCCATCCGCGGGCGCGACCGCAACCAGCCCATCATCATGTTAACCGCCAAGTCCGCCGACGAGGACATCATCCAAGGCTTGGCGCTGGGCGCGGACGACTATGTCACCAAACCCTTCTCCGTCGCGCAACTGGTGCTGCGGGTGCAGGCCGTACTCAGGCGTGCGCGAGTCACGACGGAACAGGAAGCCCTCATCCGCCTGAGCGGCGATGACGAAATTGACACCCGCAATCTCTCCGGCCGCATCAACGGCGCCGACGTGGCCTTCACCCGTCGTGAACTGGACATTGTGCAATACCTGCGCGAGCACAATGACCGACCGGTGCCGCGCGAGGAGCTGCTCAACAAGGTGTGGGGCTATGCCCGCCATCTGGACCTCGAAACCCGCACCGTGGACATCCACATCGCCAAGCTGCGCCGTAAGATCGAACCCGACCCCAAGCAGCCGCGTTACCTGCTGACCGTGCGCGGCGGCGGCTACCGCCTCGTTACGGAGACCTGAGATGCGCCGCCTCACCCCGGCACGGCTGCGTCTCTTCCTCGGTCTACTGTTGGTCGCCGTGTCCGTGCCGACAGCGGTACTCATCGTGCACACCCAGCGCCAGATCAAGTGGGAAGCCTATTACCAGTATCGCAGCCTCGCCGACGAGCTGGGGCAGCGTATCGACGGGCAACTGCAGCGCCTGATCAGCGCGGAAGAAGCCCGTGGCTATGCGGACTACCGCTTTCTGGTATTGGGCGGCGACCCGGCCCGTTCGAGCTATGTGCAACGTTCGCCTTTGGCGGAATTTCCGGTGCGCTCCGATATTCCCGGCCTGCTCGGCTATTTCCAGGTGGACACCGAAGGCACGTTTTCCACCCCGCTGTTCCCGGACGCCTCGACCGATTCCACGCAATGGGGGCTGAGCGAGGCCGAAGTCGCACAACGCAGTGCCCTGCGCGACCAACTACTGGACGTGCTGAGTCGTAATCGTCTGGTGCAGCAGCGGCGTGGCAAAGAGCGAGCCCCAGCGTCCATAGCGAAATCGGCCCCCGCCTCCCCCACGCCTTTCGTGTCCGCATCCCGTGACGACGCCCCACGTTACACGCCAGCCCAGGAGGCGTTCGACACGCTCAACGCGCCGGTGGAATCCGCGCGCCAGCCGAACGCGCTTGGCCAACTCAAAGACCTCAAGATCGAGCGCGATTTTCAGGACGAGGAACGCAAGCGCGAGGCGAGCGGGAAGAAAGCGGACATGGAGCCGATGCAAAAGGCCAAGATCCTGCCGCGTGCGCCGCGCAAGGAACAGAGCGCCCTGCTTGAGCCCGAGCGCGGTATCGCCGGCGGCGGGGCCAGCATCGGCGAACGCGCGCGCGTGCGCATGTTTGAAAGCGCGATCGACCCCTTCGACTTCGTGCTGCTCGACAGCGGCCACTTCGTGCTCTTCCGCAAAGTCTGGCGCAACGGCCAGCGCACGATTCAGGGCGCCATCATCGAGCAGGCAGCCTTCCTGCGCGGCGCGCTAAGCGAGCCGTTTCAGGAAACCGCGCTGGCGCAGATGAGCAATCTCGTGGTCGCCTACCAGGGCGATGTGCTGATCCTCATTCCCGGCCGCGGTGGTCGGCCTAGTTACTCCAGCGCCGAAGAACTGGAAGGCACCCAGCTTTACCAGACGCGGTTGTCCGCTCCGCTTGGCAAGCTGCAGCTGCTCTGGACCATCAACCGTTTGCCCGCCAGTCCCGGCGCCGGCATCGTCACCTGGACTAGCCTGGTGCTCTTCGGCGTGCTGACCCTGGGCTTCTTCGCCCTTTACCGCCTCGGCCTGCGCCAGATCACGCTCGCGCGCCAGCAGCAGGACTTCGTCTCCGCGGTCAGCCATGAGTTGAAAACCCCGCTCACCTCCATCCGCATGTATGGCGAGATGCTGCGCGAAGGCTGGGTGTCCGAAGAGAAAAAGCGCGAGTACTACGATTTCATCCACGATGAGAGCGAACGCCTCTCCCGTCTCATCGCCAATGTGTTGCAGCTGGCGCGCATGGAGCGCAACGACCTGCGCCTGGATCTGAAGAATGTGCGCGTCGCCACCCTCATGCAACTGCTCCGCTCCAAGGTCAACGGCCAGATCAAGCGCGCCGGCTTCCAAATGCATTTCAAGATGGAGGAGGCCTGCGCCCAGTGCGAACTCCAAGTGGACGCCGACGCCTTCATACAGATCATCATTAACCTGGTGGATAATGCCTTGAAGTTCGCCGCCCGCGCCGAGAACAAGACCGTTGACATCAGCGTGCGCCCCAGAGGCACCGATGCCGTCATCTGGAGCGTGCGCGACTACGGCCCCGGCGTGCCTCAATCACAGATGAAAAAAATCTTTCAGCTCTTCTACCGTCCCGGCAGCGAGCTGACCCGCGAGACGGTCGGCACCGGTATCGGCCTCGCGCTGGTGCGGCAACTGGCGCGCGCCATGGGCGGCGAAGTGGATGCGCTGAACCGCGAGCCGGGGGCGGAGTTCGAGGTAATATTGCCAGTGGGGGAGGCATAAGCACGCCTCTGAGGCGGTTGAAGGAGCACCGGACGCGGAGCGGCAGCGTAGCGAAGTGCGACGACCCCCGCGTTAGCCGCAGGGCCGGATGTTTCGTCCGAATTCGGGCGATAGCGCGGATGGAGACAAGACATAAGGCAACCGAAGCGGCGTCCGGTCATTGTGGTAGTCATGTTGCGAAGCGAAGTCCGCACCGTGGCGGACGCAGGACGAGAGCGGGCCGCCGAAGGCAACATCGTTGACCAGCGAGGGGTGATAGGCGGGTTTCATGTGCGCTGCCTGGTTTCAACTTTCGCGGCCGATCTGCAATATATTACGATTTTTCGATGCTGGACACTTGGCGTTGAATCGTTGATCCAAATGAATTTCCCCGCAGCGATGCCGGACGGTGAATGTTACGGTAGTTCACGAGGACCAGGGCACTGGCCATCAAACGGTCTTCCTTGCATCTAGGACATCTTGGGTCTTGACCGCCGCTCCTCTTGCCCGGATAGCGAATCCACTTCCAAATCGAACAACGCATATCCTTCGTCAACTGGTCATCCAGAATCGCCGCAAAGCTGTCGTGGGCCAAATGCGCAGGGGCATCGGCGCGGTGTCTCACAATCGAGGCTAGGCCATCTTGCCGCTCGGCAACGTGAATGTATCCAACTGTTACGACACTTAGTCGGGTTGTGACAAGGTCGGCGTCTGCACCGCGAACGTCCGCTCTGGCCGATAGCTGTCAAAGGGCTTACACGCGAAATTCTATAAAGGAGATTCTGGGGGTCTTCTAAACTGGGCACACGTAGCCTCGGTTTTCGAGGCTGCAGTTATTCGATCATCCTCAAGCCCACAAATTTGCTCGCCACCCAGGTTGCTCCTACCGAGATGCTTTTCAGCATCAGGCAGCCATGGCCTTTGCATCCCCGCCTATCTCGGTTAGTTACCTTACCGAGTAGGGGATAGGCTAACCGTCCGTTACCGGGCAGCCGAGGGTAGAGGGACTTGCACCCTCCAAGATTCGCAGCCTTGCCGGGTGCTCCCTTCTCGTTTGCAGATGACTGACGCCGCTTCGTTGAACCCATCGGTTGCCTTCGTGTGACCCGCCGGGTGCCTGCCGCTACGCAGGGGCATGGCAAACTGGCTCGCTTTTGCATCGCTCCGTGTTTGCCAGCATAGCCAGACGCATGGAAGAGCGGGAGGCATTTTTCGGGCGACTCAAGAAGCCGCTGGTACGCGATGAATGACTTAGAGATCCGGCTTAGTCCGAGTTTCTTTTTGTCAGCCTTTGGCGAGCGATTTCCGTACAGTCTCCGTACGCGCGTTTTTACGGACGGAAATCCTAGATAAACTGCTGATACTATTGGTGGGCGGTGTAGGGTTCGAACCTACGACCCCTGCCGTGTGAAGGCCTTAACAATTTATTATTTATTTAACTTTCAACAGCTTGCAAAATCCGCTCGTTGCGCAAAACCACGATTTGCCGATATTTGTAAAATTGGGATTCCGGCAAATTTTCGGCAATCTGGCTTGTCACTACGTACGTCTCTACCGTCCCCATATCCAAGACTTACCTATGGAGTGTGGTCAATCGACGTTGAGCCAAGGGTTTATTAACCTGACCGGCATCCGTTCAAAATCTGCCGCGCTCCGAGTCACCAGAGTAAGATTGTGACCGATTGCTGTCGATGATGGGCACGGAGTTTCCGGATCGAGCCGACGAACCCTGTAGGACTCCCCATTCCAGTGCAACGCTCGAATCGACCTTAAGCATCCGACCGGCGAATCGCTCTTGCAGATCCTGTTCAAGCCAGAGCTGCAGTGCGTGTTTCTTTTTCGAGTCTTCCAACTTGGCGATGCCCTTCTGTATTTCTCCCAGCGCGATCACGCTCAGGTACAGGTGAGACTCCTCGACCCGCTCGATCCAGGTCGTCACATTTGGGTCGGGGTTTGGTTTGCGCAACTCCGATAAGACGCAGGTATCGAGCAAATAGCTCATAGCTCGATGTCCCGCCCGGTGTCCTCCGACCGTGTGATGTCAAGTTCCACCTCTGCCCAGGGGGACTCCTGGAAAAAGCC
>DATIXD010000293.1:0-16239 GCA_035518875.1 Methylococcaceae bacterium | reverse complement strand
TGTTTTTCAACGGCTGTGCATGGGCAGGCCTGTTGAAATCCGCGACCCGCGGACGGAGGCCGAAAGCGCGGCTATCTGGACGCCAAGGCTGGTTTCCCTGGGTTTCATGCCCGACAAATGATTCCACGCCTTGATCGCCCTACAGCCCGGAGGCCCCACCGGCCAATGATTGCTGTCAGCATCGATGATGGCAAGCCAAGTGGTTTCCGAACCAGGCCATCGATGACAGCGGATGGCGAGTACCTGAAGTTTCGGGTTTCATTGCCGCCGTTATTTTTCCCGCGAGCCCTGGAATCAGGTGGCCCGGAGGCGAAGGGTTCGGGGGTCAAAGCTCAAGGCATGTCATTCCAGTATGCGCTTCGGTGTGAGACTCCATTTGGTGGTCAGAAATAGCGCGTAATCATTCTGGCCGGGCTGGGGCTTTTTCGCTTCGGCGACCCCGCGCACGAGTAGCAGCCGCACCTGGCGCCATTGGGCCGGGGCCTTGGGCTCGCCTGCCAAGTTCGGTGCCACATCCCGAACTTTGGCCTCGTACCGCTGCCCTGAAATCGTGTCCCAGTGCCCACGGATTCAGGTCCGATAGAGGGTCGAAGTGACTGGACACCCCCGGCATCGTCTTGTGCCATACCGCGTCTTGATCGAATCGTCCAACACGAAGGCTTTCGCGGTGTTCGCCCCTGCCACACTCCGCTTCGCCCGCAGCGCCACCACCCGATGCAGGCGGCGCAGTCGCAGTCCTCCCGATTCAGCACCCCATACAAGGTACTTTCTCGGTCGCGCAAAACGTCTGTGGCGATTCCCGCGCCGTCAGACATGCTGTTTCACCTCCCACAAGCCCACCTCGTAAGCCAACAAGAAGCCGTTGACCACCATCACCGTCAAGCCGATCAGAAAAATGACATCGGCGATTTGCTCCAGTTTATCGGTGTTCTTCTTCGACCGAATGGACAGGTAGGAAATCACGCTGGCGACGAGGAAAATCAGGCTGTCAACTGCTACCGGCACATCGACGAACAAGGCAACTTTGCTGGTCAATTCCAACAAGCGCAGAATGCTAATGGACGCCATGCAAATGCCCACCATCGACGAGGACGTGGGCAAAATGTGGTGGGAAATCGGTTGTGGCTGTTCGTTCACGGGTTACCTCGATAAGGGGCCGACCAATGTAGCCGCGACACGCGGCAGTCCGGAACGAGCAATGATTGCGCCATATTCCAATGGCAAGCGTTAAGCGACTGAATATAAAGAACAGGAAGGAAAACGCTGCGATTGGGCATCGCCTGTCTTAACACGGGGAGCGGGCCGGATTTGGTCAGCGGTCGGTTGTTTTGAACCACACGGCCGAGTTTCCTTCGCGCCGACCTCCCCCTTGCCCTTGTCGGCTATTTTCGGGCAAAAATAGCCGGATTTCAGACGGGAAGCCAAAGCGCCATAACCGGTTACTCTATGCGTCGATGCTATTTGGGGAACCGCCATGGTCGTTATCTCCATCGCTTTCGGCACCTGCCGAAATTGGATCGGCGCTCGAACCGGCCGAGACCGCGTCTTTATTTCCACTGCAGGGTGGCGCTGCGCCCGAGCCAGGGACGGGCATTGCGCAGCAGCCATTCCTTCGCCACGCGGTCGTGCTTGAGGGAAACATCAAGGAAGGCGGTGGAGATACTTTCCACGGCGGCGATATGTCGAAAGCCGATTTCGCGGCCTCTTTTGCGGCGATCTCCGCCTCCTCCGCGGCGCACACGCCCCCCACCGCCGTAGGCGGCTATCCGATCGGAATCCGGATCCCGCCGGTCGCGCGAATCTTGGTCCTCCTGAGGCGTCTGATCGCCATCCTTAGACGCGTCATCTGCCTTTCTGCTGCCGCCGAGTTCCGAACCTGCCAGCAAGCGGTGGGCTCCCCCCTGTAGGATCAGGAGGTACTTATCGCCGGGCGGGGCGTATTGCCAGACGGCTCTGCGGAGGGAAGCGGAACTAATGCCGAAGGGGTCATCGTCCTCGCTGCCGGTGACCGTTAGCAGGGGCAGGGTCATATTAGAAAAACGTTTCTCCAGCCCGCCGGCCGCCAAGTCCACGTAAGGACTGAGCACGATCCCCGCATGCGGAGCTGTGGGGAAAGTTTTCGGTGAACCTTCGACCGATTCCCCACAGAGCGCGGAGACCGCTTGAGCGCCCAAGTCGAAACCCGCAAGGGCGAGCCGGCTCAAGTCCACCCGGCCATAAAGAGAAACCAGTGATTGAGTACGGCGGGTGAGTTCATCCAGAACCCAGGCCAAGTGACCCAGCCGATTTTCCAGGGAAACAGCGGATGAACTCCGCCGTGCGATGGCCCGTTTGTCGGCCTTTGCGTCCTTCGATGACAAGATTGCTTCCCCCAAGGACGCAGGTTGCACCGATAGCACCGCGTAGCCGGCTTGTGCCCAGGCCCTTCGCCACAGACGTCCCGCGTCGGCGTTCTCCCCGAGACCGGGTAAATACAAGACGGTCGGAAAGTGGCCACCTTCAACGGGGGCGAGGATATCGATGTCGATGTCCACGACGCCTTGTCGCCAGGTCTCCCGCAATTCAATCGTTTTATAGGTTCGGGTAGGAATATACCCGCCTCGAGAGGTGATACGTGCCAGTTTGGCTTCGAACTCGGCAGACGTGAGCGGTGGGGATTTCGTCCAACACCCGGTCAGCAAAAAACACAGGGCCAGGGCCAGCCAGAGCGCGATGCTCGGCCGAAGACTTTTTGCCGCTGATGTGGAGACAGTCGATCCGAGTATCATGTACCTGGACCGGAAGTACACTGATGCCCGTTGGCAGCCTTCCGAACCTTGACCCATGATGTTGATCTGGGGTTAAGCCCGCTCAAGACCGGCGAGGAGACCAAAGCTAGTCTAAGCGGGTTTTCGGTCACTATGGGCACTTTTATACCTTCCAGGGATTGCGGCATTAGAAGGAAAAGTTTCGCCCCTGCTGGAACTCTCGTTATCAAAAAGCAACTTTCAGACTAGACCACTCGAATTGCATTCGGCGTGGTTGTGTTGGCCGCCTGCCGCTCAATATTCTGGTTGATCTCAACCTTCCAGCCTCCGAATAGACTCTAACTATTTGTTTAATAAAAACCTTAGCGCTGGCAGACATCTTGCTGGGATCCTCGCTCGATACTTTTGGGACATCAGGAGCATCTCAATCATGCCGGCAAAACCCGTCAGAGTCATTCGCTTGAGTCAATACATCACGCCGGTACAGCCGCTTCATTCCAAGGAGCAGGCCAGGTGGATTATCGAATCGGAACGCTTGCACGAACCGGCGTGGATTGAAGTCGACTTCACCGGCGTCCGGGAAGCCGGTCACGAGTTCATCGCCGAATTATTTCACCCGGATACGAATGTGCGACCAGACCTTTGGTTAGTCCCGAAAAACTACAATCGCTGCATCGAGCAGTTGCTTTCCGGTTATTTCTGCAAGCTGAGAAAACTACGCGAACAAAAAATGCAGCAGGCTTTCGCACCCGAATGGCTCTGCGACTAATAACTTGAAGGTAAGTGGCTAATTGCCGCGAAGCGGGGAAACCAAGGCCGCGTAAGCCATATTGAAGCAGATCCACTTTGAATCCGGTTTCGCAAGAGAATTATTTTCCGGAAAGTCGAAAATCTAGGTCACCTCCGTCCCGCGCTCTTCGGTAGATATCCGTCCGCCTTCGTCGACATGGAGTACATAAACCTTGCCGGCGCCGTGCTGATGAGTATTTGCGGCTTTCATCAAAGTATCGAAAATGGTTTCCACCAGGCCCTCCGGAGCGAAGATTTCAATGCGTTTTTTTGCCAAAAACGGCGAGTAATTCTGGCGCGATATGATCCTTTCCCGCCCGAATCCTTCGCAGTCGGATACGCTCATGCCCGGAAAATCGGGTATTTCCAGCAACGCTTGAGTGACTTTCGCCAGCATGAAGGGTTGAATATAGGCGCGGATTTCTTTCATGAGGCTTCCTTAAAGTTCTGGGCTCTCTGCAAAATTCCTGTACAAGGCCGGCAACATGGTCAAGGTGAGCATGGTCGCGCTAACGAGTCCGCCGATGATGACGACGGCGAAGGGTTTTGCCGTTTCCGATCCGACCGAGGTGGACAAGGCCGCGGGGAAAAGTCCCAACATTGCCATCAAGGCCGTCATCACCACCGGGCGCAAGCGGCTGACGGAGCCGTGCAGAATAGCGTCGTGCAATGGTTGTCCCTCGCGCCGTAACTGGTTGATCCGGGATATGAGGATCACCCCGTTCTGAACGGCGATGCCGAACAACGCAATAAAACCCACTGCAGCGGAGATGCTGAGGTGTATGCCGGTCAGCAGCAAGGCGACTAGACCACCAATCAGGGCAAAAGGCACGTTCATGACGATCAGGATCGCATTTTTGACTGAATGAAATGCCCAGAACAGCAGAGTGAAAATCAGGGCCAAGCTGATCGGTACGATGATGTATAGCCTTTTCATGGCGCGCTGCTGGTTTTCGAACTGCCCACTCCAGAAAATCCTATAGCCCGGGGGCAGAGACACTTGCTGGGCCACTTTTTTCTGGGCTTCTGCTACGAAGCTGCCTTGGTCGCGACCGATCAGATTGCACTTGATGGCGATGCGCCGCATGTTATCTTCCCGACTGATGCGCGAAGCCGCCTGGTCCACCTTGACTTCGGCCAGTTCGGCCAAGGGGATGCGGCCACCATTGGCGGTTGGGACCCACAAGTCCTCAATGACGCCGACTGAATTGCGTGCATCTTCGGTAAGACGCACCGTGATATCGAAACGCCGTTCGCCTTCCAACATCTGGGATGCCGCCTTGCCACCCACGGCCATTTCGATGACGGCTTCCACGTCGGCGACATTGATGCCGTAACGGGCAATCCGTTGCCGATCGATGTCGATCAACACCTGGGCGAGACCGGATTGCTGTTCGGCGGCCACGTCCGTGGCGCCTTTTGTTGAGCGAAGGATACGGGTGATTTGATTCGCCTTTTCCTGAAGGATTTTCAGGTCGTCGCCAAAAATCTTGATGGCGATTTCGCCTTTGACGCCGGAAATAGCCTCCTCCACATTGTCCTGTATCACTTGGGAAAAGTTGAACTGCAAGCCGGGGAAAACTGCCAGTTTCTGCTGCATGGCTTCGACCAATTCATCCTTTTTGCTATAGCGCCAGCTACTTTTAGGGTTGAGATCGGCCAGGATTTCCAGATTATTGAAGCCTTTCGGGTCGGTACCATCTTCCGGCCGGCCCAATTGGGTCAAAACCGACTTGGCCTCCGTGAACTCCCGCAAACGGCTGCGAATGTCCCGCTCCAAGTCCTTGGCCTTTCTGAGGGAAACCGGGGTCGGCAGGGTAATGGTGAGCCAGATGTTGCCCTCATCCAACTTGGGCATGAATTCGGTGCCGATAAAATGAGTGGACGCGAGCGACAGCGCCAACGCCGTAGCTGCCGTTGCAAACAACTTTTTAGGGTGCCGCAGGATGGCTTCCAACCAAGCCTTGTAACTTACCTCCATCCAGTGAACCAGGGGATTATGCGCCTCGACCAGGCGAGGGCCGATCATGTAGCTGAGCAACACCGGCACCAGGGTGAGACTGATGATCAAAGAACCCAACAGTGCGAAGCTCAGAGTGTAGGCCATGGGCGAGAAAATCTTGGCCTCGACACGCTGAAAGGTGAAAATCGGCAGAAAGGCGGTGATGATGATGGCCTTGGAGAACAGGATCGGTCGCCCTAGCTCCGAAGCCGTCATCAGCATGGATTGGCGCATATGCTGAAGCCCGGCACGCTGTTCCAATTCCCACGTCACCCTGACCATGATCGCCTCCACCAGCACCACGGCGCTGTCCACGATGATGCCGAAGTCGATGGCGCCCAGCGAAATCAGGTTGGCCGAAATATGGCGGACATCGATCAGGATGAAGGCGAACAGCAGAGACAAGGGGATCACCAGAATGACCACCACGGCAGCCATGAGTCGCCTCAAGAACACCACCAGGATGATGAGGATCAGCAGCGCCCCCTCGACCATATTATGCTCGACGGTCTCCACGGTGTGATGCACGAGGTCGGTGCGATCATAGAACGGCATGATCTTGACGCCGGGTGGTAGGCCATGAGCGTTGAGGTCTTCGATTTTTTCCTTCACCCCGCGTAGAACTCCGATCGCCTCCTTGCCCTTTACCAGTAACACGATGCCTTCGACTACGTCGTCCTGTTGATTGAACCCGACAATGCCGCTGCGTGGCTGGGGGCCAATGGCGACGTCGGCCAAGTTCTTGACCAGAATTGGAATGCCATCGCGACTAGTTACCACGATGTTGCCGATATCCTCTGCAGACTTCAAAAGCCCCGCCCCGCGCACCACCAAGGCCTCGTAACCATGCTCGATGAAGCCGCCGCCGATATTGGCGTTGTTATCGGCTATGGCCTGAAAAACATCCTGCAGGGTCAGTTTGTAATCTTTCAGTTTGTTCGGATCAATCTGGACCTGATATTGCTTGACGCCGCCGCCGAACGCGACCACGTCGGCTACACCTTGAACGGTGCGTAGCCGTCGCTCGATCACCCAGTCCTGCAAGGCGCGCTGCTCCACCAAAGGCACGCCGGGCGCTTCGATTCGGTAACGATAGATTTCGCCAACGCCGGTCGACAGTGGTCCCAGCACGGGTTGTACGGCGGTCGGCAGGCTCACGCCCTGTAAGCGCTCCAACACCTGCTGGCGCGAGAAATAATCTTCCGCATCGTCGTCGAAGGTCAGAGTAACCACGGCCAGTCCGAAAATGGAAACCGAGCGCATGTTGATCAGATGCGGCAGGCCGTTCATCTCCTTTTCGATGGGCAGGGTGATGAGTTTTTCGACTTCTTCCGGCGCCTGACCCGGAAACTGGGTCACCACGTTCACGAACACATTCTGCACATCGGGGAAAGCCTGTACCGGCAGGCGCTCGAAGGACAGCACACCGGCCACAGCGAGCAAGACCGCCGCGCCGATGATGAGCGGCCGCTGCTGTAGGCAGAATGCGATGATGCGATCAATCACTGTTGGGCTTCCCCACCGGCCGATTCGGTCTCCTCTTCAGTGCGCAGCAACAAGGCCCCGTCCACCACTAGGCGCTCGCCGGGGTTAAGACCCTCCTCGACCACTGCCTTGTCCTTGAGCCGCAAGCCCACCTTGACGGGACGTTTCTGATAATGCCCATCGCCGATCGCAACGAACAACCAATCGGATTCACCTTCGGTAAAGAGCGCGCTCAACGGCACCACCACCGCCCGATCACCCGGCTCGCTTTGCACATCGATCGCGGCATACATGGCGGGCAACAGCTTGCCGGCACGGTTCGGCAGTAGGCAGCGCACCTTGACGGTGCGGGTAATTTCATCGACCACCTGACTGATGTAATCGACCGTCGCCGGGAAACGTTCATCCGGATAAGCCGGAACTCTTACCGATACCTCCTGGCCTACATGGATCAGACCGATGTCTTTTTCGAAGACGTCCATCAGCACCCACAAATGGCCGATATCGCTGATGACGAACAAGGGCGCGGCCAGATCGGGGCGTACTTCCATGCCCGGATTGACGTTACGCTCGGTGATGGTACCTGCAATGGGCGCGTGCAGCGCGAAACGATTGTCCGTGCGTCCCCCTCCTTGCACGCCCAGGTTGGCGAGTCTCAGGCGTGCCCGCTCCGTCTCGCTGCGGGCGCGTGCAAGCTCATCCTGCGACTGATCCAAATCCTTGCGAGGCAAGATGCCGTTTTCGTAGAGGTCTTTAACCCGCTGAAAGGCCCGCTCGGCGAGATTCAGGTCGGCCAAGGCGTTCGCGTAATCCGACTGCGCCTGGCCCAGTTCGGGGCTATCCAGCTCCAACAGGGCATTCCCCGCCTTGACCTGGGCGCCGAGGTGAGAGATGCCGCCGATCACGCGACCGGCGATGGGCGACGAGACGCGGGCGGTGCGCGTCTCGTCATAGGCGATCTTGCCCGCCACAGGCTCCATCAGCGGCCGCCGGCTCAACTCGACCACCGCCTCCTTGATGTAGCCGAACTTGGGGGAGTCAGGGCTCAAAACGACTTCATCCTTGGGCATGGGAGCAGATTTTGGCTTTTGCTCCTCGTTCTGCGAATGGCAAGCCACCAGGCACAAGCCAATCAGCACGAGCAATAGCCGCCTTAAGCCGAAAAAACGCATTCTCATGATGAGGCTTCTTCTGCCAGCGCCATCAGCAAATCCGCGTAAGCATTGCTTCGGCTTGCCAGTGCGGCGTAATAATCGAGCATCATCGCCTTGTAATTGCGCTCGGCGTCGATCAATTCAAGCAGCCCCACAGCGCCTTTTCGGTAGGCGTACTCCTGAGCTTTTCGCAGCTTGTCGATACGGGCCACCACCGACTCCTCGAAGCGCCTGGCAATCGCGTCAGCGCTTTTCCAGGCAGCCAGCGCCTTCATCACCTCCGCGCGCACGCCTTGTTCCGTTTGCCTCACGAACAATTCGGCGCTGTTCATGTTGACGCCGGCCCTGGCGATTTCGCCTTCTTGGCGGTAGAAGAGGGGCAAGGGCAAGCTGATGCCGATGCCGCCCGTGTCCATGAAGAAGTTTCCGGGGTCGCGCGCGAAGTAACCGGTCACGGTGACATCGGGAATGGCGAGACGGCGAGCCAAGGTCAGATTCTTTTCGGCTTGTTGAATGCGCACTCTGGCGGCTTTCAAGTCGGGCCGTTGCTCCAAAGCGGTATACACCAAGGCGTCCTGCCCGAGTCGCGTACTTTCCGAGCTCAGTATCGGCCAGCTCTCGGCGGCGGTAATCTCCAGGCTGTTCTCGGGCCAGCCGAGCAACACCAAAAGGTCGGCACGCGCCTGAGCCAGCGCAGTTTGAGTGTTATCCAGCTCGCCTTGAGCTTTCAGGCTCTCGACCTCGATGCGCACATAGTCCGTTTCGGCGATGTCGCCCGCTTTGAGCCTGATCTCATTAGCCCGCAGGATTTCCCTGTAACGATCCAGATTGTCACGCGCCACCTCGGTGGTTTTTTGCGCGAGCAACAGACCATAAAAAGCGCGACGAACGGCATTGGTCAGGAGGCGGGCGGTATCCTGCAAGTCGAACTCCACGGCCTGGCTGCCCAATTCGCTGCTTTCTATGCGCAGCCGCCGCTTTCCGGCGGTTTCGATGAGTTGCTGAATTTGTGGGGACAGGGCAGGCAGTTTTCCGCTGTACTTGTCCTGCAGCATTTTGGCGTTAAGTTCGGAAACCATCAGACCGAAAACCGGGTTGGGAATCGCGGCGGCGATGATACGCTCGGCCTGTGCTTGGTCCAGGTTGTATTTCGCCGCGATCAGATCCAGGTTGCGCTGGTAAAATAGCCCGATGGCTTGCTGCTCGGTAATGATTAGGCCGTCCATATTCGGCGCTTCGGCATGCCCAGCACCCAAGAAGAAGGCCAGAATTGCCCCCCAAAGGCAATGGAATTTCGGGATTTTTGTTCGCATGTTAGGCGATTCAAGCATCGGGTATGAATTCTGACCTTTCAAAAACGCACGATCGCCGGATCAACTTATGCAGCAGTTTCCAGACGATATTATTATCGTGGCTTTGTTGGTGGATGATTTCGTACCTTCCTCCAGGGGAATCACCCTATAGGTCAGAGGTGGTGATCATGAATGGGCCGACACAAGGTCGTTTTTAAAAAACTCTCGTAGGCTGGAATGACTTGGTGAATTCCACCTGAATTCTCTCCAAGTCATTCCAGCCTACGACCCTACGGCAATTGAGGCGACTCTTCCATGGTGCTTACCAGTAAACCGGAAGCCTTCAACAAATCGAGTTCCGCCTCGGTCTCCGCCTGCAACAAGTCCAGATGGCTGAGACGGATCTCAGTACGAGAGCGATTGGCGTCCAACAGCTCCAAAAGACTCCCCTTGCCCAAGCGGTAGGCATTCTCCGCCATTTGTTCCAGGGTCGGTAAGTGCCCAAGCACTTCCCGTTCGAATTTCGCGAGCGACTCGCGCCGCCGGGTCAAAAGCTCGTTCGCGCGCTCGAGCTCGACTTGGGTTCTCGATGCGATCAACTGCCGTTCCAGTATGGCTGCCTGCTTTTCGGCCGAAGCGCGCGCCATGCCGCCCTGGCCACGATCGAACAGCGGCAGCTCCACGGATACGCCAGCGAAGGAGGTCATGCCATAAGGCTTGTCAGTGAACGCGTTGCCGACAAGCAACGATGGCGTCGGCCAGCGTTCGCGGCGAGCGCGCTCGATACTCGCGTCGGCGGCGATTTCCCCGCGCTTGGCCGCTTCCAGCTCGGGATTCAGCGTTTGCGCCCGGTCCCAAAGCGTGCGGATGTCGGTCGGAACGCCGAGCGGTGTCAACTTGCCCGAGGCTTGCGGCTTCCAGCCCGCCAACCCCAAGGCCACCCCCAGATCGCCAGCGGTTCCCGCCAGTTCGCTACGGGCGTTTTCTAACCGGGTTTCCAGGTTCTTGGCTTCGACGCTTATTCTGAGCACATCGTAAGCGCTGGCGCTACCCGCCTGTTCACGACCGGCAACGATCTTACGTAAACGATCCAGATCCTGAAACGCATTGTCCAGAACGGTTACCCGCTCCTGCCCCGCCAGCAGTTGAATGAACAGGGACCATGATTCGCGAGCCAGTACGGCAAAATCGGCTTCGACCCCCGCTTCCGTGGCCTCGACCAGCCGTTCGGCGGCATTAAGGCGGGCGGAGCGCTGTCCGGCGATCTGCACCGGGATTTCCAGTGTGACACCCTCCTGGGCCCGGCCGTCATACATGGTGTTTCTCCGGCTGGTCAAATCATAACGACCGTAACTGAAGCGGGGATTGGGCAACACGCCGGCTGCCGTCACTTCCGCCTTGGCCGTTTCAATGCGTGTGCGAATGGCGGCGTAGCGCGAACTTTTCTCGCGGACGATTTGCAGCAACTGGCGTATCGTCACCGTGTTCGGCAACTGCAAGTTCTCCACCGCAATGGCAAGCTGCGATGCGGCCAGTGCCAGCCCCAAACACAGGCATCGAATGACGGGGGAAGCGGTCGGTTTCATGATTCGTCCGGCAGTTCATCGACCTCTTCGGGAGACAGCAGTTTCTCCGAAGTGACGTAGGAATAAATGACCGGCAACACGAACAGGGCCACCAGCACAGTGCTCAACATGCCGCCGACGATGACCACGGCGAATGGTTGCTGGGTTTCGCTGCCTATGCCGGTGGAGACCGCCATCGGCAACAGCCCCAGCAGGGCCAGCATGGAAGCCATGAGCACGGGCCGCAAACGCTCCGTCGCACCTTCCCGGATCGCATCCGGCAAAGCCATGCCGTCCCGCCGGCGCTGTTCGGTGGCGCTCAGGACCAACAAGCCCATTAAGGACACTTGCCCTAGCAGGGCGATGAAACCGATTGCCGCGCTGACGGAAAGCGGAATACCGGAGATCAAGAGAACAAACACGCCGCCGGTCAGGGCGAAGGGCGTGGAGAGCAGAATGGCGATGGCGCTACGGAAGGATTGCAGGGCGCTGTAAAGAAGCCCGAGCACGATCAGCACCGCCACCGGCACGATGACCCCAAGTCGTCCCATGGCGCGCTGCTGGTTTTCGAATTCGCCGCCCCAGACCAGGAAGTGTCCTTCCGGCACCTCGATCTTGCCGTTGACCACCGTCATAGCGTCGTGGACCACGGAGCCCAGATCTCGGTTTTCGACGTTGAATTTGAGCGCCAAGAAACGCCGGTTGGCTTCCCGCTCGATCGAGGTTCGGCCCCGGGCGATATGGAGATCGGCGATTTCCCTTAGTGGAACGCGAGCGCCCGAGGGCGTGGGTATGGTGAGATTACCGATCAGTTCCATGTCGCTGCGCTCGGTTGCCGGCAGGATGACGCGAATCGGCACAGGCCGCTCGGCCTGCCAGAGTTCCGTGACCACCCGGCCGGCCATCGCCGTTTCAATGGTGTCCTGCGCCGCATCCACCGAGATGCCCTGCCGAGCGAGTGCAGCCCGGTTGAGATCGATTTGGAATTGCGGGACTTGCGCCTCGCGGTATAGATCCAGGTCGATGACGCCGGGAACCTCCTTCAAGGCCGATTTCGCCTGTTCCAGCGTGGCACGCATTTTCTCAAGGTCGGTGCCGTAAATCTTCAGGACCACCTTTCCGCGCACGCCGCTGACCGCCTCTTCCACATTGTCCTTGATGGGCTGGGAAAAGTTGAAACGCACCCCGGGGATTTCCGCCAGCGACGTGCGCATGGCCTCCACCAGCCGTTCCTTGTGCCAGCCTTCGCGCCATTGGTCGCGCGGCTTGAGATGCACGAAGGTTTCACTCATGTTCACCCCTTCGTTGTCGGTGCCGTCCTCGGAACGGCCCTGTTGGCTGAGAATGCCCCTGACTTCGGGAAAGGCGAGCAGGCGCCGGCGCGTGTCCAGCAGGATATCCTGCCCCTTTGCCAGGGCGATGCTGGCCGGCATTTCGATGAACACATGCACGTCGCCCTCGTCCAGTTCGGGCAGAAACTCGGTGCCGAGCCGGGTAGCGGCCAGGCCGCCGGCCAGCAGTAGAAGAACCCACCCTGCCAAGGTCAGGCGGCGTTTGCACAGGGAGAAGTTCAACAAGCGCCGGTAAATGCCGCGAATCCGCTCGATAAAGCGCGGTTCCTCGATCATGGCGTGTTTCGGTTGGATGAGCGCCGCGCAAAGGGCCGGCACCAGCGTCAGCGCAAACACCAGTCCGCCGGCGAGCGCGAAACTGTAAGTCAGCGCCAGAGGCCGGAAAATACGGCCTTCGACCCGCTCCAGAGTGAATACCGGAATCAGTGCCGCGATAATGATGAGCATGGCATAGAACGTCGGTTTGGCCACGTCGAAGGCGGCAGCCACGATCAGCTTCAGCATGGCCCGGTGGGACTGCGGACGCTGCTGGGTGGCCTCATGAATGACGTTCTCCACCAGAACTACGGCGCCGTCCAGGATGATACCGAAGTCGATGGCTCCCATGGAGATGAGATTGGCCGGCAGGTTAAGTTGATACAGCCCGGCAAATGCCACCAGCAGGGACAGGGGTATGACCACGGCGACGATCAAAGAGCCGCGCAGGCTTCGCAGGAAAAGCCAGACCACGCCGACCACCAGCAGGAAGCCATGCAACAGGTTGTGGAACACGGTGTCGAGGGTGTTGTGAACCAGCTCGGTGCGGTCCAGGAACGGCTCGATCTTCATCCCGGCGGGTAGAATTTTGCCGTTGAGCTCCTTCACCTTGTCGTGCACGCCGGCCAGCACGCGGGAGGGGTTCTGCCCGCGCCGGAGCAGCACGATCCCTTCCACGGCCTCCTTCTCATCGTCCAGCCCCACCGTTCCCTGTCTTGGCGTATAGGCCTGAATGAGCCGGGCGACATCGCCCACGGTCACCGGCGTACCCCCTTCGCTTTTCAACACGATTTTCTTGATGTCATCGGGCGAGCTCAGATAGCCGACACCACGGACCAGCATCTGCTGGTCCCCGTGCCGCAGGAATCCTGCGCCGACATTGCGGTTCGAACGAGCGATGGCTTCGCTGGCCTGGTCCAGCGTCAGGCCGAAGGATTCGAGCCGGACCGGATCAATCTCGACATATATTTCCTTGTAGTAACCGCCGAAGGTGAGCACATCGGCAATGCCCTGCACCTGTCGAAGCGCGCGTGAGATGTTCCACTCCATTTCCGAGCGCAGTTCATAGAGCGAATGCCGGTCGCTGACGACCATGAACTTGTAGATTTCGCCCAGCGGCGTGTAATCCGGCGCCAGAACGGGCGTGACGCTCTCCGGCAGCTCCGCGCCGGCGATGCGCTGGGAAATCAGCGTTCTGGAATGGAAACTGTCGACATGGTCGTCGAAGGTGATGGTAATCAGCGAAAGGCCAAACAAACTCTGGCTGCGCATTTGAATCATGTCCGGCACGCCGTTCAGCACCCGTTCCAACGGCACCGTCACTTGCCGTTCGACTTCCTCGGGGGCGTAACCCCGCATCAGCGAGATGACCGTGACCTGGGTATTGGTCACATCGGGATAGGCTTCGATCGGGGTTTCCAGGTAGGCATGAATCCCGAATATCGCGATCACCGCGGTTGTCGCTATGGCGGCCAGACGCCGGTGCACACAATATTCAATCAAGGCTCGCAGCATGTCGGTTCCGGTTACAGCAGCATTGCTGCTTCGGCATCCAGCAGCAACGCACCGGAAACCACCACGCGCTCACCGCCGGACAGTCCCTCCAACACCGGCGTCATGCCTTCGCGCGCTTGCCCGACCATAACGTTGCGCGGTTCGAAGACACCGTCGGCGGTCTCGACGTACACGATGGTCTGCTTGCCGTCCTTGACCAGCACCGCCGTGGTGGGCAGCACTATGCGCCTGGGACCGGCCGCCTGGATCGATGCTCGTGCATACATGCCCGGCCGCAGCGAAACATTGGGGTCTTCGGGCTCGATGTATACGGAAGCCCGGCGCAGCTCGGCCGAAATCGCAGCGCTTTCCGCCACCACATGGCCTTTGATGGGCTGTGGCAATGAGGCTATTTCGATGGTCGCTAGCGCACCTTTTTCCACCAGCGGCAAGTCCTTTTCGAACACGTCGACGACGATCCACAAGGCGGAAGGCTCGCCCAGATCGAACAGGGCCGCGCCCGGTTCGACGGCTGCCCCCACCGTCGCGTACGTGCGCAGAACGGTGCCGTCCATGGGCGCGCGGACAGTCACCACCTCGGCCACGCCCTCCCCCAAAAGGCGCAAGTCGTCCCGGCTACGGTCGAAGTCGGCCCGCGCCTCCCGGAGTTGCGCATCGGCTTCCATTTGCTCGACTTCGAGGCCCACGCCGGTGCGCTGCATCTCTTGCTGACGCTTGTAGCGATCTTCGGCCCGCGCGAGCTCGACCTTGGCGCGGTTGAAATCGGAACGCATCTGCGCCGCCTCGACACTGGACAGGGTCGCCAAGGGCTGTCCCGCCTTGACGCGGTCGCCGATCTGGACGTGAACATCGCTGACGCGACCCGCTACCACTGTTTCCGCCGCGAAGATTGCCTTGGCTCGGAAATCCACCCGGCCCGGCGCCGAAATGGAACCGGCGAAGGCCTGCGGGGTGATCGTTTGCACCATGATGTATGGGCGGGATTCCGGTCGGATTCTTACTCCCCTACTGCCGGAAGTGTGCGGCTTAGGAGCCGTGCCCGCGTCTTCCAGCCCGTTTGAAGCTGGCCGGCCGGGCTCAGGAGGCAACGATCGATCCTCGCATCCGGTCATCATCGCAAGGCTACATAGCCCTAACAGCAAACACACCTTTCGGCACGATTTCATCTGGGTGAACATCATAGGGGAAAATCGGTGGCTGATCAGAATGCGGAATTTAGACTGTCAGCCCTTGGCGCAAGATCGGCAGAATCCAAAATATGCGGTTTTGATGTGAGCCAACGCAAAGGCGCGGTTATTTGTTTAGGACAGGGAAACGTCATCATTCTGTTTGTTTTTTTGTCGATATCCCTGTAGCGAGGTTTCGCCCTCAATACCAAAACACAATCACGCATACTAGCAAATTTTGAACCAGCCCGTCTTGCAGCAAGAAGGCCCGCTTGGCGCGGGCTCAGCAGGGGCAGATCAATCACTCCAAAGTGAAAACAGGCTGGATCGTTGGTTCAAATAAACCAGTGCACAGGCTGCTCACCCCCTGTAATAGTTACCGGGCTTGCTGTCCTGCCACGCGAAGGGGCAGTCGAAAACACGCCGGAAGAACAGCGTAGGTTCAAGAGCAACCAAGTCAAACCCAAAATTTGTGGTTCTATGGTGGTTGATTTCCCCCATGACAACCAATCTGATCGATCTATGACGGGCGGAGGGCCTTATATCATGGTCTTTTTTTGGCATGGCATCCCACTTGCTTGCCAACCTTTAACGCAGTTCCTTACCAACTTCAGAAAAACGTAAACGGCCTTATCGGCATTCCTGCTCCCGGGTTGCTACTTCGGCGGGCCGCCGCCTCTCATTCAGGCTGTGAGAACTGATCATGCCAATCCGAATTTTGCTCGTCGCCGTGTTTACGGCCTGTGCGCCCATAACCCATGCCGCGGAGCTTCGGGGCAGCCTGGGCTTTGTTCAGCTTTGCGAGCGACTTCCAGCGGCGACCAAACAGCGCCTCGCCGAGGCGGCCAAGGAATACCTTCCCATCCTGGAAAGTCGGAGCCACCTGAACCTAAATGCCATCAAGGTGGCCCGCTTTG
>DATIXD010000292.1:0-3917 GCA_035518875.1 Methylococcaceae bacterium | reverse complement strand
TTTTTCGTTCGAACTGACTTTGCCGGGAGGGTGAAGGCCCGGCCAGCAGATCGAAACTTAGCAGGCGACGGTCAGCGGCGGGCCTTCACGCCAGCCGTGATTCTCTTTATCGCACTGCCAGACACCAAAGACAACATTGAGCCGGGGTAGTTCCGTTGCGTCTGCTGCCGCGGTTCTGCCCACTCTGCCGCGGCGCCACGATCGTCGGCCATGGACGGCGACTCCGCCAGGCGCACGACGACCAACACGAGAGCATCTGGGTGCGTCGCGGGATTTGTCGACCATGCGGGAAGACGTTTACGATCTTGCCGGACTGGCTGGCGCCCTCGGGGCATTTCAGCCTTCGTTGCCGACAACAGGCCTTTGAACGGATCGCCGCTAGCGATACGGCCGAGCAAGCAGTACCGCACTGCAAAGATCCGTCCCGCTCGCCGGACGCCTCGACCGTGCGCCGGTGGGCACATCGCCGGCTGACGAGCTTGTGGTGCTGGTTGTGGGCCGGAAGCACAGGCCGACAGTTTTTTCGGGCACCCACCATCGTTGCCTGGGATCTGGCCGCGTTACGCCGTATTCTGCCGTTCGAGGCAAGAAGTCCGTGACTCGCCTGGCGCTCGATGAACTGAAGCAGCAGATTTCGTTGCTGGACTATCTTCGGACACAGGATTGGCGGCCAGCATGGCAGCTCAGCGGCGGCCGATGGATGGGGCTGTGCCCGCTGCATGACGATCGTAAGCCAAGCTTCATCGTGGATCCCGGCAAAGGCCTGTTCTACTGCTACGGCTGCGGCCGCGGCGGCGATGTGATTCGCT
Source organism: Methylococcaceae bacterium (assembly GCA_035518875.1). Classification (GTDB taxonomy): domain Bacteria; phylum Pseudomonadota; class Gammaproteobacteria; order Methylococcales; family Methylococcaceae; genus DATIXD01. The sequence goes on along the minus strand of DATIXD010000292.1, from coordinate 3,108 downwards.
TTGCCGAACTCTATCACGAGATGCGCTTTCCGCATGCCGTGGCGTTGCTCCGCCAATGGCGCGGCCTCGCGCCGTTACTCCACGAAACTACGGCTTTCTACGGTTTGCAGTTACATCGCCATAGCGAGGCAGTTACATATCTGCATGAACGAGGAATCCGCTCGCCGGAACTCATCGAGTACATGCGGATCGGCTATGCGCCCGGCGGGTGTCTGCGGGGTCGGCTGATGGAGTTAGGCTACCCCCTGGCGACTCTCCGTCAATCTGGCTTGGTTACTACCGGTGGCTACGACGCGTACGTGCGTCGCATTGTCTTCCCGTTGGAGGGCAATCTCTATGGCCGCAGCATTTCGCCTTCGGCGCCCCCGCACCGGTTTCTGCCGGGCACGAAAGGTGGTTTGTATTGCTGGGAGCAAGCCCGCGAGCTTGTCGAAGTGATCCTGGTCGAGGGCTTATTCGATTACGCCTCACTGTGGCAAGCCGGTTTTCGCAACGTCACCTGCGCAATGGGAACGCACCTCAACGGCCGTCAGTTTCGGCAACTGTGTGACCGTCCGCGCACTGTTTACCTAGCCTTCGATGCTGATGCCAACGGCAGCGGTCAAAGCGCCGCGCAATCGCTGGCCTGCCGCCTCAGAGAACAAGGCCTGAACGTTCGCACGGTATTGCTACCTGACCGCCACGATCCAAACAGCTTTTTCCTTCAGGGCGGAGACGCGGGTCAGTTCCGCTCTCTATTGGAGTCTGCGCAGTGATGAAGTTCCGCGTTATTTACGAACAGCCGGCGCTCAACGCTCAGAGCCCGGTCCGCGTCGTCGAGCAGACTACCGGACGCGAGGTTGGCTGGATCAATCGTTATCTGGACCGCGAGTACGTACGCCGCCTGGCGCTCAGAAGTCTTCGCATTTACGCACATAACCTATTGCACTTTGTCCGGTGGTGGGCGCGCATGCATCGCACCGGCAACGTTCTGAAGGGAGATCTCACCGAATCAACGCTGCTGGATTACGTCCGTTTCCAATCCAGCCTCGAGCCACAACCTTCCGGGTCCACCATCAATGCCAGAGTCGCGGTCGCGGATCGCGCGCTGCGCAACGAGTTCCCCGACGCTCCCTGTCAGATCGCCCGCGGATTTCATCAGGCCTATCTGCGGCGTCAGCCGATGGGGCTGGCCAGACCGCGTTGGGCGATCAGCCGTTTGCGCGTCAAGGTCCCCAAGCGTAGCATCGTGCCCTTATCCGTTGATGAAGTGGCTCGCTTCTGGTCCAGCTTTCGAACGACACGTGACCTGGCCATTGTTGGCTTGATGCTTCTCCAGGGCCTGCGCTCAGCCGAGGTACTCGCACTTAATCCGGACGATTTGTTGCTGTCCGAAGGACAAGTTCGCGTCCGCGGCAAAGGTAATAAGCTGCGGTTCCTCCCTCTGGCGCCGGAAACCATTCAACTCCTGGACCACTATATGCGGCTGGAGCGGCCGAACCCGTGCAGTGCAGCGCTCTTCGTTTCTCTGAAAGGGCCTGCACTCGGGCAGAGGATGACGCCTGCCGGCTTACGTTCCTTGTTCCGTTACCATCGCCGTACGACAGGCATCAAACTCGCCAACCCTCATCGTTTTCGGCACACGTTCGCTTCTGATATGGTGCGCGCCGGCGTCAGCCTGCCGGCGCTCATGCAACTGATGGGTCACGCCGACATTGAAACCACGCTGCTATATGTCCAGGTCACCCCGCAAGACGTGTACCTTCAGTACGCGCGCGCTGTAGCCCAGCATATCCGGCCGGTTCCACCCACGCTGCCATGAACCGCGCGCGACGACCTCCGTTAGAACATCCGCTGACTGGCGTGTTCGATCGTGCCGTCGATTCCTTGGTCGCTGCTCTCAACGCCGACACGGCTCGCCACTACCGCTGGACCGCCCGAAAATTCCTGAGCTATCTCGGCGCAGATCATCCCGACGTAAATTCGCTTCGGATGCTACGGCGGCAGCCCCATATTCTCGGCTGGATGTCGTCTTTGCGCGCGCAAGCCCCACCACTGGTCACAGCTTCCTACATCAACCTGCTGATCACTCTCCGTTGTATTTTGAACGAGCTGGCTTGGACACACGAGCTCTTTGAACTCGCTCATCTCATCCGGAGCATCGACATTCCGCGCGTTCCGCAAAGGCTGCCACGCCCGCTAACGGCAGAGCAGGACCAACTCCTCCAACAGGAGTTTCTACGCCGCAATGACCTGGGCGGCAATGCATTTCTACTGATTCGCCACACCGGTATGCGCATCGGCGAATGCGCCGATCTGGCCGTCGATTGCCTGCGCTGCACCGGCCCGGATCAATGGGCCATCCATGTGCCGCTCGGAAAGCTGAAGACTGAACGACTGGTACCGGTGGATTCATTCGTCTGCAAAGTTGTCCAGCGGCTGCGATTCTTTCGTTCCCTGGAGCCATTGCCTGAGGACGGACGGCTCTTGCCTCGGCCGCGCCGGAAGGAAGCCCTCGTCCGGCAACTCCGCGACTACCTACACCAAGTCTGCGATGCTGTCGGCCTCTCGACACGCATCGTGCCGCACCAGTTTCGTCACACATACGCGACGGAGATGCTCCGCGCCGGTATCGGCTTCCCCGTATTGATGAAATTACTCGGCCACAGGAATCCCGAGATGACCATGCGCTATCTGGATGTCGCACTGACCGACCTCCAACGCGAATTTCAACTCGCTCGATCCAAACCGCGCCATCTCGCTCCGCAGCCAAAGTCGCCAACCTCGCACCTTCGATCCGGACTCGACGGCATCATCGATTCCCTTCTCGGCACCCAGCACGTCCTGGAGATGTTCCGCCGGACGCTCCCGAGCAGCACTGCACGATCCTGCCTCGGCCGCCTCTCCAACAGGCTCACCAAAATCTGCTCCGAAACGAAAAAACTCAAAGCACTCTGAAACCGGGCAGAGATTGGCCGGTTAAGCCGGTCAGCCGGATCCGCCGCCCCATGCAATGCCGATCGCTGACTACGCCAACATCAGCGCGAACTACTTGTCCGTCCTGAAGCTGCCGATTGTGGAGGGCCGTTTGCCGACGGACGCCGACCTGGTGGCCACGGAGCGGGCCCT
>DATIXD010000291.1:0-6374 GCA_035518875.1 Methylococcaceae bacterium | reverse complement strand
ACCGGCGTGGTGATGCTGATCTATCTCGACCATGCCTTTCAGGACCGGCTGAGACAATGCGCCGCGGAAGGACGGTTCTTCACCGAGGGCGATCTTTATAGTGCGTTGATGGCGGGAGCGGCGGAGCGGCTGCGCCCAAAGATGATGACTGTCGCCGCCATCATGGCCGGACTGCTGCCGATCATGTGGAGTAAGGGTGCAGGCTCGGAAGTCATGCGCCGGATCGCCGCACCGATGGTAGGCGGGATGATCTCGTCCACGCTACTGACGTTGATCGTGATTCCGGCGGTTTATGCTTTGGTAAAGGGGTATTCGATCCGGCGAGAAAGCCGGAAGAGAGACTAGGCGGTTTATGCAATGGGACGAGGGTTAGCTTTCTTGCCCCATGGCGTTACCGACTTCGGATAAATGATATAAGCAAATGTGAAATTGAATTTAAAACGAGGATAAATCATGCCAGTCATAGCGACTCCATCAAATTATCGGTTTCCGTGGTATGTAAGGATTTTCTTCTGGAATCAAAAACGGCGGTACGGCAGCGTGCTGGAGTCCGCCCGCCTGTGGGGACGAACGCCGAAAGTATTTTCCGCCTTGGCGCTGCTTTATGGCGCCCTAGACCGCCGCACCTCACCTATCGAACCCACGTTGCGCTCGCTGATAACCGTCCGTGTGTCGCAAATCAATGGCTGTCACTTCTGCGTCGATCTCAACTCCTTCATCGTCCTGCGGCGCGGACTCGATCCCGACAAGCTGGCGGCGCTCGCGGAGTTCGAAACGAGCGCCTCGTTCAGCGAGCGGGAGAAAGCCGCATTGGCTTACGCTGAGGTGGTGACCGACTCGAACCGGCGAGCTTCGCCGGCGCACTTCGAGCGATTGCGCCGCCACTTCGATGACGATTCGATCATCGAATTGACCGCCCTGATCGCGTTCCAAAACCTGTCGAGCAAATTCAACGCCGCTTTGGGGGTGGAACCGCAGGGTTTCTGTGTCGTCCCGGGAAAGACGTGAGCCGCACGATGATGCCGTCGGCCGGCCATAGTCATGAAGGGTTTCCGTGTTTTGGCCATGTCCGACTGGCACCAGCTCGATCGAGCGGCGCGATTTGTTATCATTGAGCCCCGCGTCGGGCATTCATGTGGCGTGACTGTCGTTCAAGCCGCCCCTTAGGAAGCCTTTGCAATTGATTGGCCATTTGGCGAGCAACAATAATTCGGAAATTGTTTGATGAGCATACGCACCAGGTTCGCACCCAGCCCCACCGGCTATCTTCATATCGGCGGTGCGCGCACCGCGCTTTTTTCCTGGCTTTACGCGCGCAAGCACGGCGGCACCTTCATCTTGAGGATCGAGGATACCGACCTCGAGCGCTCCACCATGGATTCGGTGAACGCCATCCTCGAAGGCATGACCTGGTTCGGGATGGAATACGACGAAGGCCCGTTCTACCAGACCGAGCGTTTCGACCGTTACAAGGAGGTTATTCAGCAGCTGGTCGACTCCGGCCACGCCTACCATTGCTATTGCACCAAGGATGAGCTGGACGCGCTGCGTGCGGAGCAGATGGCGAACAAGGAAAAGCCTCGCTATACCGGTCTGTGCCGCCATCGCAAAGAGCCAAGGGAAGGGGTGCCGCCGGTGGTTCGCTTCCGTAATCCCGACGAAGGCGATGTGGTGATCGAGGATTTGGTGCGCGGCCGTATCGTCGTCAAAAACAGCGAACTGGACGATCTGATCATCGCCAGAGCGGACGGTTCGCCGACTTACAACCTCTCCGTGGTGGTGGACGATCTGGACATGAAAGTGACGCATGTCATCCGCGGCGACGACCACATCAACAACACCCCCCGGCAGATCAACATCCTTACGGCTTTGGGCGCGCAATTGCCGAAATATGCCCATGTGCCCATGATTCTGGGCGCCGACGGCGCCCGCTTGTCGAAACGCCACGGCGCCGTCAGCGTCATGCAGTATCGCGATGAGGGTTATCTGCCGGAGGCCGTGCTCAATTATCTGGTGCGGCTCGGCTGGTCGCACGGCGATCAGGAAGTATTCTCGCTCGATGAGATGATCGAGCTTTTCGACCTCAAGAATATCAACAATTCGGCTTCGACCTTCAATCCGGATAAGCTGCTGTGGTTGAACCACCACTATCTGATGCACAGCGACCCGGTCCATGTCGCTCACCACCTGCGCTGGCATCTCGGTCAGCTCGGCATCGATCCCACCAGCGGCCCGGACCCGGTCGATGTGGTCAAGGCTCAGCGCGAACGCTGCAAGACCCTGGTCGAGATGGCCAAGAACAGCGTCTTCTTTTACCGGGATTTCGAGACTTACGACGAAAAGGCCGCCCAGAAAAACCTAACGGCGGAAAGCGGGGCGGTACTGCAGTCCCTGCGTGAAGGTCTGGAGGCTCTGGCAGGCTGGGAGAAGGAGGCCGTTCATGCCGTCATCGAGGCGACAGCCGCAGCCCTGGGCGTCAAGATGGGCGCCGTCGCCCAACCGATGCGCGTCGCCGTATCGGGGACTTCAGTGTCGCCTCCCATCGATGTCACCCTCACCCTGTTGGGCAAGGAAAAAACGCTGGCCCGGATAGACCGGGCGATCGAACATATCCGGAAAAAAGCCTAGACAATCGGTAAATGCATCATTAAAATGCGCAGCTCAAGTTGCTTGGGGCCATAGCTCAGCTGGGAGAGCGCAACAATGGCATTGTTGAGGTCGGGAGTTCGATCCTCCCTGGCTCCACCACATCGCAACCAATTCTTCCAGTCCCCATCGTCTAGAGGCCTAGGACACCGCCCTTTCACGGCGGTAACAGGGGTTCGAACCCCCTTGGGGACGCCAATCAAATCAAGGCATTACTGAGTTTTCCCCTGCGGAACAATATTTGGGACAGGCAGGGGACAGTTTCCAGACAGAAAATCTTGGGAAATCGGAAGTGTTACAAGGATGACAACCGGCGTCACAATCGTGAATCTTGACCCAGGCAAGCTGGCAACGATCGAGCGACTGGCAGCAACGTACGATGCCAGGCGCCTGAGAGGTCTTAAGGCACGCGACGACATTGTGTATCTGTCCGACACCGACCGAAACCAGCTCGAAGACCTGCTGGCCCGAGCCGCCGGGGACGGCGCCATACCCGATGACTTGCGCGATCAGGCCGCAGTGATCCTGGACGACGTCAGGCATGCGGACTGGTACCTAATTTCGGCATCATCGTTCTGCGAGTAAAACTACTTAAGCTCCGGCTTTCCGCCAGTCAGCGGGGAGGCCGCCACGCTCCGTGGATTTTTTGTATAGTCAGAATGTTGTGACCTGAGCCGGGCATCGTGCTGGCCGTTTCACCTTGCTCAAAGCTCTCGCTTCCCTCCAAGTTAGATCCAGGGAGCTAGCGAATCCTTCTCGCTCTGCTGTATCCAGAACGCTTTGCGCTCGCATTCCTTCTCTTTGACGCTCCTCCATCGAAAAGCTGTGTTTCCGGAAAATTAGCAGTCGGCGCATTGGCTGCTTGTCGAATGTTTTCGGATGGTCCGTATTCCTCGCAGCCTTGTAAACTCTGGCGTGGCCGCTTGTTTTCCCCTGTTCCAATCCGAGCTTCTCGTTCCGGCATCCGAGACGTTACCAGACAACGAACTCTAGTCAGCCACCCGCATCTGCGGCATCATTACGGTCGGCGAAGGCACTTAAGAACCGAATCGTTACCGCATCAAGGCAGGAGATACAGCATGAACTTGAACACGCTGAAAATTGCCCATGAAGATACCGGATACGTGATTTACTCAACTGACGGGATTGAGTGTTTTGAGATTGCTGGACCATTCGACAACATCGAAGAGGCTTTGGAGAGAAACGTGTCCCTCGCGAGGGAACAACCCGAGTCCGATTAAGACGGGAATGAAAGACGATCAGCCGGTTGGCAGGGTGACGGAACTGTAAGAAGCCGTTAGGCGAGCGGACGCAGCTTACCGGGCGATTTCCACGACGTGGCGTACGCTATGCGGCTGGTTTGCTGCACAGGGAGGTGCACCGAAAAAGCCTTGCATGCTAGCGTTGTCCGTCGTCGGATTTATCAGCCCAGATGGATGCGCTCTAAGGCGCTGCGGCCAATGTTGCTGCAGGTATCCTCGGCTTCAATGTAATAGCGCGCATCACCAGCGCCGACCGGAAGATGGGCGGTGTAGTAATTGGCCGTGATGGTCGCTCCCGTTCGGGTGGGGTAGGGGCCACGGTTTTGCATCGTCAGGGTAGTCTCACCCTGAGCGGTGCGGACGACCAAATTGACGCGTTTCAGACCGGAGACGTCCGCGACGAAGGTATGCACGATCCCTTCGCGTGGCGCATCCAGCAGGCACCCCTGCCCCCACTTTTTACCGCCGGGGTTTTCCGGCGTCACCCAAGGGGCGAAGATCGTCGGCCCGGTACGGTCAAGCCCCATAGCGGCCAGCGCGTTGACGGCCCGCTTGATCATCGAATAGCCCCGGTTGGCGGCATTGGTGACCTGCTGATCCCAGATGTGCTGGCCGGTCCAGTACCAGTAACAACTGGTTTCGGCGGTCAATAACAGGCGTACCGCCTCGGCCAGTTGCGGGTTATCAGGCTCGCTGTCTTCCAGCGTATGCACCGCGTTCTGAAAGGCGGTCAACACCGCCCACGAGTTCAGGTCCGGCGAGTAAGGCTGCTCGTAGCGGCTGAACCACTTCATGAACTGCGGATCGCCATTGTCGGCCCCGCTCCAGGACCCCGGCTCGATGTGCACCGCATTGGTAGGATCGGGCGGGAACTGCTGCAGGTAGTCCTCGATCGTGATCAACTCGAAGCGCGGATCCTCCTGCAGCCATCGCACGAGCTGGCCGGTGTTATTCTTGTAGTAGCTTTCGGCGCCGCCACCGTGATTGTCGCCGTCCGAATGCAGCAGGAAGAAGGGCGGATGCTTGAGGTCATAGCTGTTGGTGGCGACCACCTGGTCGTAAACCTGGCCGAGCACCTTCGGGTATAGCAGGGCGCCGAACCCGCCGCGCGCGTCCTCGTTGCCGATATAGCGTTCGGCGGGCACGGCGATGACTTTGTAACGGTTGCCATTCGGATCTTCGTAGGCGACATACTCCGGCCGCAGGAGCGAGGGCGAGATCTTCGAGCCCGCCCAGATGTTGTCCAACTGCAGCCAGTCGGCGACGGCGGGGTTGACCTGCTCCGCCCGGTTGGGCGGCAGCATTCCCTCGCCGATCCCGGCATAGGGATAATCCCGACAGGCGCGGAAGCGGTGGATGGAGTCATAGATCACCGCGGTGACGCCGGCCTCGATCAGCGCCGGTATCATCCGAACGTGGAATGCCGTCTCCGGTGGAAACAGCACCGTCGACGCGTCGACGCCGAAGGCGTCGCGGATGATGCCCCGGTGCCAGGCGATCTGCTTGACGATGTCCCGGGCCGGAATCAGCGGCATCAGCGGATGAAAAAAACCGAAGGCTGTGAAGGCGACACGCGGGTGGCCGAGGGCCGTTTTCTCATGGGCGACTTGGCGCAGCGACCGGTTCCAGGCGGAAAAACGGCCGCCGCAAAGGCCGTCGGCAGCACAGCGGTCCAGTTGTTCGATCAATGAGCCGCTCCAGCTGGTCGACAGGCCGGCGTGCGGCAGGCCACCATCGATGTACTGCCGGACAGCGGCAGGGATGAAATCCGTGTAGTTGCCGACCCGCGAACCGAATATTTCGTTTTTCTCGCCGTCCCAGAAGTACCGGTCCGTGGTGTTGTAGTAGGGCTGGTGCATGTGCTTGTGTATGCCGAAGTACAGCTTGACTTCGGTCCCGTGGACTGCGGCAATGTCAACCTGCGGCTTGGGCCGAGGCGCCGCCGCCAAATGCAAATTGCGGAACGCCTTCACCCAATCGCCGGCGCCTGCCTGGGTGAGATCGGCCTTTTTGCAGCCCTCGATCTGGACGGTGACAAGGCCGCCCGGCAGCACGCCGGCCGGCACCGAGGCGACATAGGTCCATTCCTCATCCGTGCTGGTCGCCAACCGGATGGCTTCCCCCTTGATGAGCTGCAGACTGCCCTGACCATGCAGGATGATCTGCGGAAAGGGAATCTCTCCATCGGCGCCGAAGGTGATCGTGAACGCCGGATTTTTCCCCGAGGCTTCACAAGTGACCGCCGCAGGGCATTCAATAAACAAAAACTTCGAAAACACGCCCATCGAAGACTCCTCGCAAGATGAATATCTGTGCGCCGAAACTGACCGATGCGATCGGTTCGCTTAGCGCATTTTAAACTTACTTCCGGCAGTTGACTGCCCGTTGCGTATCGTATGTGATTGAAATAGGTTTGGATTATTGCGATGTGGGAGATCACCTGATGGGTGAGGCAAAAAGACGGCA
>DATIXD010000290.1:0-6443 GCA_035518875.1 Methylococcaceae bacterium | reverse complement strand
CGGATACCGGCGTAAACGAGACCGTCCGTATGGCGATCTTCGAGGGAACCCTTCAGGCAACACATCGCGACCGTAGGCAGGTCACCATTCTACTGGACGATGGAAAAAACGTTAGGGTCAAGGTGGGTAAAGGGGGTGGTGACTTCACGAGCCTCAAGCCGGGGTACAGGGTTTCCTTCAAGCTTCAAGAATCAGTGGAGATCGTACAGGATACTTCCTTCCATCCCGAGACAGGGGATATCGTCGAACGCTTCCCGCCAGGAAGTATGGCCGAACGAGAACTGTACAACTCCTATTACAATCGGCCGCCAACCGGCCACCATGCGGTCAACTGGTCCGAAATCATCGAAGTGCCCGCCAAAGTGGCTTCGGTTGATTTCAACTCTCGAACCGTTAGCCTGGTCACTTACGACGACCGGCAATTTACGGTCAATGTATCAGACACACGGGTTAATCTCACCGGCCTCGAAATAGGCAAGGCGGTTGTGGCGCGTTTCAGGGAGATCAATGAACTGGATGTGATTCATTCGCCCTGATGCAACCTTGGGAAAATCGCTGAGAGCAGGAGTCGGGCGGTTGATATCGGCCCGGATTGCCAAAGATAGACGTTCGAGCTTTTTCCTCCTTCGCTAAACCTGAAAGACGGGCACACGAGATGCCCAGGGCTAAGCCCGATCGCGGCGGCTTGAGCTGCCTTCGTGAATTTTTTGCCTTGCGCAGCCTCGCCAAAGCTGTGGTTGTTGCAGAGCCTGTGGTCTACTGGTTCATCATCTCCGCAGTCGTGCATCCTCGCTAGGCGGTGGCCATCAAGAACGTCAAGGCGAAGCCTCCGACGCTACAAACCGGCGGCCGTGGCTGCGGGAACATAGTAAAATCCGATGCCTAGCATGATATAAACCGCGACTAGAAAGAAACCCGCCGCCCATCTTACTGTTCCGGCGTGGAGGATGTTTATGACCGCGTAAACCGTCAGGATGATGGCGACGAGCTCGAACGGCGAGAACAGCAGATTCATGTTCTGTCCGATGGCGATCCCGAAAAATACCAACAGCGGCGCGACCAGGAGCGCCATCTGGCTGCTGCCGCCTACGGTTATCCCTAAGGAAAGGTCAAACTGGTTCTGTCTGGCGAATCTCACCGAATTGATGAGTTCCGAGGTATTCCCCACAAGGGCAAGCAGGAAGACGCCGGCGAACAAAGGCGTAAACCCCATGCTCTTGGCTGCCGGATCGAGCGCGTCGGTCATGATTTCGCTCATCACCGCCAAGCCAACAGTGACGGAGGCGAGAATGCCTAATGCCTTATTCCGGCTCCAGGCCATCTCTTCCCCTTCCGACCTGGGAGGGTTACTCTCGCCGCCGCTGTTGGCTGGGACATCTGGATTACCCATGGTCATTGTGACAACGACGCTGACCAGATAGGCCAGGAATAGAACGACCGCGATATGCAGACTGATCTCGCGCTCCGAGGTCGTGCTGAAATCGAAAACTGCCGGGATGATCAAGCCAAATGTCGTGACCATCAATAGACCAGTTTGGATATGGGCAGCACGTAAATCGAAGCTCATGGTCTGCTTGGGTATTCTCAAGCCGCCTGCCGCTATGGAAATTCCCAGCCCGAAGAGCAGGTTGCCCACAATCGAGCCGGTGATCGAAGCTTTGACCATGTCGACCAGCCCGTGCTTTAAGGCAAAAAAGCCGATGATGATCTCGGGGGCATTGCCTAGTGTCGCATTAAGCAACCCACCAATCGTAGCCCCCAGAAAACGGGAAAGCGCCTCCGTTGCGTCCCCCACCAAACCGGCAAGGGGAACGATGGCCAGGGCTGAGGCAAAAAAGACCAGAATCGGGTTGGCCTTGAGCCAAGTCAAAGCGATTGCGATGGGGATGAACAGCAGCAGCCATCTAAGATTCATCGTCGGCCTCGTTTACGGTTTGATTCGATCATACGAAAAAATTTAGGATTGGCTGTGGCGGGCCGGGTGCAACTTGACGAAGATATCGAAGGCTAGCCACATGAACAGCCAGCCAGGCACGCTTTCGATCATCAATCCCCTTCTGCCGATCGACCATATGCCTGCACCGACGAAGGCCAGGGGAAGCACCAACTTGAGATTAATGGGCAGTCTTGTGGTTTGCCGGATGCGCCGATTGAGATCGTTGATGGCTATGAGAAATTCCGGTGTGTGGCCATTGCCCTCGGCTGAATCCCCATTTTCCCCAACCGCCGGCAAATGGCCGATCGACTCCACCACTACATCCAAGTCTTCCAGAAAACCGAGTATGCCGGCCATGGAGTGTCGGCCCTTGTCATAATGAACCGTCACGCTTCCGCAATCGTGATTGAGCCGGACATCATGAATGCCTTCCAGGGATTTCAACTTGTGCTGCATCGCTTCCATCGTCTCACGATCCCGGCTATCCGAATGAAGCTTGAGACGGATGCGCCCAGGCACATGACTCGCGACCCTGGCCTTGGTCGTTTTCGTAGATGTTTGGTTACCCATCGTGGCTCTCCAAAGGCTTCTTATATCCGTGTTGACGATAGTCCCTGCCTGGCTCGCAACTCCAGTGCTTCCCAGTCAGCAACGAGTTGCAACATTCCAAAATGCTTTCAGCGCTACCCCGCATACTACAACTGTTTCTGCTGTTTTTCCCCAGTCACGGTACCGGTCGACTGGCGGTAGGCTTGCAGGATTTCCTCGATGCTGTCGTAGAAGGCGACTTTGCTTACCTGTTCTGCTAGGTCGCAATAGATTTTGGTTTTCAAATCCTCCATGAGGTGAGCGAACACCAGCCGAACGCCTTTCTCCTGCAAAAACCCGTGAACAGAACGCAGGGTCTCAGCGGCTGAGTAGTCCACATCATCGACCGCGGATGCCTCGATACAGAACCACTTCAGAGGCGGCTCGGCATTCTCGACCAGTTCGGTGACTTGAGAGGAGAATACCCCCGCGTTGGCGTAGTAAATACTGTGGCTGAAGTGATAAACCAGGAGTCCCGGTACGACCTGCATGTTTGTCGTCACCGGCTGCGGCCGCCAACCGCCCTTTTCAGCAGCAACAAGGACGCAGTTTTTCGGGCGGTAGCCGTGGCGCGTATGCGCCAGTAGCGAGAGCACTATGGCCAGCAGAATGCCCTGCTCGACTCCCACCAGCACCACCGTTGCCGTGGTGATGACGGCGACCCAGAATTCCACGCGGCGCTGGAAGTAGATTCTGCGCATGCCTCCAATGTCAATAAGATCGACACCGATCAGGAACACCACCGAGGCCAGCACCGCTTCAGGCATGTACGCGAGAGGGCGGGTGAGGAAAAGCAGGACCACGAGGACAATGATGACGGTCATGATCTGGGACAGCTGGGTTCTTCCGCCGGCGCTATCGACCATCTGGGTTTTGGTCGGGCTGCCGTTGACGACGAAAGTACCGGACAGTCCTGCACCCAAATTGGCCAGACCAAGCCCTACCATATCCGTGTCTTCGCTAAAGCGTTCGTTATAGCGGACGGCATAGGCGCGCGAGGTTGCGGCGCTCTGGGCGAGGATAACCACGAACATGGCAAAGGCCGTCGGCGCCAGCTTCTCGATCAGGCCCACGTTCCAGACGACCTGGGGCAGGCCAATATGAGGCAACCCGCTGGGGACTGCGCCGACCACCTGCACACCCAGAGCTTCCAGGTTCAGAGCCCAGCTCGCCGCCGTGGCGCCGATCACCGCGATCAGCGCCCCCGGCACTTTCCTCGATATGCGTTTGCAACCGACAGTGACCGCCAGCACTATCATCGAGATTGCCACCGCGTACCAGTTGATATAGTCGATCTGCTGCAGGTCGGTGATGATCTTGCCGAGCGTGCCGTGCCCGCCGCCCTTCAAGCCCAACATGCCGGTGATCTCGCCTAATGCGACCTGGATGCCCACACCGGTCAGAAAACCCACCAGGACGGTTCTCGACAAGAAATCGGCGAGAAAACCGAGACCGATAATGCGGGCGAGAAAGAGAAAACCACCGGCGATGAAGGCGCTCACTCCGGCGAAGGCCATGTAAGCGGCAGAACCGGTGGAGGCTAGCCCTGCCAAACCCGCTGCCAGAATCGCCGCCGTGGCCGAATCAGCGCCGACCACCAGGTGCCGTGAAGATCCGAAGATGGCGAACAAGGCCGTAGGGATCAGGAGGGTATAAAGACCTGTGATAACCGGCGTGCCGGCTATCTTGGTGTAGCCCATAACCTCCGGGATGGCGAGCGCAGCCAGGGTAATGCCGGCAATGACCTCGCTCATCACCTGAGATTTTGTTACCGGCAAGAGGCCTTGAAATATAGGCAAAGGCCAAATCCTGGTCTTCGTAACCGACATGGGTCCCCCTGATATTTCAACCGCACAGCGGCGTCAGCGACTCGAAGAACTTCTGGACCATGCTGAATGGAAATGCATGCTAGCACTCTCAAAAGGCGGAATCCAAGGGTCTTTCAGGAAATTACTGAAACCTAATTATCGGTGTTTGGTAGAGTGGAGGCCTGGATGCTGCCGAGTTTGCCGAAAAACGATTTGACCTGATTGCACGGATGAACATCGGAGGCGGCCTATGGCTGCTGCCGAGGCTCAAGTTTTGGGTCGCGGTGATATCAGGTCCCGCGCCGACGCTCACCCAGACTTCATCCGCAGCCACGTCATAGACGCCTTTTGGCACTGACAGCTTTTCCGGGATGGCCCGTCGCGTCAGCCTCGGTGCCAATTGGGTCGCTTGGAACTTGAGGGTGACCTGGAGACACTACGGGTGGAAATAAAAGGCTGCGGCTATCACCGCATAGGTCACCATCAACAGCACACCTTCAAGCCAGTTGGAACGTCCATCGGTACTAATGGAATTGGTAATGACGACCGCGATCGCGATGGCGAGCAGTTCGAACGGCTGGAACTCCAGATTCATTGGCTGGCCCATCAGTTGTCCAACGAGTACCAGAATGGGCGCCACGAACAGGGCAATCTGCAGGCTCGAGCCCATCGCCACGCTCACGGCCAGGTCCATCTTGTTCTTCCGCGCGAAGGTGATCACGGCGATATACTCCACCACGCCGCCGAATAGGGGGATCAGAATCACGCCGGTAAACAACTGGGTCAGGCCTAAAGAACTAATTGCGGCCACCAGGCTATCCACCAGCACCTCTGACACAAACACCAGAACGATGCTGGCTACCAGCAACTTGCCAACTTGTTTGTGAAGCGAGAGGTTGTTCTCCAATGCAGTGAGTCCTCCCGCCTCATTGGCATCGCTTCCATCCAGACTGAGCTCATATAAATGGCGATGCGTCTTCATCGAGAAAACCATCGACAACACGTAGAAGGCCAGCAACAAAGTGGCTGCCACCAAAGAAAAATGCTCAATTCTCAAAACGTCCAATCCCGGGGAGGTATAGTGGATGGCGGCTGGCGTCAACAACACGACCAGCGCGAGATTGAGTGAAGAGGCGTTGATCCTGGCGACCTGCGACCGGAATTCCTGCTCAGGCCGCCTTAATCCCCCCAACAGCATACCGACTCCCAGTGCCAGCAGCAGATTAGCAATGATCGTCCCGCTGATGCTGGCCTTGACGACATCGACCAAGCCCCCGGAAAGCGCTACGATCGCAATCACCATCTCCGTCGCATTGCCGAAGGTCGCATTGAGCAATCCGCCCAAAGCAGGACCGACGGTACCGGCGATGTTCTCCGTCGCACTGGCAATCGTCGCTGCCAGGGGCACAATCGCCAAGCCGGCAATGAAGAACACCAGCAGCGGCTCGAATCCCAGCCAATGAACCAAAAAACACAGTGGCACGAACAGCAACATCCATGACAATAGGGTGTTGCCGATGCCCAGCAGTGGGTTTCGGCCGGCACTACCGGAGTCTTTCATCGTCTACTTGTGCTCGGATAACGTCTTTCCAGGTCGTCGAGGAAACGCCAGATTTGTTTGATTCCGGCATTCGTGGTTTGTGGCGAACGTTTCCCAAGTAAACCGTGCAAACGGCTGGTGGTCCTTGGCCAAAGGATCATTCCGCCCGCGACCATGAACGGCAGACCGAACACGCCGGGCGCGACAAAACCCGCGAAACCGACGCCGAACAGCAACCAGCCGACATCCCGCGGCAGCTGTTCAATGCGTTCGAGCTGTGGGTGA
Source organism: Methylococcaceae bacterium (assembly GCA_035518875.1). Classification (GTDB taxonomy): domain Bacteria; phylum Pseudomonadota; class Gammaproteobacteria; order Methylococcales; family Methylococcaceae; genus DATIXD01. The sequence goes on along the minus strand of DATIXD010000290.1, from coordinate 286 downwards.
TCCGGCCCCGATTGGCTCGGAATACCGGAACGCGCCCTTTTATTAGCCCCAGCTTGTGGCAGACGCATTGGTTCAGAACCCGACGGTGAGCCGGCGCGACCCCGAATCTTTGCGATCGGGGCATGATATGGCGGAATTGAGTGGAGATCAGACATGTTGGGTTACCTCTAGAATCAAAGAATGAAGCTTTCCTAATGCGCCAACCCCGATCTGCTATAGCGTCCTATTAATCTCTATACCGGCGATAACACGTATTTCTCATGTTCGCCCTCTTCGGGCTTTACTC
>DATIXD010000289.1:0-5000 GCA_035518875.1 Methylococcaceae bacterium | reverse complement strand
ATTTTCGTTTTTTCCTGCTCGAACGCCGCGCGCTCGGCGGCCAGCGCCTGGCGGGCCGATTCCACTGCCAGCCGCCACTGTGCGGAGACGGATTCCACCAGCGCGTCGGGGACCTCGGGAATCTGCAAGCGTTCCTGCCGGTCGGCTGCCGATGAGACCAGCCAATCCTTGATCGCCGGACTGATCAGGGCCGGGGTGTTGACGCCGATGTGCTCGGCCACGCGCTTCACGGTGGGTTTGAGGCCCTGGGCGGCCAGCTGGTCGCAGGCCGCATAGGCGCGCTCGTAGGTGTCGGTGACTTTGGGCATGGCGGTTGACCTCGCTTTGACCTAAAAGTGCGGCATTTAATCAATCATTTTTATTAGTGTATTACTAATAAAGCGAATTGAGTACATGTATAGCGCCAGATAATCAACCTTATCTGGCCTTGGCGGTAATGGCCGGTAGCGCCCGCGGGATGCCGTGCCAGGCCGCGGCCGGTGCGGCTTGCCGGAGAATGGCCAGCTTTTTGAGCCGGCAGGGGAGGGCGGTTATCACTCACCGCAGAGGAACCATCGGTGCTGTAGGAGCGGCCATCAACACGGGCCGAGGTCGAGGCGCCCATTGGCAAAGCGCCGACGGTGGACGTTGGCAGGCGAATGCGTAGCGGTAAAGCCGGTCGGGTAGGGCGGATCGCAAGGGCGGTCCGTTGACTAATTTTGAGCCAATCCAATCGGTCGGGCTCAAGGGTTTGACGGACGGGTTTGTCAAGATACGGTTATCCACAGCTTCTGTGGGTAACCCGTGAAACCGTGATGTGGAACGGTGGCGGCCGAAGGTGGCCTGAATGGGCGCGGTGGCTGGCTTGAACTCCTCGGTCAGGCGCCCCAATGACCCATTTCTCGCGAAGACCACGGTTCGATGCGGACTGCGCCGGTGGGGCCGAAGCGAGCCGGAAACGGTGGGCACAGCCCCGGGCTGGTGAGGTCCGCCCGGGGCAAGAAAATAGGGCGATCAGAACGGGTTAACGGTGACGGTCAGCACACCGTCGATGGCCCGAGCATAGGCAAACGAGTCACCGAGCGGAGAAAAAAAGACCGAACTCACGTAGACATCAGTTTGCCGGTCGTAGACCTGCCGCAGGGCGCCGTCGGACACTCGGTAGAAGCGCAACGTGCCATGCTCCGGAGACGGGTTTACCTCGTCGTTTCCCGTCACCAGCGTCGTGCCGTCCGGCGAGAACGCGATCGACGTGACGGAGCCGGTTGGGGTGCTGGGCGGGAGTCTGAGGACACTCACCAGCCTGCCGTCGGATCCCCACAGCCGGATCGTTCCGTCCAGGCTCGACGCGGCGATCAAATTGGAATCGGGCGAGACCGCAACTTGGGTTACTATTCCGGAGAAGCCCGTCAGCGTCCGCAACAAGGTCCCGTCGGAAACCCGCCAGAGCTTGACCGACCCGCCCTGGTCACCGCTTACCACCGTGTTTCCGTCAGGCGCGAAGGCCACCGAGTGAACCCGGCTTCCATCGGCAAGGGTGCGCTGCAGCGCGCCATCCGATACCCGCCACAGTCTGGCCGTCCTGTCATCACCCCCCGAGGCGAGCAAGGTCCCGTCGGGTGAGAACGCGACCGAGCGCGTGGCGTTCGAGTGGCCGCTCAAGGTGCGAACCAGGGACCCATCCACTACGCTGAAAATCTTGAGATTGGACCCTGAGCCATTGGTGCGGCCGTCGGCCAGCAACGTACCATCGGGTGAGAACGCGACTGAGTTGATACCGCTCCGGTCACGGATCGTCCTCACCAGCCGTCCGTCCGGGGCGCTGCGCAGGGTAATCGTGACGCCGACCCCCGCATCCGCGATCAGGAGGCCATCTTTGGAATAGCTAAGCGTTCTGGCGGCATCGTTGGCCTGCCACCGAATGGTGGGCGGCCCCTGCGCGAAGCTCACGGACGTCGCGACCACAAGCCCGAATAATAGGGCGATGGCTGCGAAGGGAGAACCGACGAATCCGTCGACTCTCATATCGCAGCTCCATTTCATTAGTTTGGTGTTCATGGTTTTTCCCCGATTGAGTTTACGAAAGCAAAAGCATGCGTTCTCGTCCGCCGCTGATAACAAGTTCTGCGGATAGGCATGGTGTTAATTCCGTATCAGGGCCCAGGGGTTCAATGTCAAACACGGCGCGGATTTCGAAACGTGGATCCGGGGCATCGGTATTGAGAACCGACTGAACTCACGTTCACGCGGGTTTAGGGCGAGCGGTTCTGTTGCGTTAGCAGAGGGAGCCACAGTGTCGATAAGCTATCTGCCCAACGAACACCGCCGATTACCCGCGTGATCGATTTCAAAGGCCACGCATCGAAAAAGACATCATCCTCACCTGCGTGCGCTGGCACCTGGCCTATCCGCTGAGTTATCGGAACCTGAAGGAAATGATGGCGGAGCGGGGATAGTGGTCGATTATTCGAACATCTACTGCTGAGTTCAGAAGTTCACGCTGAAACGGGAGGCCGCTTTCCGGAAAGGGAGAAAGCGCCTGGTCGGCAAGAGCTGGCGGATGGATGAGACGTACATCAAGATCGAAGGCCAGTGGAAATACCTCTACCGCGCCGTCGACAGGAACGGCCAGACCATCAATTTCCTCCTCACCGCCCATCGCAACAAGAAAGCCGCGTTGCGGTTTTTCAAGAAAGCGGTTCGGCAGCACGGTCTACCGGACAAGTGCACATGCTCAAGAAAGGTCAGGTGCTCACGGTCGAAGGACCGGCTCTGTCCGCCGCCGAACAGTTCTATTCATTGGCAGCCTAATTGCGCCTGCCAATAGCCGGTCTGCGCTCATCGAAAACTAACGCAACACAGTCGGTTTCCCGGAGAGTCGGGTAAACCCCGCAGGAGGGAGATGAATCCGTCCTTCGACTGATTCGCGCACCAACGCCGACTTGGCCTCATTAATTTGGCTCTTCCGGGGTGAACCTTTGGTTGGCAGCCGGGAATAAATGATATGCAACAGGAGTGGTTGCATTTCGCGACGCCCTGATTTCCCGCTAACTGCGGAGGAGCCTCCTATGAAAAGCCCATGTCTAGCTAGCGCTCTGCTAAGTTTCGGCACTTGCCTCGTTTCGCTACCATGCGCCGTGCTTGCTACGAGCGAAAATCTTTCCGACCAACCAGCAAGGATCACGGGGGGAATCAAGCCACCGCCCCCATGCCATCCGAATCCCGATGCTCAACGCGATATAAGCAACGTGCTTACCCGAGGAGATATCAGCCATTTGCCGAATGCTCTCAAAGACCGGCTCGCCACACTGGCCGGGCGGCCTCACAGCCAGCTGCCCACACAGGCTTACGCCGAAGCTCATGTTGGCAATAACAAGCCCAAACCCAGCCAGCTCTTTCAGTATTATCTGCTCGATACGAAGGGCTTCGAGCCGAATCCGTTCACCCGCCTGATAAAGGGTGTCAACGACCAAGCCATGCTGACCGCCACCGGTGGTGATTGCGGCCTGCCAACGCTCGGTGCTGTACGGGTGGTCTTGGAGCCCAAACCCGACCTGCCGACAGACCCCAATGACCCCGGCGCTTTCATCGATATTTTTACCGACATAGATCCGCTATTCGTCATCAACAACGAGAGCGGCTGGTATGAAGGCTGGATGATCCATGACCTTCGGGTTGCCCCCGTCAATAAAAAGCCTCGCCCCGACGGGCATGCACAATTCGGGACACTGCTCCAGGCCGATGCGGACGCCCTGAAGGCCATGGGGTCCGGCCACAATGACGTCAAAGAGGTCGCCAAGGGGAAGGACGTCCTGTTCACGACAGACGGGAATGCGGTGCGATTCCCCAGCCCAAAGGATGTGTTTCCTGACAAACAGACCAACGTCGTGCCCATCCAGCTCAGCATGGGCGCTTACAACTGCCTGCAGCAAAGCGATTGCCACGCCTACTGGGAGTTCAACTACACCACAAACTGGATCCATCCTCTGTATGAGCTGCCGTTCACCGGCGGCATGCCGGGGACGTTTGAAGCGGGCCAAGTCGGAGCGCTCCAATCCATCGTGCCCGGCTCGGGGCCCCACGGCATCAATAACGACCCGGTCAAGTACGGGGACAATCCGAACAATCAAGGTGTGCTTCAAGCATCCGGCCCGCGCGACCCGGATAAATTCGATCTCGCCTCCGAGGAGGATACGGACGACTCGCAGCGGGAGTTCCGGATGCGCTTCATTCCCAGTGGTTTAGCCAATGAGATCATGCTGGACGTGTACGAGCGTCTCGCCTCGTTTGAGCCGGGAGTCACCGACTTCAACACGCGCCTGTTCGATGCATACGCGGCGGAAGTCGCCCGAGTAGAAACAACAGTCAAGGATGGCGTCATCGACGGTGTTATTTCTGCCGTGGAAGGTGATATCGATACCGCCTCGGATGGATTTCCGAACAATCGCCGACTGTTTCTTCCTGCGCCGACGTTCAAACGTTTCGCTGTGACGCGGGAGATCAACGACGGGTTGCTAGCGCCTCGGTTTGCGCCGAGCCAGAAGGCCTGGGTACTGTCCGGAACAGTCGTACCCGTCAGACCGTCTGTGCCTGCCTCAGCCGGGGAAGACGGCGACGATCGATAAAACGAGAAGTGCTGTGTCAAGTTACCGGAAGTTAAACGCAATGGCCCTTTTTGACGGACGAGAATGGCGTCAGCGAGGTGGGTCGGCGGATTCACCTCGCCTATTGCTTACGGGAGGTCAAGATGCAAATAGTGCTGAAGAGCCCGCACAGGCTAAATGAGCTGAGTACTTTGGCGCCGTCGAGTGGAAACATCATAGGGATGCCCAACACGGCAGCACCGCAAAATGGGTAAGGGACGCAATTCGGACAACCCAGGTTCCTCGTTGAGGTAAGCCAGGAGGGCCGATGCATCCAGCACGGCCTCACTCACGGGCTGCCTCGGCCCGTCGCTCGGCAATCAGTTCCTCGGATAGGCAACGGCCCTCAAGGCCGGGCAACATCCGCCGAAGCAAGCC
>DATIXD010000288.1:0-16631 GCA_035518875.1 Methylococcaceae bacterium | reverse complement strand
ATGTCCGGTCCGGACATGCCGTAGGCTTCCACGCCCATTTGGTGGAACTGGCGGTAACGCCCCTTCTGCGGCCGCTCGTGGCGGAACATCGGCCCCTGATACCAAAGCCGGTGGGCTGGGTAGTGCAACAGGCCCTGTTCCAGGCAGGCGCGCAGGCAGCCCGCCGTGCCTTCGGGGCGCAGGGTGAGCGAATCGCCGTTACGGTCGTCGAAGGTGTACATCTCCTTTTCGACGATGTCGGTCACCTCGCCGATCGAGCGTTTGAACAGCTCCGTTTTCTCGACGATGGGCAGGCGGATTTCCTGATAGCCGTAGGCCGACAGGATCCGGCGGAAAACCGCCTCGACGCCCTGCCAGCGTGGGGTTTGATCCGGGAGGATATCGTGCATGCCCCGGATCGCTTGGATTTTGTCCGTCATTGAGAAGTCGCGGTTGGAGGGTTCAGTAATCGGACTGCAGCCTTCGGGCTTGCAGGGCTTCCCGGCTGTCCGGGAAGCGGCTGCGCAGGGTGTTGATGTAATCGCCCACCGCCTGGGAATTGCCCAATGCCTGCTCGGTCTGGACGCCAATCCACAGGGCCTCCGCGGTGGGTGCGGCGACGGCTTCGTAACGCTGCAAAAAGGCGCGCGCGGACATGAATTGCCCGTTTTCGAAGCTGAGCTTCGCCATTTCCAGCAGCGCCGGCGGAAATGCGGGGTTTTTCTCCAGCGCCTTGCGGAGATATTCTTCGGTTTCGGCTTTCTTGCCGGAAGACCGCGCGCACAGGCCGGCATTGGTCAGTGCGACCCAGGGCTGCGAATAGAGCGGGGAGCCGATCGCCTGCCGGTAATAGTCCATAGCCTGGTCGTACTGCCCACGGGCGCAGAGAAAACGACCGTAGTTGTTCAGTGTGCTGGCGTTGTTCGAATCCAGGGACAGCGCGCGCTTGAAATGCGTTTCGGCGTCACCGGGACGGTCGAGCCTTCCGTACAGCACGGCGATGGCGTTGTGCGCCTCGCTGTTGCGCCCGTCCAGTTCGATAGCGTGCTGCAAGTCCTGGAGGGCGACGTCGAGCTGGCCACTCTCCATGTACTGGACGCCTTTCTGCACATAGATATCGGCAACGCTGGTTTCACCCGGCTCTTTCTTGGACGTGGACGAACAGCCCGTCAGGACGAGGGTAGCCGCCAGCAGGATCAGTGCATGCGTTTTCATGGGGCTTGCACTCCGAGCCGGATGTGCCGACGGCTTCTGTCGTTGACCCGGCCCACCAACTGGCCACAGGCGGCGTCGATGTCATCACCCCGGGTCCGGCGGGTTGTGGTGATGAGCCCCGCCTCCTGCAGAATCAGGCTGAAACGGTCGATGGCCGCAGGACTCGAACACTGGTAGCCGGCGTTCGGGAAGGGGTTGAAGGGAATGAGGTTGACCTTGGCCGGCACGTTGCTGAGCAGTTTCACCAGCGCCCTGGCTTGGACCGGGGCGTCGTTCACTCCGGCGAGCATGACATACTCGAACGTAACCTTGCGGCGGTGTTCCTTGCCGACGTAACGCTTGCAGGCGGCCAGCAACTCGCGCAGCGGATACTTTTGGTTGATCGGCACCAACTGGTCGCGCAGCCTGTCGTCCGGCGCATGCAGGGATACCGCCAGACTCACATCGCTGACCTCGGCCAGCCGGTCCAGCGCCGGCACCACGCCCGATGTGCTCAAGGTCACCCGACGCTTGGAAAGACCATAGGCGAAGTCGTCCATCATCAGGTCGATGGCGCTGACCACGTTGTTGAAATTGAGCAGAGGTTCGCCCATGCCCATCAAAACCACATTGGTGATGCGTGCCGCCCCGCCGAGTTCGCGCTGGGCGACCCAAAGCTGGCCGATGATTTCGGCGACGCTCAGATTGCGGTTAAAGCCTTGTTGCGCGGTGGAGCAAAAAGAACAATTGAGGGCGCAGCCCACCTGGGAGGAAACGCACAGGGTGCCGCGCCCCTCCTCGGGAATGAAGACCGTTTCGATGCGGTTCTGCGAATCGACTTGCAGCAGCCATTTGCGGGTGCCGTCGGCGGATTTCTGCGCGTAGACGATTTCCGGCGGGCGGATCTCGCCGTGCTCTTCCAGGAAGCTGCGCAAGGCCTTGCTCAGATTGGACATGAGGGCGAAATCGGTGATTCCGCGCTGGTGTATCCACTGCAGCAGTTGCACCGCGCGGAAAGGCTTTTCGCCAATTTCGCGAAAATAGTCCTCCATCGCCTTCCGGTCGAAGGCGAGGAGGTTGATCTTGTCGCCCGGATTAACGGGTGCGGGGGCAGATTTCATTGTCCTTGAAGAAGTATGCGATTTCCCAGGCCGCCGTTTCCGGGCTGTCGGAGCCGTGTACCGCGTTCTCGTCGATGCTGACGGCAAAATCGGCGCGGATGGTGCCGGGTGCGGCCTGCGCGGGATTGGTCGCGCCCATCAGCTCGCGATTCTTGGCGATGGCATTCTCGCCCTCGAGCACCTGAATCATCACCGGACCACTGATCATGAAGCTTACCAGGTCGTTGAAGAACGGGCGTTCCTTATGGACGGCGTAAAAACCCTCGGTCTGTTGGCGGCTCAGCTGCGCCATCTTGGCGGCGATGATTTTGAGCCCGGCCTTTTCGAACCGGCTGTAGATCTCGCCGATCACGTTCTTGGCGACCGCGTCCGGCTTGATGATGGATATCGTGCGTTCTACCGCCATTGGATCTCCTACGACTTGAGTGAGGGGTTGGTTGGCTAAGGGATGGATTGAAAGTGAGATTTTCGCATGCCCGGTCGCCCGGGGCGAATTAAAACGCCAATTTTACTGGAATTTTGGCGCCTTGATAATGACAGACTTGAGGCCGGGAGAGATTCAGACGGTAAAGCTCTCGCCGCAGCCGCAAGTGCCCTTGGCTTTGGGGTTATTGAAACGAAAAGCCTCGTTGATGCCTTCCCGTGCGAAGTCGATTTGGACGCCGTCCAGATAGCCGAGTTCCTTCGATTGGACGATCACCTTGACGCCATGTTGCTCGAAGACCTGATCGTCTTGCGTCAGTTCGTCCGCGTAGTCGATCGTATAGGCGAAACCGGAGCAGCCGGCTTTTTTGACCCCTAGCCGCAAACCGAGACCCTTGCCGCGTTTTTCGAGCTGTTTGGCGATCTGCTTCGCCGCTTTTTCGGTGAGTGTGACTGACATGATTCAAACTGTTGTTAAGTGTTGAAAGAAATCGTCGGTTGGCGTCCTGTTTCAGACGGCAGGGACTGCCAAGCCGAAACCGGCCATGACGCCGGTCAAAGAGGCCAGGAAACGGTCGACGTCGCTATCCTTGTTGTCCTTGCCCAGACTCACCCGGATGGCGCTTTTCGCGCTCGTCGGACTGACGCCCATCGCCAGCAGTACCGGGCTGGGCTCGCCCGCGCCGCTGGCACACGCCGAACCGCTGGAAACCGCGAATCCCTGCCGATCCAGCGCCATCACCAGGGTTTCTCCGTCGATCCCGGCGATGCCGAACTGAAGGGTATTGGACAGACGCGCCGCCCCTTTTGCAAATATGGTGACTCGCGGCAGATTTTCCAAGCCCGCTTCGAGCCTCTGCCGTAGCTTGAGGAGTTGGCTGTGGCGCGCATCCATTTCCGCATGGGCGAGTTCCGCCGCCTTGCCGAAACCGACGATGGCGGCCACGTTTTCGGTGCCTCCGCGCAAGTCACGTTCCTGGCCGCCTCCGTGCAGCAGGGGTTCCAGCGGAACGGATTTATCCGCGATCAGCGCCCCGGCGCCTTTGGGGCCATAAATCTTGTGGGCGGAAATCGAGAGCAGATGCGCCCCGCAAGTCTTGAACTCCAGCGGCATCTTGCCCGCCGCCTGCACCGCGTCGCAATGGAGAAAAGCACCGCGCTCCCGCAGCCATAGGGCCAGTCTTGAAACATCCTGGATGACGCCGGTTTCGTTGTTCGCCAACATCACGGTCGCAAAGCGCACGGCGCCCGCGAGCAGCGTGTTCAGGCCAGCGTTGTCGATTTGGCCGTCGCCGTCGACAGCGATGGTTCTGACCTCCCAACCGAGCTTTGTCAGAAATTCCAAGGGAGCCAGCACCGAAGGGTGTTCCGTCGCGCCGGCGGCGATCACGCCTGCCGGTAACCTGTACGCCAAGCCCTTCAGCGCGAGATTATTGGCTTCCGTGCCCGAAGCGGTAAAAATCACCTCGCTCGGCTGTGCGCCCACCAGGGCGGCCACCTGCTCTCGCGCCGCGTCGATCGCACCCCGGCTGATTCTTCCCAGGCGGTAAAGGCTGGAGGGATTGCCGAAAAACCGGCCTTGATACGGCAGCATCGCTTCCAGCACCCGCTCGTCCGGGGGCGTGGTCGCGTTGTGGTCCAGGTAGGTCATGCCGATGAGGCGATCAAAGCCTCGATTCGCTCCGGATCAATACCTCGATGCCAGGGGTCGGCTGTTTGTCCTGGCGTTCGGCGACCTGGCGCACGGCTTTGCGTTGCAGCAAATCATCCAGGCTAATGGTCGCCAGGTAGTGGCGGATCTGCTCGCTCAGGCCCATCCACAAGTCATGGGTGAGGCAGGGGTTGGCATTCTGGCAGTTCGATTTGCCACCGCAGCGGGTCGAGTCGATGGTTTCATCGACCGCTGCGATGATGTCAGCAATGTTGATTTGCGTGGAATCCCGGCTGAGTTGATAGCCGCCGCCCGGTCCCCGCACGCCTTCAACCATCCCGGCACGGCGCAGGCGGGCGAAAAGCTGCTCGAGGTAGGACAGCGAAATATTCTGCCGCTTGGCGATATCGGTCAGAGTAACCGGTCTTTTTCCGCAGTGATAGGCGAGATCAAGCATGGCGGTTACGGCATAACGGCCTTTAGTCGTTAATCGCACGAATTCACTCCCCGAAAATGGTGCTGAGGCTGAAGCTATAGCCACTATACCGATCTCCCAGTAAAACAGTCAATTTTTCTGAGCATGGGGGCCCCAAGGCATCAGTTGTTCGCCCTGTCCGCAGCGAAGACGCCGCCGGTTGTGCCGAGCAGTCTGGTCATATCGCTGGCCGGCAAGGCCGGGCAATAGTAGTGTCCCTGGATGCCGTCGCAATTGCGATCCTTGAAGAACAACATCTGCGAACGGGTTTCCACGCCTTCCGCGATGACCTTCATTCGCAAGCTCCGAGCGAGCACGATGATCGCCTGAGCGATGGCCGCGTCATCGGTGTTGCTTGCCACTTGGCGGACGAAGGATTGATCGATCTTCAATTGATCGATGGGGAAGCGCTGGAGAAAACTAAGCGATGAGTAACCCGTGCCGAAGTCGTCGATGGAAACCTTGACGCCCAATCGCCTGATGTCTCTCAATGTGGCGGCGACCCGCTCGACATCCTTCATAACCAGGCTTTCGGTGATTTCGAATTTGAGCAAAGCGGGATTGATGCCGGTTCCATCGAGGGCGCCGGCTATCTGGTCGAATAGGTCGCTTTGCAGGAACTGCCTCGGGGAGAGGTTGACCGCGACGCACGTCGCCGGAATATTCCCCATTTGCCAAGCTTTGATTTGTTGGCAAACGCTTTGGATGATCCATTTCCCGAGCGGATTGATGAGGCCGGTTTCCTCGGCGAGCGGGACGAATTTTGCCGGTGCGATCAATCCTTTTTCCGGATGCCGCCAGCGTATCAGCGCTTCGGCGCCGATGATTCTGCGGCTGTGCGGCTCGATCTGCGGCTGATAAAAGACCTCGAAATCACCTCGTCTCAGCGCATAATGCATTTCCTTTTCCAGCACCAGGCGTTCGGCGGCCCAGTCGTTGATGTCCTCCGAGTAGAATCTGAAATTGTTTCCTCCGCTCTGTTTGACCTCATACATCGCGGCGTCCGCCCGCATCAATAAGGTTTCCGCTTCCGTTCCGTCGCCGGGGAACAGACTGATGCCGATGCTGGGCGTGACATAGAGTTCCTGTCCTTTGAAGTCGAATGGCTGCGACAGAGCGCCGACCATCTTGTGGGCGATTTCAGCCGCTGCCGCTTTGTCGGCCAGACGTTCGACAAGCAGTACGAACTCATCGCCACCCCAGCGGGCGGCTGTGTCCGACTGGCGCACATGGGTGCGAAGACGCCGGGCGACCTCGGTCAGCAGCATGTCGCCCACGGCATGCCCCATACCGTCGTTGATTTTCTTGAAACCGTCCAAATCGATGAATATGACGGCGAATTGCAGTCTCTGCCGTTGTGCGTTCGCGATCGCTTGCGCGAGCCTGTCTTCGAACAGATTCCGGTTTGGCAGTTGGGTCAGGTTGTCGTGTGTCGCCAGATAAGCCATCTGCCGGGTGATGCGCAGCGTTTCGGTAATATCGCTCAAACCCAGCACCATGCCCCGTATCTTTCCCGACGGTTCGCGGATCGGATTCGCGGAAATGCGAACGGCGCATTCCTTGCCGAGGTGGCTTTTTAGGAAATGAGGGTCGGTGAGCTTGACGGCGCGACCGCTTTTCAGGTATCTGGCGAAACCTTTGAATCCGATCGCCGCTTGGGTCTGGGATGTCCTGACCGTCAACACCGCATCGATATGGCGACCTTGAACCTGTTGCAGGTCATAGCCGGTCAGCGTTTCCGCGACGGGATTCATATACTGCACGATGCCGACAGCATCTGTGGCGATGACTGCATCGCCGATCGAATTGAGGGTGGCGCTGGCGCGCTCTTTTTCCTCATGCAACGCCTTCACGGCGAGCTCGAGTCGGCGCCAGCTCCAGAAGGGATAACCCAGCGACAGGGTCAGCACGGCGGCCGTCGGCGGGTACCAAAGCAGGAAAACCCGGAACCAAATGACGCTGATCGCAACCGCCAGCAGCGAAAATAATACCGTGACCGGCAAGGTCCAGCGTAGGGGCAGGAAATTGAAGGCGAACACCGGGCACAGCACCAATGCCGCAGTCAGCAAGAGGCTCCACCCGAGTTGAAGTTTGCGGACAGCCAAGCCTTGAAGCAAGGTATCCAGAACCTGAGCGTTGAATTCGATGCCCGACATGGAGGCAGTTCGACCCGGCGCCGGCGTCGCTAAGGTAACGCCCAATCCCGCAGCGGTCGCACCGACTAGTACGTATTTATCGCGAAGGCCGGGTGCGACTGTCTCATCATTCAGTACCTCCGCGTAAGAAAACCGGGGGAAGTGTTCCGAGGGGCCGCAAAACGGAATATGGATGAGATAGTCCCGTTTCCAGAAATGAGAAGAGTCGTTCAATGTGGATCGAGGGGAGCGTTCGCCGCTCAAGCTGTTGCGGGTATCGGTCTTGGCGGCTTCAAGCATGGCCAAGGCGAAGAATGACCAGGTCGGCGAATCGATGCCGGCTTTGAGATAGACGCTGCGGGCAATACCATCTTCGTCCAGCTCGATATCGACATGCCCCAAACCCGCCGCCGAAGCCGCCAAGCTGGGCAGGGGCAGGGTTGCCGAGAGGCCGGATGTGACGCTCGAGCGCTCGGGCAAGACCGGCAGCACGACCCGTCCGCTGCGGCGGAGGGATTGCGCCAGTCGTTCATCGGCCTCGGGATCACTGGCGTCGGGCTCGGCGAAAATGACATCCAGGCCGATGGCCTTGACTCCGGCGGCGGTGAGCTTGTCGATCAGGTCGGCATGGATGCGGCGCGACCAGGGCCAGCGCCCCAGCCGTTGCAGACTGTACTCATCGATCGCGATGATGGCGATCTCTTGGTTGGCTGGCCGGGAAAAAAATCTCAGCTCAGCATCGTAAACCAGCTGATCCCACCTTCCGAGGGTGTCGAAACAAATTAATCCCCAGCTGAGCGCGAGGAGCGCGATAGCAAAGACTGCGCCATCGGATAAGGGATTGCGCAATGGCAACTTGAATTTCACGGCGGAATTACAGCGCGAACAAACCGAACAGCGGCAACAGCAGCAGCCACCAATACAGACCGTCGGAAGGAATATCCACGGTTTGGACGGGACCGAAAAGACCGACGAAACCATCGCTCTCGATGGTCCTGATACGCATGAAATAACGTCCGGCTTCGGGACGGTAAATCTGTATGCGGGGTTCGGAAGTGCGGCTGTCGACGAGCATGCTCGCAAAAGCCCGATCCCCCGAGAGTTGAAACTGATACTGCTGACCCGCAAGGCCGGCGCGCCAGCGGACCACGACGGACTCCTCGGAAATTTCCGGCTGTTCCAGTTGCGGTGCCGGGCGTACCCGCCGAAATTCCTGAGGGTCGCTGAACGGGCCCGGTCCCTCGCGTTGGTCCTCGCAGGCGACGCGCCAGAAGTATTTGCCCGGTGCAAGCTTTCGATCGATGGTCAAACGGACATCCGGGTAATCGGCAATGTCGACGATGGTTTTGTTAAAGCGTACGTCATGGGCGAGCTGAAAACGGTAGGCCTTGATATTCTCCGATTGCGACCAGGCGAATTGCGGGCTCTCCTCCTGCACGCCGGCCTCGGGTTTGGGCTCTAAGGGGAAGGGCGGCTCCGGGCGGGCGTTCAGGACAAAACGCCGTTCTCCGTTCAGGCCTTCCAGTCCATGGGAATCGATTCCACGGACGCGGAGCAGGTATTCGCCATCGGGCAGGTCCGGTCCTCGGATTCGTTCCGATGCAAACGTCCGGTCGAACAGGGGCGCGCCCTGTTCTTGCGACGTTGCAATCTGAACGCGGTAGCCTCGGTTTTCCAGCGAGCCCGGCAGGTTGAACTGAAGGGGAGAGCGGTCGAAGGTTTCGGGCAGCTGGGAGAGATCAGGGGAAGCAAGCAGCTTGACCGGGGGCTGCGGAGGTTCATTGGCGGAGACGATCGTTCCGAACCCGCTCGGAATCTCGCGGGTGATTCCGCCGCTGCCGACGTCAACCCGGCCCTTTAGCACTTCGGCGCGCGATCGCGCCAATACCGCGTCCGAACCGACGCGATAGTCGGTGCCCCGGACCGAGGTCACGGCGGAAGGCGTGGAGATTCCGAACCGGCTCGCTTCCCCCTTCTTGGGTGCGACCCGGATCTCCAAGCGCCCTTTTCGCAATCGTAAGTGCGTATCCGTCATCCCGGTAGCGCCGTAAATGCCGAGGCGATCCAGCGTCAACTCGCTCTCGGACTGCAGCAGCAACCGCGAGCCGTCGACGAATTCCAGGACGACACTCGCATCCTCGCCGGTGCGCACCGTATCGCCCGTCACCAGGAGGGCGCCGGTTTCCAGAGAAGTGACTTTGCCGGTATCGTCTTCGACTGCTTCGGCCGTTCCCTCGACGCTGCGAATCCTCGCCAAGATGGGGCCTTTTTTCAACCAGCCGACAGGGACGCGCAAGCGTGTTCCGGGAGGGATATGGTAAGGGTCTTCGACCGCGTTCAGTGCCTGTAACCGTTGCCAATAGGATCGGTTGATCAGATATTCCTCAGCCAGGTCCCAGAGGTTATCCCCTGGGCGGACGGTGTAAATCCAGTCTTCCGAGCGAGCCTCGTTCGCCGCAACGGCGAGCAAGACGATCAGCCCGGTGATGAGCGCCCTGATCCTATTCATGCCCGGCTGCGGAACGGTTTGCATGACGCGCGGTCTCCATATTATTGTCGCCACGGGGTCTTGGAGATACGGAGGACCTGCTTGGCCGTCCGAAATCCGAACCCTCAGCCCATCGCAATTTTACACCGATCTTTCGTTTGAAAAACGGGATGTCTTGATGATCTCATTACTCAGCAGTTTTGCGAATGCCATGCATGAGGGTGTTGCCCGCGCAGGGGCGATGCGACCGTGGGGAACCCATGCCATCGCCTTTCTCGGCCGTCGCCATTTCGACGACCCCCGCTTGCTGGAAAAGTTTCTGCAACCTCTTGGATTCGGTGGAAATTATGAATGAGCCGAAGCCGCATAAACTGGCTTTGCCACTGATTGCCGCCAGTGTTGCCCTGGTCGCGGGAACCGTGACGGTTCCCGTGGGAGAGTTCTCCCAGCGTAAGCTGGAAGAATGGGAAGGCAAGGAATTCAAGGGGAGGACGAATTACGCCCTGGTCGTTCTGGATGATCGAGGCGTGTTGCGGGCGGAAAGCCATGCCGGCGCTTCTGGGCTGGTGCGGAAGATTCGCATTGATCTGGAAAAGACACCCTATCTCAACTGGTCTTGGCGCATCGAGAACATCCTCGGTCAACTCAAGGAGCAAACCAAGGCGGGGGATGACTACCCTGCGCGCATCTATGTGGTGGTCAGCGGGGGGCTGGCGTTTTGGCGCACCCGCTCCCTCAACTACGTCTGGGCCAGCACGACGCCGCAGGGCAAGTCTTGGCCCAACGCCTACGCCGGCAACAACGTCATCATGCTGGCCCAACGCTCGGGCGAGGCAGGGTTAGGCGAGTGGCGAGGAGAAAAGCGCGACGTGCGCGCCGATTTCAAGGCCTATTTCGGCGAGTCGATCCGCTATATTGATGCCGTTGCCCTGATGACCGATACCGATGATTCCAAAGCACATGCCGTGGCTTATTACGGGGATATCTATTTTTCGTCTGAATGACCCCGACCCAAACCACAGATTGTTCTCCTCTTGCCAAAACTAAGATGAGAATGAATGATCATGGCGTCATCTCTTGTCCGAAGAGTAATACGCCGGAATACCTGAGGAGGAGTTATGCCAATTACCCGCCGCCAATTTCTCGCCGACACCGGCCTGGCGCTCGCAGCTGGATGAAGTGCGGATAGAACGTACACCGAGCAAAACCTCAGTCCGGTTCGTGCAATTAGTAGTGACCCATTCCGCCATCGAAGTTTCCGAGCTTTCCAAGTGCTACGGCAAGGTCGTTGCCGTTGACAGCATCAGCTTCGAGGTGAGGGCGGGCAGCACTTGCGCGTTGCTGGGGGGCAATGGAGCCGGCAAGACCACGACCTTGTCCATGTTGTTGGGCTTGTTGCTGCCCACCTCGGGCAAAATACGCATTCTCGGCGTGGATATGATACGGAATCGCTATGCGGCCCTGCCCCGGATGAATTTTACCTCGCCCTACGTGGATTTGCCGCGCCGCCTGACGGTGGCTCAGAATCTCGATATCTATGCCCGCCTCTACGGCATCTGCAAGCGAGCCGAACGGCTGCGGGAACTGGCCGAAACGTTCGATCTCCAAGGGCTGCTGAAACGGCCATATGGCTCGCTCTCCGCCGGACAGCGTACGCGCGTGTCGCTCGCCAAGGCGCTGTTGAACGAACCCGCCGTGCTGCTCATGGACGAACCGACGGCGTCCCTCGATCCGTCATCCGCAGATCGGATTCGGATTTATCTGCGCGACTATCAGCGACGGACCGGAGCCACGGTGCTTTTGGCCTCTCACAACATGCAGGAGGTGGAGCGCTTGTGCGAAGGCGTGTTGATGCTCAAGCAGGGGCGGATCGTCGACCGGGGCGCGCCTGAAACTCTGGTGCACAAATACGGACGGGAGAGCCTGGAGCAGGTGTTCATCGACATCGCCCGCGACGAGCGGATTTGAAGGATCGACCATGGAATTCCTTGCCGGTATCAATCGAATTCTGGCAATGGTGGTGCGCTATGTCTACCTGATGCGCGCCTCTTGGCCACGCCTGCTGGAACTGGCGTACTGGCCGACCGTCCAGATGATCTTGTGGGGGCTGATCAATCGCTTCCTGGCCGGTCATAGCGAATGGGTGGCGCAGGCGGCGGGACTATTAATCGCGGCCGTGCTGCTGTGGGACGTGCTGTTTCGCGCCCAGCTCGGCGTGTCCGTGGTGTTTTTCGAGGAAATGTATTCCCGCAATCTGGGGCATTTGTTCGTCAGCCCCTTGCGACCCCGGGAGTTGGCGTTGTCGTTGCTGACCATAAGCCTCTTGCGCACATTGATCGGCGTCGGCGCTGCCGCTGTGCTGGCGATTGTTCTGTACCGCTATTCCATTTTCGGCATGGGGCTGCCCCTGCTGGCGTTTTTCGTCAATCTGATGGTGATGGGTTGGGCGATCGGCCTGATGGTGGTCGCCTTGGTGTTGCGCTACGGTCTGGGTGCGGAAGGGCTGGCCTGGGCATTGATTTTTGCTGTCGCTCCCGTGAGCGGCATTTACTACCCCATCTCCGTACTACCCGATTGGCTGCAGAAAGTGGCCTGGTGTTTGCCGGCCAGCCACGTCTTCGAAGGCATGAGAGCCGTCATGCGGGAGCACGTCTTTCCCATGCAGCATTTCTGGGCGGCGCTCGGCTTGAACCTCGTCTATATCCTGTTCGGCCTGGGTTTATACGCGCTTGCCTTTCACATCGCCAGAAAGCGCGGGTTGCTGTTACAAATGGGCGAGTGAGGCGACCTCATCTCACAGCGTGTGCAGGTGAGTATGTTCAAACTTCGTCTGGCACTCGTAGCAACGCGGCGCGGCGGGGTTGACTTTGAGCCTGGCGTAGCCGATCGCACAGCCGCAGTCGGTGCAGAGGCCATATTCACCGGTGCTGATCCGCAGCAGGGCGGCGTCGACCGCTTGCAGGGCGTGAATGTGGCGGTCTATGGAGGCCAGATTGATATCGACCAACAAATCGGCCACCGATTCCTCCTCCTGATCGTGCACCTGGCCTGCCAAATCGATGTATTGCTCGTTGTCCGAGGCCAGCAATTCCTGGCGAATTTCCTCGCGCAAGGCCCGATAGGCAGTTTTCAGGTCACGCTTGAGTTCATTGAGTTGGTTTTCGGAAAGGTCTTCTGCGCTCATGGCTCGTCTCGTTCAGTTAAGTTGGTTCGTTTGTGGGATTAGGACGCTGGGAGGCGCCTAGATCGCCGGTCAGCGGCACGAAGGCGACTCCCAGGACGGTGCGTGTTTCAAGTTCACCACTTTCTTTCTTTTCGACCACCATCAGTTCCTGGTACTGAAAGGGCGAGCCGACCGGGATGACCAACCGGCCACCGGTTTTCAACTGCTGAGTCAATGGTTCGGGGATATAGGGTGCCGCTGCGGTCACGATGATGCCGTCGTAAGGGGCGTGCTCGGGCCAACCGAAATAACCGTCGCCGGTTCGAATTTCGATGTTCGCATACCCCAGTCGTCGAATGCGCTCATCCGCCTGTTGGGCCAGTTCCTGAATGATTTCGACCGTGTAGACCGTTTTCACGAGAAGGGACAACACCGCGGCCTGGTAGCAGGAACCCGTGCCGATCTCTAGGATGATATCGTCAGGCTCAGGGTTCAAAAGGTCGGTCATCAGGGCGACGATATAGGGTTGGGAAATCGTCTGGCCGTAACCGATAGAAACCGGCCCGTTATAGAACGCGTAAGCCTTGGCCTCGGACGGCACGAATTCGTCTCGCGGAACCCGTCTCATCGCCTTCATGACCCGCGGATCCAAGGCGTTTTTGCCGATCAGACGACGGGTCAATTCCACTTCCGCTTCGATGTCCCTGATCATGTGAGAGACTTCTTTCACAAATACCTCGATCGCTTGATTCGGCGGGCTGGCTGGTCGGCATGGAATGATAGCAGGCTACGGCTCGCCGATCGCCGTGCCGATGGCGTCTTCAACTTTCTCCAACCAGACGAACCGGAGCTTTTCTCGCGCTTCTTGCGGGATATCCTCCAGTTCCTTGCGGTTGCGTGCCGGCAGCATCACGGTGGAGATGCCCGCGCGAAGCGCCGCCAGCACCTTTTCCTTGATTCCACCCACGGGCAGGACTAAGCCGCGCAGGCTGATCTCACCGGTCATGGCGATATCGCTCCGAACGGGTTTTTCGGTCAGCAAGGAAAACAGCGAGACGAATATCGCTACCCCGGCGCTGGGGCCGTCCTTCGGGGTCGCTCCGGCCGGCACATGCACGTGAATGTCGCTTTTTTCGAGCGCGTCCTGACCGACGCCAATGACGCCCAATCGCGCTTTCACTAGACTCAGCGCGGCCTGGGCGCTCTCCTTCATGACATCGCCCAGTTGGCCGGTGAGGATCAATCTCCCGGAGCCTGGAACCCGGCTGGCTTCGATGAACAGGATATCACCTCCGGCCGGGGTCCACGCGAGGCCGGTCGCCACGCCCGGTACGCTGGTGCGCATCGCGACTTCGCTCTCGAAGCGAGCGGGGCCCAGGATGCCGTGGAGGTCGCCCACGTCGATCCGAATTTTGTCTTTGCGCCCCTCGGCGACCTGCATCGCACAGTGTCGAAACACCGTACCGATTTCCCGCTCCAGATTCCTGACGCCTGCCTCTCGGGTATAGTCTCTGATGATGGTTTGCAGCGCGCCGTCGGTGATCTCGCACTGGTCCGAATTCAAGCCGCAGGCGTCCAGCTGCCGCCCCACCAGGTAGCGATGGGCGATTTGCAGTTTGTCCTCTTCGGTGTAACCCGGGAGCTGAATCATTTCCATGCGATCGCGTAACGGGTCCGGTATCGTGTCGAGCTGGTTGGCCGTG
Organism: Methylococcaceae bacterium; assembly: GCA_035518875.1. GTDB lineage: Bacteria > Pseudomonadota > Gammaproteobacteria > Methylococcales > Methylococcaceae > DATIXD01. The sequence goes on along the minus strand of DATIXD010000288.1, from coordinate 2,299 downwards.
CCGATGAACATGACGTGGCTCAAGTCGAAAGATACTCCCAGGTAATTATCCCGAAAATTGGCATTCTGTTCGGGATCGAGGACTTCCAGGAGAGCGGCGGACGGGTCGCCCTGGAAACCCGCGCCGAGTTTGTCCATCTCGTCCAGCATCATGACGCAATCTCGCGTGCCGGCTTTACGAATGGCCTGGATGATGTTGCCCGGCAGCGCACCGATATAGGTTCTGCGGTGTCCGCGAATCTCGGCTTCATCGTGAACCCCGCCCAGGCTCACGCGCGCAAAGGTGCGGCCGGTGGCTCTGGCGATGCTTTGTCCCAACGAGGTTTTGCCCACTCCGGGCGGTCCGACGAAACAAAGGATCGGGCTTTTGCCTTCCGGCTTGAGTTTGCGCACGGCGAGGTATTCGAGAATCCGCCGCTTGATTTTTTGCAGGCCATAATGGTCCTCATCCAGAATTGCGCGCGCTTGTGCGATCTCGATCGGCGTGGCGGGTTCGGATTTCCAAGGCAGGTCGATCAGCCAATCCAGATAGGTTCGGGTTATGGAATATTCTCCACTGGCCTCGGACATGCGCTCCAGACGCTTGAGTTCCTTTCCGGCCTGGGCTTCCACATCCTCGGGCATCTGCGCCTTCTCGATCGCTTCGGCCAATTCCGCAATCTCGGCCGCATGTTCATCGGTTTCTCCCAGTTCCTTCTGGATGGTCTTGAGTTGTTCTTGCAGCAAGAACTTTCTCTGACGCTCGTCCATGGACTGTTTGGTTTGCTCGCTGATTTCCTTGGTCAGCCTTACCACCTGAAGGCGACGGGTGACAAACTGCAGGATTTTTTCGAGGCGAGCCTTCAGCTCGACGGTTTCCAGAATATCCTGCTTCTCGGCTAGGCTGACGTCCACGAATGTGGCTGTCAGATCGGCGAGTGCCGAGGGCGACGTCACTTGCTCCATGGCGTTGGCAAATTCCACGGGCGCTTGGGGCGACAGTCGCAATAGTTCGGAAACCCTCAGCTTGAGTTCCACAATACAGGCTTCAATCTCAGGGGTCACTTCATCCGGTTCGGGAATTCTCTCGATCCTGGCGACCAGAAAGGGAAAACCCTCGAGAAATTCGATGGCGCGGAACCGCTCTTCGCCCTGGCAGACGAGATGGTGCGAACCATCCGGCGCGGTTACATAGCGCAGCACGCTGGCTACCGTTCCGATCCGGTACACGTCCTCGGGCCCGGGCGATTCGACCGCTGAATCTTTCTGCAATATCACCCCGAGTGGTTTTTCGTGGCGCAAGGCATATTGAGCAGCGGCGATGGAGCGTTCGCGGCCCACCGTGATCGGGGTAATGACCACCGGAAACAGCACGACGTTGCGCATGGGCACAAGCGGAACGGCATCGTCGGGGATCCGCATGTCCAACGGAACGCTTCCGGATATTGGCTGCTCTTTCATGTTGCGCGCGGCTCGCTGTTCGATATCCATTGCTTCACTCTTCGGCCCTAGTCGAGTTTGCTTAGGCTGAGTATGAGACAACCACTGGCGAGTTCGGAACCAGTTATTTCATACCTTGTCGAGGGAAGTCGCATTCTTTTCTCGAACCGGCCATAGGGAATTTCCAAGCGGTGAATAGTTGCGGGGCCACTGATCGGGAGCCTTCTCTCGCCGGCGATGATCAATTGCTCGCCTTCGATGGTCACCGCGACCAGGTCCGCGGTCACCCCCGGTAAGAGCACTACCACTTTAACTTCCTGGTCTGTTTCGAAGACGTCCGCCGGCGGTTCCCAATTTGGACGACGCTGCGACAATCGATGTATTTGAAAAAGCTGGCGGTGCAGCCTGTCCGCTCGGTCTAGCATTTCACATGCTTCAACCCACATCCAAGCCAAGGGATCACGGGTCAACATGGTCTTCTCCATTCGTGCAAACGGATATTTACAAGGGCGATGGGGCTCCCTTGCAAGGTGTTGGTGCAGAACAGCTTATTCGAATTGGTTGTGGTTTTACAGAGACAGACGAGAGGCGTTCGAAAATTCTTTATCTTTCAGGTAACTATCTTCCGCCAAGGCTCCGCTGCGGTCGTGCTTTCATTTCGGGGATTGACAAGTGGTCCCGGTCGACTATCATGTTAGTCACCGATGGTCAGCCTTAACAAACAATGTCATTAGGTCAACGGCTCAAACAGGCGCGGGAAATGGCACAGCTCAGTCAGCGGGGGCTAGCGAAGCGCTCGCTACTTAGCCAGCAATTGATTTCGAAGCTGGAGAACGGTCTGGTCGAATCGACCACGGAAGTTTTCCGTTTGGCCGAAGCGC
>DATIXD010000287.1:0-5680 GCA_035518875.1 Methylococcaceae bacterium | reverse complement strand
GCTATTTTTGAACAACTGGCATGTCAATACTGCAGTGTCAACCGCTTGCGCTGATGGTCGCTGAAAACAGAAGTAGTGAAACCTGTTAATCTTTGGATGCGGATTAACAGGAGTGTGATCGCGCTTTTGTTAGCCTCGCTGCATACGACGACCGACCTCGTATTGGGCAAAATGGGCGAGCAGGTGATCGCCTGGGGAGTCACCTACCTCCTCAGCCTGCCGTACCTTTGGGCCGTCGGCAGCAGCGGCCAGAACTTGGCGGAGGCGATCGGCTACCTGGCATTGTTCGGCACGCCGGTCGTGGTGGGATTTGACTTCTACGCCCTAGGGCTGTCGGCATGTTTTGGCAATGTCCGAGCGGCGCTGCTGACCGCCTTGATCACGCTGATGCTGCTCGCGAGCCCGCTTCTGCTCGGGCCTGGTTTGCGGCAAACCGTCATCGGAAAAGCGTTCGATGCCGTCAACCCGTTTGCCGCGGCACTCAACAACTACGACAGCGTCGTGATCGACTCGCAACCCTTTGGTCTACAGATAGGAAGGTTGGTGGTTGCTTTGATATGGCTGGCTTTGACGCTGCGGTTGGCCCGACGCAGCGTACGAGCCATCGAAATATAGGAGGGCATCATGCGAAGCATTGCGAAGCGTTTAAGCATTGGCCTCTTGCTCCTTTCGGGCTCGACCTGGGCCACGGTTCCCTGTAGATCACCCTGGCTCCCGATCCCCATAACCCGCCGGTGCCCCAGATGGGAGATCAACTGAAGTTCAGCAGTATCATTCGCAATATCGGAACCGTTCCCGCCCAAGGAGTGGTGGCCTGGATCAGCCTGGTCGAGGCGGATCTGGGACAGCCCGTCGACCTCGAGGATTGGAGCGCGCAAAAGGCCGTGGCCCAAGCGACCCTCGCGCCCGGCGGACAGATCAGGGTGGAGTGGCCGATGCGACCCATCCAGTCGGCAGAGCACCGGGTGGTGATCAGCGCCGCAGAGCGCAATTTGAGCGGCATCATGACCAGTCCGTTCTTGGACCTCCCCGTGCGGCGCAAACCGGTGGTGGGGTCGGATCGCATCCTGCCGATCGCGTTCGTCGTACCGTTGGCGATCGGCATCCTGATGGCTTGGCGGATCAGGCGAAGATACCAGGCATCCGTAAGAAATGATCATTAGTAACTATGTCTGACTCGACTCACTTTGCGAACAGCGGTGTGGAACCGGAAATTCCGGAGCGCGCCACCAAAAGTCTGGATCTTCGCCATCGACCGGAAGGACGCCCACCCCGAAATATCTCCTTCCTGCAAAACCGCGATCTTGTCATCGACAAGAATGGGCTTCTCCATGCGCTTTTCGAAAACAGCGCTCGTCGGTATGGTTCGCGTATCGCCCTGGAATGCAAAGGCGCGGTCATTTCATACGAAGACCTGGAGGCCCAAGCCAACCGGTTGGCGCATTTCCTGCGCAACTCGGGGGTAAAAAACGGCGATCGCCTCTGTCTTCTGCTGCCCAAATCGTTGGAGCTCTATACCGCCGTTCTGGCGATACTCAAGGCCGGCGGATCTTACGTGCCGCTCGACCCTTCTTACCCGGAAGAGCGCGTCCGGTTCATCGCCTCGGACAGTGAAGCCGTTTTGCTGGTGACCAGTCTGGAGTTCTTCGATCTCGCCGGAACCATTGAGATACCGAAGTTATTCCTCAACGAGGCGAGAAACGACATCGACAAGCAGAGCAAAAAACCGCTCTTGCTTGGCATCTGCCCGGAAGACGAGGCCTACGTGATCTACACCTCGGGTTCCACTGGGAAACCCAAGGGTGTCCCCGTTCCTCATGGCAATGCTTATCACCTGGTGCTCGCCGAACAGCAAATCTACCGTATCGAGCCCGAGGATCGCATGCTCCAGGGGTTTTCCCTGGCCTTCGACGCGTCCATTGAGGAGATCTGGACGACTTTCAATGCCGGCGCGACGCTTGTCGCCGGAACCCCGGAGGTCATGCATTCCGGCCCTGATCTCGGCTGGAAGCTTTGCGACTTGAATATCACGGTATTGTCCTGCGTGCCAACGCTTCTGGCCATGCTAACCCGTCCGGTTCCGTCAATCCGGCTCCTCATCCTCGGCGGCGAAACGTTGCCCGAATCATTCATTGAGCCCTGGTTCTCACCGGAGCGGCGCATCTATAACACCTATGGCCCCACGGAAACGACCGTCGTCGCTACGTTAAGCCTGTGCCGATCAGCGCAGAAGGTCACCATCGGCCGGCCACTCGCGAACTACACGGCCTACATCATGGATGAAAATGGAGCCATCCTGGAACAAGGCCGAGAAGGGGAGCTCGTGATCGGCGGTTACGGGGTGACCCAGGGTTATCTGCATCGCGATGACCTGACAAGAAAACAGTTCATTACGAACACCCATACCGAACTAACTGGGGATACCAGTCCTGTGCTGTACCGCACAGGCGATCTCGCCCGGATCAACGAGGATCACAACATCGAGTACCTGGGCCGGATCGACACCCAGGTCAAGATTAGGGGTTTTCGGGTGGAATTGGGCGAGATCGAATCCCTGCTTCGTGCGATACCGGGCGTCCGCAATGCCGTGGCGCTCGTTCATGAGATCGAAGGTCGACCCGTTCTGGCGGCTTACGTGCTAGCGGAGCCGGGGGCTCGCTTCGACGAGTCTGCCGCCATCTCCGACCTCAAGCAATCGCTGCCGCCTTATATGGTGCCCGCCTTCATTGAGCCCATGGACTCATTTCCCAAGCTTCCCAGCGGCAAGATCGACCGCAAGGCTTTTCCCGTTCCTACACGAAAATTTGCAAGGGTAACAGTAAAGAGGCTCGATTCACCGTTGAAGCAGACCATCTACGAAAAATGGTCGCGCTTGTTCGGCAACGAGGACATTGCCGAAAACGACGATTTCTTTCTCGATCTCGGCGGCCACTCCTTACTGGCGGCCGAATTCGTTTCCGGGATGCGTGACGATGAACGATTTACGGACCTCTCCATGAGCGACGTTTACGCCCATTCATCGATTGAGGATTTTGCAGCGTATTTGGAAACCCGGTCCACGCAAAAAACGGATGTCGGGGAAATCAGGGGCGAAGCCCCGTTCTTTCACATCCCCACCTGGAAATATCGCTTGAGCGCCTTTTTCCAGGCTTTCATGATGTATTTTGTAATCGCCTTTTTCGCGCTCCAGTGGATCACGCCGTTTCTGGTCTACAGCTTTCTGAAAGCCTACGGATATCCCTTCTGGGAATCGTTGGGCGCTTCGTTCCTGAGCCTGTTGGTTGTCTATCCCGCCATGCTGTTGCTCGGCATCGCCAGCAAATGGCTGGTGCTCGGCCGGTTGAAGGAGGGCGATCACCCGATCTGGGGTTCCTACTACCTGAGATGGCTCTTTGTCCAACGGGTGCTTCATTGCGTGCCGATTCATTTCTTGGCGGGTACGCCGCTTTTAGCCCTGTATCTCAAGCTTCTGGGATCCCGTATCGGCAAAGGCGTGTATATCGAGTCCCATCTCATCGCAGGTCTGGACTTGTTAACGATTGGCAACCGTGTCTGTATCAACGCCGATGCCAACATAGCCTGTTACAGCCTAGAGGATGGGTTCCTGAAGGTGCGACGGATCATCATAGGAAATGATGTCTGCATCGGCATACGCTCGGTGGTCGGTATGGATGTGGCAATCGGCGACGGTACGGTCATTGGCGATCACACCTGCATCGGCAGCGGCCAGCGCCTCGGCAACCATGAATACTGGTCCGGTTCGCCTGCCATGCGCGGGGAGAACAGATCGAGCGATGACGGCGAGAAAGGAGATAGGGTGGAATCCCCAATTCGGGATACCTTAGCCTTGGCCTTTTATACGGCCTGTTTTTTCATTCTCCCCGCCCTGTCGCTGTTGCCCATTTTTCCGGGCATCATCGTCATGTACCACTTCGATTATGCGACCGAGGACTACGCCTATCTTCTGCTGTCACCGCTCGTCGCCGTCATCTTCGTGGTGTTGTCCGCCTTGCAGATTTTGGCGTGCAAGTGGCTCTTCCTGGGCAGGCTCAAGGAGGGTGTGCATTCCATCAAGAGCGGGTTCTACCTGCGCAAATGGGTCGTAGACAAGCTGATGGAAACCAGCCTCGACATGTTACAGACGCTTTATGCCACGCTGTACCTGAATCCATGGTACCGCGCTTTGGGCGTCAAGGTGGGCAAACACGCCGAAATTTCTACCGCCGCTTTCATCCTCCCCGACCTTCTGCACATCGGCGAAGGCAGCTTCATCGCCGATGGCGCAGCGCTGGGCCCGGCCAAAGTCGTCGGCGGCAACCTCATCCTGAGGAAAACGGAAATCGGTTCAAGGAGCTTCATCGGGAATAGCGCCTATGTCCCCGTCGGTGCGAGGGTCGGCAGCAACTGCCTGCTTGGCTGCCAAACCAGTCCACCTGGGGAGGTGACCCCCGATGGAACATCCTGGGTCGGTACACCGGCCGTGTATCTGCCCCAACGCCAGAAGCCGGAACACCAGTTCGCCGAGGAAAGAACCTACCATCCCACCCGCCTTTTGTATGGCCAGCGGCTTTTCATCGAATTTTTCCGGGTGATCCTGCCGGCCACGGCTTTCGTGGTGTTTGCCACCCTGATGCTGTCCTTCTCCATCCAGATGGAGAATATTTACGGGCCGACAATCACGGTTCTTTCATTTCCGGTGTTGTACAGTCTTTTCGGGGTTGCATCGATTGTGTTGACCGTCGTCATGAAACAACTGATCGTCGGCCGGTACAAGCCCGATGAACAACCGTTGTGGAGTCCGTTCGTATGGCGCACGGAACTGATGACGGGATTTTGCGAGAATTTCACCGACGAATTCTTCACCCAACATCTTCAGGGCACTGTCTTTCTGCCCTGGTATTTTCGGCGGCTCGGCATGCGCATTGGCCGGCGCGCCTGCCTCATGACGATGGACTTCACGGAATTCGATCTGGTTCGTCTCGGTGATGACGTTGCCCTGAACGAGGATTGCACCATCCAGACCCATCTCTTCGAGGATCGCGTCATGAAGATGTCCACGGTGGACATCGGTTCGCGCGTGTCCATCGGCACTTACACTGTGATTCTTTACGGCACGGTGGTCGAGGACGACGTGAAGGTCGGCGACCTTTCGCTGCTGATGAAGGGCGAGCGGCTTTACCGGGGATCGCAATGGGCGGGAGCTCCCGTCCAGCGTCATCGCGGCCTGTGAGGGTTAGTTGGAGTGCGCGGGCAAATCGTGGGAGGGGCGGAATTCCCGCCGTTCTTCGCTCGGGCCGTGACCGGAGAGCCAGGCATCCAGCCTGGGCAACTCGCGTTGCCGGAGACTCTCCCGAAACTCGATGCGCTCCACCGCCTTTTTTATCTCCGGGAGGTGCTTCTTCGGGGAGATTCGCCCCTGCGAAGCGCATCAGGTCACGCGCGTGCTCGGTGTCATTGAATACGTCACCGATGACGGCCACGTAGTGGTAGCGTCCGTAGAAGGATTGCTTTGCCAGCAGCGCTTGGACATGATCAGCTCGAGAACACCGCGCGCTACAGTCATGTCGCGGCGAGCCTCCTGCGCGAGGTGAAAGGCTCGCTGGAATATCTGGATATCCAGCCGCTCACCTGAGCCGTTGCCATGGCACGGCCTGCCTTGGAGGTCGCGGATATTTTCCGC
>DATIXD010000286.1:0-19141 GCA_035518875.1 Methylococcaceae bacterium | reverse complement strand
TTCGACGAGAATTTGCCTCTATACGGTTGGCTGGAAGATGTAGATTTCAGCCGCCAAATGGCGCCACACGGGCGCATTGTGAGGAGTACAAGGTTATCAGGCGTGCATCTGGGTACAAAGCGTGGGCGAACTTCCGGCGTCAGATTTGGGTACTCCCAGATCGCAAATCCGATCTACATGACGCGAAAGGGGACATTATCTCCGCCGCGGGCATTGAGTCAAATGGTGCGAAATGTAGCGCGAAACATCGCACGATGCATTGCGCCTGAACCCTGGGTGGATCGGCGCGGTCGTCTGAAAGGCAACATGCTCGCGCTCGGCGATCTAGCTCTGGGTCGTATAGATCCGCGCAAGATTCTCCAATTGAATTAGGAATTTTTGCCCAAAGTAAATTCGACTGACGAGACCGTAACAATTAATCAGAAACAATGAGAACCAAACCAAATATCACGACACATGGACGCAAAAATGACCAATCTTTCCCGGTCTAAAGGAAGAATTGTCCTAATTTGATAATTATATGGATTCCTGGGGGCAGATATCAATGGCCGGCGAGGCCCAGTCGATTCAGAACCGACGATCGATTGGTGGTAAACCAGGCGTGAGGTTTCAAGGGACGGCCCGCGGGAGAGAGAAGGCTCTTGTATCTCTCGATATATTGCGGATGGTCGCAGCCCTTCTGGTTGTAAGCTACCATTATTTCTTTTATTCGTGGGCAATGCAGAGCTCGCATGAGCCATATAATATTATGGTGCGATCAGGAATTAGCTTTCCGGAAGTATTATCATTGTCGTGGTGGGGCTGGGTCGGCGTCGAGATCTTTTTTGTTATTTCCGGCTATGTGATTGCGTCGACCGCAGATAACGGAGACGCGGCGTCATTTGCCAGGAGCAGGCTGTTGCGCTTGACTCCTGCGATCTTTTTCTTTTCCACGGCCGCTTATCTGATTGTTGTCGCCATGGGCAGCATTACTATCCAAGAAGCATCTTTGCTCTGGCTCAAGTCCCTCATCCTGTTCCCGAAGGGACCTTGGATCGACGGGGTTCTCTGGACGCTGACTGTTGAGGTTCTATTTTACTCAATTATTGGCGTGACACTACATTTTCGCGGCCGTAATGGGATTCCCCGTTTGGCCCGCGTGGGCGCCGCGGTCGTGATGGTCTTCTGGTTGGCGGCCTCGATACAAGATAGGTTCGTTGCTTTGGGCCATTTCGGCGAAATCCTCATGCTCGCCAAAAAGGCGTACTTTGCCAAATACTTCTTAATTACCACAGGCAGCTTTTTCTTGGTTGGCATGATCTCCCGAGAGATCGGCAATCAGGGTGCCACTCCTGCTCGGCTTGCTTGGCTGTTTGTCATGGTAGTATGTTCCTGTCTTTCGATTTTGACCACGGCGGATCAGACGTCAGCCGTACTCGTTCTCAGTCAGTCGCGCTATGTACCGATGTTCGTCTGGCTGTCCGTGGTCCTGATCCTCGGCCTCGCGATCGCACTGGAGCCTCGGTTTCAGATTGGCGATGCCGTCCGTGCTCATTGCAGGCAGATCGGCTTGCTGACCTATCCGATCTATCTAGTTCATTTCACGACCGGGGGTTGGATCTTTGCAGGCCTCGTTAAATCCGGTGTCGGCAAGTGGGAAGGTGCGCTGGCGACGATCTGCGTTTGTTTCGTTGTGAGTTACGGTTTCAATGCTCTGGTGGAGCCAGGCCTGAAGGGTCTGATCTCCGATTGGCTCGGGCGGCGTAGACAGGGTCTGCCGGTCACCTGAAGCTACATTCCCAGGCCTTCTGGATCGAACCGTCAAAACAGCTCCTGCAAACACCTTGGCAACCTCGGCCCAGCCGCAGCGCTCCGATCGCATCGCCATCCTGCGTGTGCACCATCATCTCTCCGTGGTTGGCCTCAGTATGCCGATAGGCCTCCGACGCTTGTGTAGTGCAATCGCACCTGATCCCCGGACCACCAGATTCGCTGAGCGCATGGAAGTTGTTGGCCGATTCCCTCAGGCCGATGCTCGAACCGTACTATCCCGTCCATTGCTGGATTCCCGCCGTCATACCGGAGTCCCCAAGACGCTGCGTAATGCCGACCAGATGCGCGCTTTACGGATTTTTTTACGACGATTCCCGATCCGCACCGCGCACAAGGCCGACGCCAGCTTGTGCGGCAGCCGGGGGTATAAGCCATGGCGGACTGGGTCAAGAGCCTTGGCCCCAAGGGGCGTGAGCGGTTCTGCTGCTACCGCAAATTGGCGCGTACTCGTCCCCAACGAGTCGATTATTCGCGATTGCCTCACCAGTGTCGATCCGGAGGCGTTGGGCCACACCCTGCAACAGTGCAATGCAGTCTACGGCCAGACCGACGACAGTCTCGCCATCGATGGCAAGTCCGTGCGCATCGTTATCGATGAGCAGGGTCGTCGAACTTGCATCATGAGCGTCGTCGGCCATCAGACCATGGCCTGCTACGTCCGAAAAAAAGTATGCACCTTACCGATCGGCGGTGACGCCAAAACCGTCAAACAAACCAATGAAATCAAGACCGCCATCCCATACATGCTGCTCATGGCGTTAGGAAAAGGGTCAAACGACCGTTTTCTGGATTCCTCCCGAGATCGGGTTGAGGTTCCAACTGCTGATAATTCGATCGCATTAAGTTCGTTAGTCATGGTTATCATTCCGCCAGGGCGTGACGGAATCCAGAACGCGGGGATGTGATCTGGATGCCACCCTTCGCCTCTGGATGCAGGCAATCCATGCCGCAACGACGGCCTTCGGAGAATTCGAGAAACGGATTTCCTGTTGATTACTTAATGCCTCTCTCCTGGAGGGAGCGCTCTCTCTAATGGTCACTGCATTCATCTTGGGTCTCCTCATCGGGCTGATTGAGTTCAAGAGGGGTTCACCAAAGTGACCCTACATAACATCTATCCTTAGACAAATCAGGGTCGGGTTTGGTTATTACTTCGCAGTAGTCACAACATGCTTGAAAGAGTGAAAATACGTTTTATGAAAGTACTATTCGTAAATAATTTTTTTACCAGCTATGGCGGCGCTGAGATTATTATGTCTAAAGAAGCAGAAATGCTTAAGCGTAACGGACATGAAGTTTTTTTCTTCGCTACTGATAAAAAACCATACCTGGTAGAAGCTTATGAATATGCAAAATATTTTCCGAAAAATATTGATTATAGGGCCGCTTCAACATTTGAACAATTAGTTAATATATTCAAAATATTTACTAATTCCGAAGCTGCGAATAACCTTGATAAAATGCTTTCTGACGTAAATCCTGATTTGATACATATTCACAATGTGTATTACCATCTTACTGCGTCAGTTTTAAAGGCAATATATAACCGTAAAATTCCTGTGGTTATGACCTTGCACGACACAAGAATTTTCTGTCCAAGCGGAACAATAAGCAGAAGATCCGAAAGTTATTGTAAAGATGGATTGTGCTTAGATGAGAATCTCCTGCATTATTTGATAAATAAATGCAAAAGCGGAAATTTGTCGGAGTCTGTTGTCCGTACAGCAGAGAGTTTATTTAATAAGGCTATGGGTTTTTATAATAATATTAATGCTTTTATTACCCCCAGCAAAGCTCTTTATGATTTGGCAGTTGAATCTGGCATCAAAAAGAACAAAATTAACCACATAAATAACTTTCTGAGTGACTCATTCTTTGCAAATGAAGCAGTGTATGATGATAAGGGATATTTCCTCTACGTAGGAAGATTGGCGAAAGAAAAAGGGGTAGATCATTTATTAGAAGCAATGGCAAAGCTCCCCGATGTAAAGTTAAAAATTGCGGGAACTGGAAGCTATGAAGAAGAGCTAAAAAATAGAGCTAAGAATTTGAGACTTACGAATGTCGAATTTTTGGGGCATAAAGAAGAAAACGAGCTTGTGGAGCTTTATAAAGGTTGTATTGCAACAATTTTACCAAGCAATTGCTTTGAAGTTTTTGGTTTGACACTACTAGAGTCATTTACTTTTGGGAAGCCCGTTATTGCAAGTAGAATCGGTGGAATTCCTGAAATCGTGGAAGATGGAATCTGCGGAATAACTATTAATCCCGGTGACGTTTCGCACCTAGCAAGCAGTATTAGAAAGCTTAATGATGATAAACAACTTGTTTACAAACTTGGTTTTAACGGTAAACAGAAGGCAGAAAAACTATATAATGAAGAACATCATTACATAAAACTTATTGAACTGTATAAGTCATTGATTATCACTTGATTGATAAATGGCTGGCTCTAAACCGATTTCTGTCGGAGGAACGAAAATGAAGTCCGGGCTGGCATTGTTCCTGGTGTGGCTCTCTTCTGCAGCGTTTGCCGCGGAAAATATCGGGGCGGCTGAAGATATCGGGCCTCTGATCGGCGCCGTGAGGGTTGGCAATCCGATCGTTCGGCAGGAGGCCGTGGAAGCGTTGGGGACAACGAACGACTCGCGGGCGATCGATCCCCTCGTTGGCGCCTTGAGAGATGGTAACCCGGAGGTCCGGCGGAAGGCTGCGGGGGCGTTGGGCGCGCTCAATGATCCGCGGGCAGTTGGGCCCCTGATCGATGCCTTGAAGGACGACGACTCGGCGGTCCGATGGGCGGCGTCGACGGCGCTGGGCGGCATGGGCAAGACGGCGCTGGAGCCCCTGATTGCCGCTTCGAAGGACGGCGAATCGGCGGTCCGCCGGGGGGCGATCCAGGCGCTGGGCGACATCGAGGAGCCAACGACAATCGGACCGCTGATCGCCGCCTTTCAGGACAGCGACGCCGGGGTACGAGGAGAAGCCGCGGAAACCTTGGGGAACCGTGGGGACTTGCGGGCGGTCGAGCCTCTGGCCGAGGCTTTGAAGGACAGCGATGCATCCGTGCAATGGGATGCCGCCGTGGCGCTAGGACGCCTTAAGGATGCGAGGGCGGCCCCGTTCCTGATTGCTGCCCTCACGGACAGCGAGGTGGGATTCCGAGCGCAAGTGACGGAGGCGCTCGTGGCGATCGGCCCGCTCGCGGCCGAGTCACTGGTCGCCGCCTTGAGTGATGGCGATCCTGACATTCAGTCCGGAGCGGGGGACGCATTGGTGAGGATAGGTCGAGCCGCCGTCGAGCCGCTGATTGCCGCGTTCAAGGACGATGAGCCTAGGTCCCGGAATGCGGCGGCGGAGGTGCTGTCGGCGATAGGTCGTGCAGCGGTCGATCCTCTGATGGCGGCTTTGCGGAACGATCACCCGGGGATTCGATCCGGGGCGGCTAAGGTGTTGGGACGGCTCAAGGAACGACGTGCCGCCGAACCCCTTGCCGTCAGTTTGACCGACAGTGAATCGGCGGTACGGATTCAGGCCGCGAAGGCGCTCGAGAACATCAAGGATCCACGGTCGGTCGATCCCCTGACGGCGGCGTTGAGGGACCCGGACAAAGGGGTACGAGTGCAGGCGTCGTTGGCGCTCGCGGCAATTGGCGCGCCAGCCGTCGAACCCTTGATCGCCGCGCTACGGGATGCGGATTGGCGAGTCCGCTGGGAGGCGGCATCGACGCTGGGGATGATCCAGGACCCGCGCGCAGCGGACGCCATCAACATGAGAGCTAAAGAAGCGGTCTCCACGGCGGATGCTTATGTCGAATTCATCAAGAAAGCCGAAGCCGGCACCGAAGATGGTCTTTTAGATGCCTTGGGCGCCCTGGGCACCGTGGGCATGGCCAGGGACTTCCTGGGGTGCGGCAACCCAAAACTCGAGGAGGCAGGCCGCAGATGGCTGGAGAACCACGATTACACTACTTCGAACTTGCCAAAGATCAGGAAAGGGCCGCGCTGGGGTGGAAGGCCAATCGGTCGGTAGCCGAGCGGGAGTTGGCGCCGGACCGAACCCATCAGGGCCGAAGCGCCCGGAATGCTTTCCCTCGGCCGGTAAGCACCATGACGATGATCGCACAGCCCGGAAAAGTCACATCCCTCCTGGTTCTGATGGCGGTTTGTCTGATTCTCGCCAGCCTTTCGGGTTCGTTCGCCAACCATTTGTTGCACGACGATTGTATCCATGGGCTCGTGCCGTTGTTCGATCTCGATGGGGAGCGGAACATTCCCAGTCTGTTCTCGACGCTGGTCATCCTGTTGTGTGCTTTTTTTCTTTTCATGATCGGAGCCTGTCACGCGAACGGACGGAAAAATTCGTCTCAGTGGTTGGGTCTGGCGGCTCTATTCGTGTATCTTGCCGCGGACGAATTGGTTTCCCTTCACGAAAGGCTTACTGAGCCTCTCCGGGCTGCGCTGCACACTTCCGGGATATTCTATTTCGCCTAGTTGATTCCATACGGCTTCGCAGCCTTGATCGTCGGCATCATCTACCTCCGATTTCTTTTCGAGCTGCCCGTTTTGACGCGACGCCTGACGATCGCTTCCGGCTTGATTTACGTTTCCGGAGCGATCGGATTGGAACTGATCGGCGGTTGGTATGTGGAATCGTTGGATGGAAAACACAATCTGCCTTTCGAACTGCTGGCGACCTGCGAGGAATCGTTGGAGATGTTCGGCATGATCCTTTTCGCCTATACGCTGATGACTCATATCCGGATCGCTCACGGCGGTATCTGTGTCTTGCAGATGGTATCCCGGCCGATTTTCCGATTGGTGGTCGAGAATACGGGCTCGTCCGACGCCACGTCGGAATGCGGCAACTGACGCCACGCCCCATTCAGCTTCGGTTCAGCGAACAATGCTATAAAAGTCTCGCAGGATGGGTTCCGCTCAATCCGTCGGAAACAGCCGAACCCTTGGGGTTACACGTAGGTGTCATGCCGATGTCGGATTCGAATGACCGGCCTGCCAGTTTCCCTATCCGAAGCCTTGTTGACGACGGCATTCATTGAGGTCATACCCGTGAAAAAAACTAGCTTGCTGCTGATTGGTTTAACGGCCTTGGTCTTGGAGCTGAGCGGATGCGTCTATTACGGTCACCCGCATTACCATGGCTATCGCCACGATTATCGGTATGGCAATCACTATCGCGCCGATGGTCGGGATTATCGTTATTACAATGACGACCATCATCATCGCCGCCACGATCATGACGATTGACGCCCTTGCCCATCTCTCGCGAGAAACTGCTCATCATCGTTCATTAAACTTTAAGGCATCATCGATGAAAAAACTTTTGATATTGGCGGGCTTATCCATGGCAGTGCTGGCCGCTTGCACCACCAACCCTTATACGGGACAGCAAAGCCTGAGCAAGACCGCTATGGGGGCGGGACTGGGCGCGGCGGTCGGTGCCGGAACCGGAACCCTGTTCGGTGGTAATGACCTGAAAAACGCCGGTTGGGGCGCACTCGCGGGTGGGTTGGCGGGGGCCGCCATCGGCGCCTACATGGATCATCAGGAACAGGCGATGCGTCAATCCCTGGAGGGGACGGGCATCGAAGTCCAGCGTACGGCGGAAAACACCGTTAATCTCACGATGCCGAGCAACATTACCTTCGCCTATAATTCCGCCGATTTGACGCCGCAGGTGCAAACCGCACTCGACTCGGTCGCGAGGATCCTGAATCAGTATCCCGCTACCACGATCAATGTCACCGGGCATACCGACGATATCGGTTCGGATAACTTCAACCAGACGCTTTCCGAACGGCGTGCCGCCAGTGTGGCGACTTACCTGGGCTCGCACGGGGTCAACCCGGCGCGGGTCTCGCAACAGGGCATGGGCGAGCGCATGCCGAAGGTTGCGAACGTCGACGAGGCAAGCCGGTCGCAGAACCGCCGGGTCGAACTGGCCATCAAAGCCAACGAGGCTGCGGGCGCGCCCACTCAGCCCGGCGCGGCCCCAACCGGAACCTATCCACCGCCACAGGGGACTTATCCGCAGCAGGGGAATTCTCCTCCGGCAGGCGGTTATCCCTCCCAGCCTCAGACCAATTACCCCGCGCAACCGGGCGCCTATCCTAAGACCAGCCCTTACCCGGCGCAAGGCGGTTATCCGCAGCCGATCACCAATCCGGCTCCAAGCGGCTACCCGCCGGCGGGCAGTCCTTATACCTATCCCCGGTAATCGGGAATTGAGCGGGCGGTGTGCACACTGCGCACACCGCGCCTAAAGCTACAGCGATTCCCGTAGTCCCATTCTCCAACTCATCCGAATCCGATCGACTGCCGTGAATCCTCCCGCACAGAAAATTGCCCGGTTATTGTCCGTTAAGGGCCGAGTGCAGGGTGTCGGCTTTCGTCCTTTTGTGAGCCGGCTCGCCCACGGGTTCGGGCTGACGGGTTGGGTTCGCAATGTCGCCGGGCAGGTGGAGATCTTCGTTCAGGGCACTGCCGAATGTCTTGCGGCGTTCGAACGGGCGCTGGTCGAACGGGCGCCCCCGCTCGCCAGACCACAGCCGCCGATCGGCCGGCCCGCCGATTGCGTCAGCCTCGATGCGTTCAGCATCGATGCCAGTGAGTCCGGCGATGTCCGCCATGCCCATATCCCGCCCGATCATTTCATCTGCGACGATTGCCTTGCGGAAATGCGCGACCCGAGCCAGCGCCGCTATCGTTATCCCTTCATCAACTGCACCCAGTGCGGACCGCGCTACACCCTCATCGAGCGCCTCCCTTACGACCGTCCCCATACCGCTATGGCGGGTTTTCCGCTTTGCGAGCCTTGCCGGCGCGAATACGAGGATCCGCTGGATCGGCGTTTCCACGCCCAGCCCCTGGCCTGCCCGGTTTGCGGCCCGTCGTTGCGTTTCCGGAGGGCGGGGCAGGCGGATGTGAGTGATACCGAGCAGGCGATCGCGGCCTGCATCGAGGCCTTGAGGCAAGGCCTGATCGTTGCGGTGAAGGGCGTGGGCGGCTATCACCTGCTGTGCGATGCGACCAGCGAAGCGGCGGTGCTGCGGTTACGCGAACGCAAACGCCGCCCGCACAAGCCGCTTGCGGTCATGCTGCCCTGGCTGGGTGCGGACGGACTGGATGCGGCGCGTGAGCATTTCCAAGCCGGCGAAGCCGAGTTGGCCCTGCTGCAAGACCCGCTGCGCCCCATCGTGCTCGCGTCCGGCCGCGCGAGTGGTCCGCTGGCGGAATCGATCGCCCCCGGAATGAGGGAAGTCGGCCTCATGCTGCCCTATAGCCCACTGCATCATCTACTGCTGGAGGGCTTCGGAGGGGCCGTAGTGGCGACCTCGGCGAACCTGAGCGGGGAACCGGTGTTGACCGAGGCGGACGAGGTGGAGGCGCGATTGGGACCGGTCGCCGATGCCTTTCTACATCATGATCGGCCGATACTAAGACCGGCGGACGATGCGGTTTTCCGCTTCATCGCCGGCAAGGCGCGCCCCTTGCGGCTGGGGCGCGGTTGTGCGCCGCTGGAAATCGATCTGCCCTTCAGACTGGCTCGACCCCTGCTGGCGGTGGGCGGACAAATGAAGGACACCGTAGCCCTGGCCTGGGATGAGCGTGCCGTGATCTCGCCTCATATCGGCGATTTGGGGTCGCGGCGCAGTCAGGAAGTGTTCGAACAGGTCATCGCCGATCTGACCTCGCTCTATGGTGTCGAGCCCCAACAAGTCGTTTGCGATGCGCATCCGGATTACAGCTCGACGCGCTGGGCGAAAAACGGCGGCTTGCCGATCGTCAAGGTCTTCCATCACCATGCCCATGCATCGAGTCTGGCCGGAGAATTTGGCCGGCCCGGCGCAATGCTGGTGTTCACCTGGGACGGCTCCGGTTACGGCGAAGACGGAGGTCTCTGGGGTGGCGAGGGACTATTGGGTGAACCCGGCCGTTGGCGGCGCGTGAGTTCCATCCGTTCTTTCCGGCTGCCCGGCGGGGACAAAGCCGGTCGGGAGCCCTGGCGCAGCGCGCTTGCCTTGTGCTGGGAGGCGGGCGTGAACTGGCCGGCCTGCGCCAAAGAAACCCGGTTTCTGGAGCAGGCCTGGCGAAAACGGATCAATTGCCCCGACTCGAGTTCGGCCGGCCGCTTGTTCGATGCGGCGGCCGCATTGGTCGGTATTGCCAGTGAGGTCAGTTTCGAAGCGCAAGCGCCGATGTGGCTGGAGGCATCAAGCCGGCCCGGCGAGACGGCGGTTGAATTGCCGCTGAGCCGCGATGCCTCGGGCATCTGGCGTACCGACTGGGCGCCGCTTTTGCCCATGCTGCTGAACGAAAATCTAAGCGTGAGTGAGCGGGGAGGGCGCTTTCATGCGAGCCTGGCCCTGGCTCTATCCGAACAGGCGGAAAACGTTCGGCGGGAGTTTGGCGTGACGCGGGTCGGACTCAGCGGCGGGGTGTTTCAGAATCGCCTGCTGACCGAGCGTGCGGTGGAATTACTGTCCGCCCGGGGATTCAGCGTATTCCTCAATGAACGGATTCCCGCCAACGACGCCGGTCTCTCGTTCGGGCAATTGATCGAGGCTTCGGCGTCCCGGACGCCGCCTCAAGGGCGCAGTCGATAGGGTGAAGGCCGTCCGCCGGGGTAATGCTCGGTTTCCCTGCAAGCTCAGGGTCAAATTCTGATATTCTTGTGCGAAACCGCTGCCGTGTCGGATTTGAGCGTTATGGATTGATGTCGTCATCGTCACCAGATCGGCCAATCTTTCCATCAAACCCGTTTTGCTCCAACTGCCGTTGCCTCCAGGTTCTCTTTCGCACCCCTCCGATTGGGCGGGGATTTCACATGATGCAAGGCTTTCCCCATGATACGCACCGCTAAGCTCGACGATCTGGATGCCTTGGTGGGTATCGAAAATCGTTGTTTCGACACCGACCGAATCTCCCGCCGCAATTTCCGTTATCTGCTCACCAAGGCGAACGCGGCAACGCTGGTGGATGAGGAGGCGGGCGCCGTGCGCGGCTACGCCATGTTGCTGTTCAACACCGGCACGTCCTTGGCGCGGATGTATTCCTATGCGGTCGATCCGCCGTTTCGCGGGCAAGGCGTTGGCCAAGGCCTGGTGCACGCCTCGGAGGCCCTGGCGCTGGAGCATGATTGCGTCAGCCTGCGCCTGGAAGTGCGTCCGGACAATTTCGCTTCCATCGGCCTGTTCGAGAAGAACGGCTACCGCTACCTGGAGATGGTGCCGGATTATTATGAGGACCACGCCGACGCCCTCCGTTTCGAGAAAATGCTGGTGCCGCATCTGCGTCCGGAACTGGCGCGGGTACCTTATTACCAGCAGACGCTGGATTTTACCTGTGGTCCGGCGTCGCTGATGATGGCGATGAAGGCCATACAGCCCGACCTGGAACTGGATCGGCGGCTGGAACTGAGGATTTGGCGCGAATCCACCACGGTCTTCATGACCTCCGGCCACGGTGGCTGCGGGCCTTATGGCCTGGCGCTATCCGCCTACCATCGCGGTTTCGACGTCGAGGTGTTCGTCAACGACGACGGCGCCTTGTTCATCACTTCCGTGCGCGATCCGGAGAAGCGCGTGGTGATGCAGGTGGTGCAGGAAGACTTCGTCGACGAATTGCGCGACCTGCCGGTGAAGATCGTCTACGGGGCTCTGAGCGTCGCCGACCTGCAGGCGGAAATCGAGGAAGGCGGGATCCCGGTGGTGCTGATCAGTTCCTACCGCATTTACCAGGAGAAGTTCCCGCATTGGGTCGTGGTGACGGGCTTCGACGAACGTTCGATCTACGTCCACGATCCCTATGTCGATGCCGAGGCCGGCAAGACCCTGACCGATTGCATCAGCATGCCTATTCTTAAGAAAGACTTTCAGCGCATGGCGCGTTACGGAAAAACCGGGCAAAAAGCCGTGCTGATCCTGAAAAAGAAAAAAGGCCGTCCGTCCAAATCCGCAAAACATTCCTGAACAATGGCTAACCATATTGTCGTGGTCGAGAATCTCAAGGACTGGCAGCCGGATTTCCCGGCGGTTCAGGTTGTCACCGCCAAGGATTATTTATCCAAGCCCGAATATCTGAAGAGCCGGGACATCCGCGTCATCAACCTGTGCCGCAGTTACAGGTACCTGAGCACCGGTTATTTCTGCTCGCTCCTGGCCGAACCACGCAGTCACAAGGTGATCCCGTCGGTCAAGACCATCACTAACCTGAGCAGCAAGTCGATTTACAGCCTCAATGTCGAAGATCTGGACGGGCTGATCCAGAAAAGCCTGAAGAATTGCGAGAAGGGGCCGGAGCAGGAATTCGAACTGCCGATCTTTTTCGGCCGCTGCGAGAATCCGGAAATGCAGGATCTGGCCCGGCAAATCTTCGATCTGTTCCGCTGTCCGCTGCTCAAGGTGGAATTCCGCTATCACGGCAAATGGCATATCGACACGGTTAAACCGCTGCATCTGAATGGCTGGGTCACCGGCGCGCGCAAGGATTTCTTCATTGCCGCGCTGTCCGGCTATCTCAGCAAGCCCTGGCGCACGCCCAGGGCGAGGAACGCGGCCCGCTACGACCTGGCGATCCTGCGCAACCCGCAGGAGAAGATGCCGCCCTCCAACGCCGGGGCATTGCAGAAATTCATCAAGGTCGGCAAGCGTTTGGGGGTGGACGTGGAGTTGATCGGAAAAAAGGACTATGCGCGCCTGGCCGAATACGACGCCCTGTTTATCCGGGAGAATACCGGCATCGACCATTACACCTACCGTTTCGCCAAGAAAGCGCAGATCGAGGGTATGCCGGTCATCGACGACCCCGACTCCATTCTCAAGTGCACGAATAAGGTTTATTTGGCCGAACTGCTGGCCGCCCATAATATTCCCGCCCCCAAGACCAAAATCCTGCACAAGGGCAGCGTCGAGTCGGTGGCCGGCGAAATCGATTTTCCGGTGGTGCTGAAAATCCCGGATGGCTCGTTCTCGCGGGGGGTGGTCAAGGCGAACAACCCGGCGGAGTTCAAGGAGCACACCGAAAAGCTGTTCAAAGAGTCGGATCTGATCCTGGCCCAGGAGTTTCTGTTCACCCAGTTCGACTGGCGCATCGGGATTCTGAACCATCAGCCCTTGTTCGCCTGTCAGTATTTCATGTCCCGCAAGCACTGGCAGGTAGTCAAGCACTCGGCGTCCGGTCGCAGCGTGGAAGGCGGCTTCAAGACCTGGCGGGTGGAAGAAGTGTCGCGCGCCGTGGTCGATACCGCGGTGTCGCTGGCCAAGTTGATCGGCGACGGCTTGTACGGAGTTGATCTGAAGCAGAACGAGCGGGGCGTCTACGTGATCGAGATCAACGACAATCCCAACATCGACGCCGGCATCGAGGACGAGCTCCTGGGCGATCGGCTTTACGAGGCGGTGATCGGCGAGTTCGTCCGTCGTCTGGATGCCTGAGCTCTACAATCCCCGCAAGTTGCGGAGAAAATAGGGCATTTCCAGCCCGAGTTGAATCTCGAGGTTTTGAGCCCGTGCGACGAGGTCTTCGAGGTCGGGCTTTCCGAATTTCTCCCCGAGTCCCAGACCGATGACATTGCCCTTGTTCGGCACCTGTAACTTGAAGGCCCGGCAGGGGAAAACGGCGCGCAACCATTCGGTGGACTGCTTGAGGGAGTGCTTGTGCGTGCCCCAAAGATTCATGGAGAGTGCGCCTAGGGGGCGCAGCAGGCGGGCGCAGGCACGAAAAAACTCCTCGGCGTGGACGGATTGGTCCATGCCCTGGTGATCGTAGGCGTCGATCAGGATCAGATCGTATGCCGCCAGGGTCTTCCGCGACTTGGCATCGCAGTATTCGTAAGCGTCGTCGATATGGACGGCGAGGCGGGCATCGCGCGGCAGGTCGAAATAGCGGTGAGCGATTTCCGCCACGTCCACGCGGCGTTCAACCGCATCGATTCGACAGCGGGGGTAATGTGACAGCAGGAACCGGGCGAGGGAACCGCCGCCCAACCCCAGCAGCAGAACCCATTCCGGCTCGGCGATGAACAGCAGGGCGCTCAACATCGCCCGAACATAGGCAAGCTCCAGCCGATCCGGTTCGGTCAGCGACATCGCGCTCTGTCTCGGCCGCGTGCCGAAGTGCAGGGAACGGACGCCGTGCGCATCGACGACTTCCAAAACCCCGCCCTTATCCCGAGCGCCGTGGATCAGCGTGCCGCCATGGCGTTTCACGGCCGATCCTCGGGTCTTGCGAAGGGGAAGTCCGCAAAACCTCGCGGATGCTGCGGCCTTTCACGCATTCTTTTGGGGGAAATCCCGCACGCCACGGCGGAGAAACCGGCGACTGTGTCGTATTTCATTGATTTGATTGTTTGTTGCTGTTTGGCATGCAAATTGACTCAGTAAAAGCGCATAACCTCTTCGACTGGAGCACTAGGGGCCGGCACTCAAGCACTATCCAGACATCTGCTACGAAGACTTTCCTCCCATCCTCTCATTGTTGTTCTCATCCCGTACCGTCCCTAGTCCTTTTTTGGTTATGCCCGCTTGGCACTATGGGCTTAGAACACCCTGCTGCGTTCTTCGCGATAAGTCCGTGCCACCGCCATGAAGGCTAGGATATCGTACAGTGCGTGGATCAGGATGGGGACGGTCAGGTTTCTTTCCCCGCCGACATCCAGGGCCAGGCCCAGATACACGCCAGTCAGTCCGGCGAGCAGGGCGTAAACCGGGGTGATCCAGTGCGCTAGTGCGAACAAGAGATTACTTCCGATCAGTCCTGCCGCCCATCCCCCCTTTGCTTCCAGCCAGGGCTGCAGCGCACCTCGGAACAAGACCTCTTCGGTGATTCCCGCCAACAGCCCCAAATAGATCAGATCCCGCCAGCGGCAAGCGGTCAGGAACGGGCCGAACTTGTCGATGAGAAAACGCCTGATGTCGCGCAATTCTCCGACCGGCAATCGGTAGGATATGACGAACATCAGGTAGAGGGGAACGGTTCCGGCCACGCCCCAGACGAAGGCCGCGGGGTTGACCGTCAAATGCGCTAAAGGGTCCACATCGGCGAACCAGCCGATAACATAAGCCACCACAACGAGCCCGCCTTCGAACAGGGTGGCGAGTCTCAGAAAATCGGAGCGATTGAGGTATTTCTTCTGATCGGACATGGTGAGCCTTGCTTTTAGTCGGGGCGGTGGTTCGCCCTAGGCGGGAAGTGGCCGGTGTTCCCAGGCGGAAACCAGGAGATACGCCAGCAGGGAAACCGAATCTGGGCTCCCGCCCCACATGATGGAGGTGGGTGCCAACATCAGCACGGCCAGACCTTCCACGCCGGGGAATAACGCTTTCGGAACAGATCGGCCAGGGTCGTCAGTTTGCCCCGCCACAGCGGAACGGCGAACAAGAGCCCCATCAGGAGCAGGCAGACCGCATAGCCGAAAGGATCGGCGGAGCCGCCGGAAAGTCCGGATCGATAAATGGAGCCGGCCACGCCGATGCGGGTCTCCTCCCCGAACCAAGTGGCGAACACGGTGAAAGTTCCAAGGCCCATGCCCAATCGGCGCCCGGCCAGGAGGTAGTCGTCCTCCGAGGCGATAGGCCTGGAGACCAGGACGCCGATGAGGCGTTGGACGAGAATATAGGCGGTAATGCCGAACAGTACGCCGTTCATGTGAGGCCGGGAAAAACCTAGGAAAAGCAGTTGGGTGAATCTAGTCGACCTCGAAGCCGCCTGTGGCGGTCTTTCCATAACTGAATCAGGCCCGATCACCCTGGCGGAGGCCGAGGTGTACGGGCGTCGCCTCATCCGCGAATTTTCGGGCCAGGGCGATGAGGAAAATATCCATGACCCCGTAATAGGAAATGACGAAACGGGAAAAGAAGCGGAATAGCGGGCTGTAGATGTTGTCGCTCTCGGTGATTGTCAGCATCGTGCCGCCGTCGCTTTCTGCAAGTTCATAGATCCAAGTGCCGCTTAAGGGCAGGTTTTTGCCCACCAGCTTGGTGACGAGGCGTTTCGGCGGCTCGCGCTCGACCAGTGCGAATTGCACCCGGGTGTGATGGGCGCAGACTTCGTACCAGCTAGGGTAGCCGTCGACCTCCGGACCCGGTTCCACCGAGGCGAGTCCCGGGCGCCAGCTGGGGTGCGAGGCGAAGTCGGTGATGACGCCCCACACTTCCTCCGGCTTCGCGCCCAGTTTGATGCGGCTGGCGGCAACGTGAGTTTTGGGCAGGCGCAGGCCGATGAGTGTGGCCAGGAGGAGCAGGGCAACGGGAATGGCGATAATCAGCAGCAGAGTCATGTTTGGTCGTTCTTGCGATGTCTGGGTCGATGGTTTTGCAGCAGGTCAAAAACCTGGATCACCAGTCTTTGTAAGGGTGTCGCGAGAGGCTAGTGTTGTAATAGCGCACATCATGGGTGATCTCCTCACCCAGCCAGGCGGGCTTTTCGAACGCTTCGTCCGGATGCTCGAGTTCGATTTCCGCCACGATCAATCCGGCGTTGTCTCCCTCGAAGACGTCGATCTCCCAGGTATGCCGGCCCACGTCGACAAGATGACGCACCTTTTCAATCAGCGGCTTGCGGCTCAGGGTGTCCAGCATCCTGTGGGCATCGGCCAGCGGGATTTCGTATTCGAATTCCTGTCTTTGCGCGCCGATGGTGGCGCTCTTGATATTGAGCCAAGCCCGCCCGCCGCCGGTGCGGATCCGCACCGAGCAACGGGTTTCATCGTTGAGATAGCCCTGCCGCAAGTGTTGAGCCCCATGGGCGGCCTGTCGCCAATCGTCATTAAGGACCAGAAACTTGCGTTCGATTTCTACCGGCATGGGATCAAAGGTTCGAGGTTGATAATGCATCGGCTGTGGCCGGTGTCCATCATACCGCATCAGAAAGCGGCTTGGATAACTCGGGCAGCCGGGCTTTTTGTGCTGTAAACCGGAATGCGAGTGCCAGATCAATCCTTGGGTTCCATCGCCCATTCTTCCCAGTAAGGGGTGGGGTGGAAGCGTTCGTGCAGAAAATCGACGAAGGTTCTGACCTTGGCCGACAAGTGTTTTCGATGCGGGTAAACCGCGTGAATTTCCAGCGGCGCCGGGATGAAATCCTTCAACACGGCCTGTAATCGGCCCTTGCGCAGATCCTGTCCGACCATGTAGGTCGGCAGCAACACCAGGCCCAATCCGCTGATGGCTGCCATTCTCAGGGCGTCGGCGACATTTGCCTCCATCGTGCCGGCCACTTTCACCACAGTGGTTTCGCCGCTTTCCGGCTCGCTGAATTGCCACTGATCCCTCGGGGGTAGGCTCGAATTGACCAGGCAATTGTGCTTTTTCAAATCATTCGGCGTTTCCGGCACGCCGCGTTTCTTGAAGTAGTCCGGCGAACCGCAGACCACTCTCTGGGAGCTGCCCAGCTTGCGGGCGATCAGGCTGGAGTCGTCCAGATTGTCCAGGTGGATGGCCAGGTCGAAGCCTTCCTCGATCAGATCCACGTAGCCGGCCTGCAAAACCAATTCCACGTTCACGTCCGGGTAGACTTCGGCGTAGGCGGCGATGGCCGGAGCCAGGTGATAGGCGCCGAAAAAAGGCGTGGCGTTGAGTTTCAGCGTACCGCGCGGCTCGGTCTGTAGCCGGGTGACGGACAGCTCGGTTTCCTCGATGTCGTCGAG
Organism: Methylococcaceae bacterium; assembly: GCA_035518875.1. Taxonomy (GTDB): domain Bacteria; phylum Pseudomonadota; class Gammaproteobacteria; order Methylococcales; family Methylococcaceae; genus DATIXD01. The sequence continues at coordinate 1,663 of DATIXD010000286.1, read as the reverse complement.
GATTTGCAGGCAACGTTCGAGGTAGGCGGTACCCACCTCGGTCAGGCTGAGATTGCGGGTGGTGCGGTTCAGGAGCCGGATGCCCAGGTTGTTCTCGAGCTGCATCACATGCTTGGTCGCCATGGCCCTGGACAAATTCAGTTCCTTGGCCGCCGCGGCGAAGCTGCCGGCCTTGGCGACCTTGGTGAACACGATCATGCTGGTTAATTTGTCCATGAGGGTGATTCTCAACTGTTCGAGTTATGGAAACAATCAATAAAATTTATTTGATATTGTATGTCATTTGATGCTCTTCTACAGTCTAAGTTGTGCATAAACGATCAAGGTACCTTATGAGTAAACGGAGTCTATGGTTCCTATTTTTTCTGATTATCGGCGGCGGTCAGGCCTTCGCGGCGGACGACGTTCGTCTGATTGCCGAGTCGAACGTTGCCAAGTGGAACGAGGCCCTTGCCAAGGGCAAGGTGGAGGACATTCTCTCCCTGTATACCGATAACGCCATGCTGGTGCAACCCAATGGCGCGGTATCCACAAGCAAGGGGGAAATTCGGGCCTTCTGGCAGACGATGATCGATAAAAAGTCCGGTGCCTTGACGGTTGACATCATGGATGCGCGGGGCGAGCAGAAAGACACCATCGTCACTAAGACCACCCTGTCGGACGTGAAAACCCTGCAAGATCCGCAGCGAGTCAAACAGCTGATGAAATACAGCTATGACGGCGTCCTTTACAGCGTTCTGAAGCGCCAGAGCGACGGCACCTGGAAGGCTCAGGTACAGCGGTGGAGCGAGCGAAACAAGAGTTGAACGCAGGGGGGACTCCCCGTTTCTCAGCTAAGGAGTTGACATGCTAAAAAGTGCCATCCTCCATAAACGGGCTTCTCGATGAAGCCCGTTTTTTTTGGGGGGGGTTGTCCGCATCAATCGGTGAACCTAAATCGGCCGTTGGATGAAACCTGAAAAGCCGTTGATCCTCATGCCCAGCCGGCTCGGCCCCTTCGCTTCGGTCTCCATATATAGGAGGCGCCACGAAACGCACCCTTCGACAAGCGCATAACCGATTCAGCAAGTAACTCACACATCGCCTCCAAAAAAAGCCCGTGCTCCCACAGGGCGATTGAGGTCTTCGCAGGTTGCGCGCTGTGCGTGCCGCCATAATCCCATATTAGCCCCTTTGCAAAAGGGCACTCCAGGGAGATGTTACAACCCTAGCGCCTGGAAATCCCTCTATAACCGGGATTACGACCACTCGTGACGCCCTGCAGATCATAGCGCTTCGTGCGGTCAGCCCTGCCGATAGCTGCGCAATTTCCCCCGAGGCTAGCTCACTCATGCCTGTCTCATGTCACATGTTCGATACAGACTCCGAGCATGCTGGTTTTTGCTTACTGTTCAATCAGTTGGCGAAATTACGTCGCTTTTATGTCAAAGAATTGAATCAGTCTTCCATTTTTACCCAACAACTGTCCGACAAAGAATTCATTTGTGTTTCAGCAGGTTAAGAGACTGGCACACTAATTGGATTAATACAATCGAGCAAAAGGGATGAAAGGATCCATTCCGGACAATCCTAAAAGCTGAAATCCACTCTTGAACCGTCAACCGCCGCAAAGGGGAATGAGCGGCACGTTAAAGTCAGGGAGAGGTTTCAAGGCCAATGCGGG
>DATIXD010000285.1:0-3057 GCA_035518875.1 Methylococcaceae bacterium | reverse complement strand
AGCGATGGCCGCGACGATTAAGACCCCCACTATTGCCAGGATGCCGCCGACTTTATCGAGACTTTGCTGCAAGGGCGTCGCGCGAGGCCCCGCCGTGCCCAGGATGCCGACGATCCTGCCGAATTCGGTATTCATGCCGGTCGCGACGACCAAGCCAAACCCTCGGCCATAGCTGACCGAGGTGCCCGCGTAAACCATGTTCTTGCGGTCCCCCAGGGCCAGATCCGGCTCCTTGGTCGCGGACGACTGCTTTTCCACCGGCAGCGATTCGCCGGTCAGCGACGCCTCCTCGCATTGCAGATTGACGGACTGAATCAGCCGGGCATCAGCAGGAACCCGATCGCCCGTCTGCAGGCGGATCACATCTCCCGGCACCAGCCGCCGCGCCGGCAATTCCACCTCCTCGCCATCGCGAATCGCCACGGCCATGGGCGCCGCCATGTTTCTCAGCGCCTCCATCGCCTTACCCGCGCGGTACTCCTGGACAAACCCGAGTATCACGGAAAATAGGACAATGACCGCAATCACCGCCGCCTCCACCTCATGCCCTAAATAACCGGATAGCCCAGTGGCAACGAGAAGGATCAGAATCAGGACGTTCTTGAATTGATCCAGCAGCAGCGTCAAGGCAGAGACGCGTCCGGTCTCTTCGATCTCATTGAAGCCGTACTTGGCGAGACGCCGATCGGCCTCGGGCGTGGTTAATCCGCCGAGCGTGGAATCGAGCGAGGCGAAAGCCTCGTCAATTTCGAGGGCGTGCCAGATCGGAGACGGTGGCGAAGGTTTTCGTTTCATGTCACTGGCGATGCGTTGTTTGCCGGGAAGCTGATTATCCCCAAAATCCTGGGCATGTAATCATACTCGGTGACGGATGCGAAGGGCCTTTCCCGACTGCGCCTGTCGGAAGAAAAGCAGGAGGCATCGCTCATCCTGTCCGACGGGACGAGACTCAACTGCGCCAATGGGCCGTATGATTTTTCAGGTGGGTTAGCGAAGCGTAACCCAACATACGGCAGCGTTCGTTCGTCCCAGCCCATACCGGCACTGTATCGCTTCGCGATGCCTATTTGAATGTGGGTTCCCGCACCCACGGGCGGGTTCCTTTTCTTTGCTTGTCCAAAGAAAAGGAACCAAAAGAAAGGACACCCGACGACTTGCCGCTTCGCGGTGCCCTGCGCGTTTCGGCGCGAACAGGGCTCGGCAGAAGGGCTATGTTCAGGGCTGATGTTGATAAAATAGACTTGGCATGCGGATGGCAGCGAGGTGGAAGATGAATACCCAATCGTTTCAACGGCTTATGGCAGAACTGGAAGGATTGACCGACGTGCAGCGGCAATGCGTGGCGGAGCGGGTCAAAACGCTGAGCGAACGCGCCGACAGCGCCCGTCTGATCGCTGAGCGACTCGGCACGCCGACCTCCTGCGCGCATTGCGGAGATTCCGCCGTCGTGCGGTTTGGCTATTCCGCCGGGCATCAGCGCTACCTCTGCAAGGCCTGCGGAAGAACCTTCCAGGCGCTGACCGGCACGCCCGTCCTGCGCCTGGGCGACCGGGAGAAATGGCTGGCCCACGCCGAATGCATGAGGCAGGGCATGACGATCCGGTCCACCGCCCAGGCGGTAGGACTGACGGTGGATCGTGCCTTCCGCTGGCGGCACCGCTTCCTGGGCTTCCTGTCGGAACAGCGGCCCGCCGGCCTGACTGGCGTCGTCGAGGCCGACGAGACGGTCTTCCGGCGTTCTTTCAAAGGCCAGCGCAAGGGGTTGCCGCGCCCGGCCAAGAAGCGCGGCGGACCGGCACCGGAAGGCCAGGAGGGCGAGCGGGTAAACGTGCTGGTCGCGATGCAGCGCGGGACCCGCCTCGCCACCGACCATGTGCTGCGCGACGTGAGCGCCGCGACGATGACGGCGGCACTGCGGCCGGAGGTGGCCGCCGACGCCGTGCTGAGCACGGACGGGAACCCCAGCTACCGTGTGGTGGCCGCCAGCCTGGGCATCGAGGCGGGCCTTTTCGTGGCCAGCTACGACGGTCCCGGCGGCGATGGTGTCTGGCATGTCCAGAACGTGAATGCCTACGACAGCCGCCTGAAGGGCTGGATGGGCCGGTTCCATGGGGTCGCCACCAAGTACCTCGGTAACTATCTCGGCTGGCGCCGATTGCTCGACCGCTTCCAGGATTCGGTGACTGCCCAGCAATTCCTGTTTCATGCTCTGCAACCGGGGTATGTCAACATCTGACCTGAACATAGCCGGCGAATCGGCCCAAAAGGAGTGCCGCTCGATAAGTTCCCTGGTACAAACGAGGAGGCCGACGAGATAGTGACTGCCGCGATCCGGAATCCCCTCGATGTCAAGGAATAGTTCCGTCTCGTGGGCAGGAATGGACGGTGCTTGATGGAGATAAATCTTCCCGGTGCGCAAGGCCAGCGCTTGCAATTCAATTCTGAATACCGCTGGTTGGTTGGTTCGTCGTTTTCTGGGTCGCCTTGGTCTGAAGAGGTAAGAAAGCTGATTTACCGTAAAGATGCCTTTCCTGTTCAACCTATTCATGATCTTCGGAGTCATGCGGTCCAGGAGGGTCAGGTTGTCTTCTTTTTCAGCCTGCTGGCGGCAACTAGCACTGAATGGGCAAATCTGGCAGTGATCGTTTAGGAGTACCGGAGGCGGTTCGCTCATCGGCGTGATGCTCCAGTTTTTTAGAGCGTCAATGATGCGTGTAACGGCGAGTGTCCATTTCTTCAATGGGATTCGTTGACTAATGCCGGCGACGTTTACAATGACGCCAGTAGGGGACGGGAAATGCCCAGTGTTACTGAGGACTTGGCTGATGAAAGCCAACCTTAGCTTGTCTTCGGTAGCTACGCTATGGCTCCCAATAACAAGATGAAGTTCAAAACATCGCTTCTCCTTCGGCGAATTGGGGACGACAGGTAGCAAGACGTTAGCCGTCGTTTCCAGTTGATCGGCTTTAAGCAAGACATGGCTGAAAACGTGATCCTTTACCAGTGTCTTGTCGCAGCTTCCATGTTCAAGAGTGAAGCCTGACGTTCGTAGAAAAT
>DATIXD010000284.1:0-4231 GCA_035518875.1 Methylococcaceae bacterium | reverse complement strand
TCAAGGGCAAGGCACGCTATCAGTTGCGGGAGCTGTTCGGCAAGGATGCCTTCTACGACCATCTGGAGGACGTCATGAAGCAGTATCGGCAGCAGTTCAACTTGCCAGTTCCTTCCAGGCTTTAAGACCCGACTCCAGAAGGGGTGGATCGAGGCGCGTAACGCTTTTGAGGAGTTCACCCATGAAAAAAACTGCCCTGTACCCAATGCCGGCGAACTGGGAAGATCGGACCTTTGCTGCCTTCCCCTGGCGCATCACCCTTCATCGGTTCAACCGGGCATTTCTGCCGGCAGCTGCCGCCTTTTTCTGCGTGGCTTGTACCGCCTTTATCTTTCAGAGCGGCGCCATGGCGCTCTTGGAGATAGCCGTTGTCGTAGCTTACGTCGCCTGGAGCGGATACCTATATCAAACGATGGCGACGATTATCGACCAGCGTCGCTATCCTCCGCCCGGCAAACTGGTTGAGATCGACGGCAGACGCATGCACATACATTCGGTCGGTGCCGGCAGCCTCACGGTAATTCTCGAAGCGGGGTTGGGAGCAATCTCCTCCGGATGGGGCTGGATTCAACCGGAAATTGGAAAATTCACCCGTGTGGTTTCCTACGATCGGACGGGCCTTGGCTGGAGTGACACTGACACGGCCTCCCCTACTGGCCAGCGCATTGCCTGGCGGCTGCACAAGCTGTTACAGACATCGGGGATCATGGGTCCCTACGTGCTGGTCGGTCATTCCATGGGAGGCTTGCTGGTGCGCATATTTGCCAACCAATACCCTGATGAGGTAGTCGGAATGGTGCTGGTCGATGCCTCTCACCCTGATCAACATGAGCGGTATCCGGAGATACAAAGGCATATGCAGTCGGGATTTCAATTGATGAATAAAATTCCCCTTCTGACAAGGTTCGGGTGGGTGCGCCTTACCGAGCTTTTCCGTTCCCAGGCTGAAGGTCTGCCGGCAAAGCAGCGCTCGGAATCAGGAGCCTTCCTTTCTTCGCACCGTCACCTTGCGGCAACCCTGAAAGAAACGCTGGCCTGGAAGACGCTCTGTTCTGAAGTTCGCTACGCAAGAGGCCTGGGAAACAAGCCGCTGGCGGTGGTCAGCGCCGGCAAGGACGTGTTGCCGGGGGGAGCCGAATTGCAGGCCGAACTTGCGGCTCTCGCGACAACCGGCACCCATCGCGTCGTAGAAGGAGCCACCCATTTGACGCTGCTTACCCACCGGGACCATGCCATGTCGGTAGTCGAAACGATTCGACAGGTCGTGGAACAGGTTCGGGAAGCATCTGCAGCGGATGGAGGTAATTGATAGCCATGGGAAAAACCCGTCTTGTCATCCTTTCCGTACCTTGATGGGTCGGTCGAGGCATTATGCAGACCTATGAGAAAGCACCGCATTAATGGGACGATATTTCAAGGTTAGAGGCATGCACTATCATGACTCTGGCCGAGACCGGCGGCAAGGAGGGGCAACGGTCGTGACTATTGGGAAACAACCCCAGGAACAACAACACTAAGAGGAGACAATGATGAAACGCAATATCTTGACTGTCATGAGCCGTGTCTTACTGCCATCACTGCTGCTGGCGGCGCTCGCCGCCGGCGGCGTCCATGCCCAGGAGGCGCAATTCGATGAAGATGCGACGCTGCAGGCCTCCCATATCCTGCCGCCGGAGCTCCTGTCAGGCCCGAACCACACTGTGCAGCAGCTTGTTAACAACGACGGCTACCTCAACCTCTACACGATCGACTCCCCTTTCGGCCAGCTGAAGGCGGTCTCCACGACACAGCTCCGCCAGTACGTGCATGAGCTGAACCAGGTCGCCCGCATGGACCTGCTGTCGAACAGCAGCGAGTTCAAGAGCGGCCTCAAGGGAAAGGCCGGTGATGTCGTGAAGGGTGCAAAAAACCTGGTCCTCCACCCGGTGGACACCGTGTCGGGCTCCGTGTCCGGAGTCTTTGCCGCCTTCGGACGCGTTGGCGAAGCGGTCACCAGCCGCTCGACGAGTGAGACCGAGGACAGCCGCCTGGAGGGCGCCATCGGCTTTTCCAAGACCAAGCGGGACTATGCCTACGAGTTCAAGGTGGACGTCTACTCGCGGGACCAGATACTGCAGGACCGTCTCAACAAGCTCTCCTGGGCGCAGTACGGGGGCTCGCTCTCCATGTCCGCCCTTTGTATGATGATACCCGGCGGCGCGGGGATGGCGGTCTCAGTCACCGGCGGCAACGAGCTTTTGAACAAGGTCTACCGGGACACGCCGCCCAATGAACTGCGCAAGCGCAGCCGCGCCAAGCTCGAGGCGATGGGCGTAAGCTCCGATGTCATTGACCTGTACATCAGGAACCGGGTATTCACGCCGCGTGAGCAGAACGACATCGTCGAAGCGCTCGATGCAATGCCGAACACGGTGAACAGAGCCGATTTCATCAAGTTCGCGGTCCTGACCGAAAACGCGGACATCGCCTATTTCCGCTGGCGCCAGGCCGGCATGTACCTGAACTATCATCGCACGGTCGCGCCGATCCTGGGGTTCGTGCCGTTCGGCATCACCACCGCCGCCCTCACCAAAGACGGCACGCTGGTATTCAACGCGCCGCTCGACTACCTCCGCTGGACGCCGCAGACATCGGAATTCGCGCTGAGGGTAACCAGCCTCGCCAGCGCGACCCCGGGGGTTCGCGCCAAACAGCTCTGGATCGAAGGCTACGCAAGCCCGCGTGCGCACTGGAACCTGGAGCAGTTGGGCTGGAAGGTGTTCGAGGGGGCCAAGGCGAAACCCTAGGGAGGATAGACGAGGAGCCAACAGGGGCTGCGCGATTGCGCGATCTGGCGGCCGGGGGGGATCGAACCGGTGAAATAAAGAAAGCCGCCGGTTATCCGTGAAGGAATAAGGACACTTATTGGATGGTAATGTATGCATTCAGGACCTTGATGTTCGCTCTGCTTTTGATTGCTGCGACAGCCATGATCGAAGCGAGGGCAGACAACGGCACAACAGCCGCCCTGGATCAGTCGCAACTCGTGAAACAGGCCAACGCGCCGATATCATCCATAATGCAGATCCGGCTCCAGGATACTTATGTGCCTCAATTCTATGGCTTGAATGGGGAGGGCAACACGGCCACCATGGCTCTGACCATGCCGCTGCCCAAATACCGCCTGTTGCCTATCCCCCAGCTTTCGCTCCTGACGATTCCGGCCGCAGTAACGCTCCCTAGCGGGTTAACGGGGTTCGGCGACCTTAAGTTCCTGGACATCGCTGTCTTCCATGCCGGTAGGAGTTTCATCTGGGGAGTCGGGCCGACTTTCATATTTCCGACGTCGAGCAGGCGCGAGACCGGCCAGGGCAAATGGCAAGCGGGACCGGCCGCGGCTGTGGCATTCACGGGTCAGAAGTGGCTGGTGGGCGTGCTGGTGCAAAATCCCATATCTTTTGCCGGCGACAGTGAGCGAAAAGACGCGAATGCCATGATCCTGCAACCCTTCGTTACCTATCAGCTGGGCAATGGCTGGTTTGTCAGATCGCAGCCCCAGATGTTCTTCAACTGGAAAACCGGCAAACAGATTCTGCCGCTGGATCTCGGTTTCGGACGCGTTTTCAGGATCGGCAGGCAAAACGTGAGCCTGTTCGTCGAACCGGCCTGGAACATCGCGCACGACGGTCCATCGCCGAAATATGGAATCATGTTTGGCCTGACGCTGCTCTACCCGGACTTCTGGAAAAGGCATTAAGAGCTTGTTTGTAAATAACTTTAGAGATTTCGCTCCCGGATTTACCTCAGGTTTGGCCGGCCTGTTTGAGCGAAACAGCAGCGTAGCCAGTGATTGACGCTAATCGGGAAATAAATAGTGCCGAAAGGAAATTTTCCGTTTATGAGTGCAGGGGAGAAAAACTTAGAAGCGGATTCCATACCGCAAGGGATGCACATCGTTGCCAAGCCCATCGGCCCGGCCTGCAACCTCGACTGCGCCTACTGCTTCTACCTGGAGAAGAAGGCGCTCTACGGCAGCGGAGAGGATTTCCGGATGCCGGACGAGGTGCTTGCCGCTTTCATCGGCCGCTACGTCGAGGCTCAGCCGACACCGGTGGTGGAGTTCGTCTGGCAGGGTGGGGAGCCAACCCTGCTGGGAGTTGATTTCTTCAGGCGGGTGGTGGAATTGCAGCGGCCATTCGCGGGAAGGAAGACCATCACCAATTCCCTCCAGACCAATGGCACGCTCCTCGAC
>DATIXD010000283.1:0-3365 GCA_035518875.1 Methylococcaceae bacterium | reverse complement strand
GGGGACAGTTATATCGTGATGGATGCGCCACCACCGCACGAGGACGTCCAGCCGTTCGTCAATATCTCCCGCATGTTGCGAGAAGCCGGCATCCAGGCGCCTGAAATTCATGCCCAGGATGTGCAGCGCGGTTTTTTACTCCTCGATGACTTCGGCAGCAGCAGTTATCTGGACAAACTCGACGCGGAGTCCGCGGATGTCCTTTACGGGGACGCCATGGCCAGCCTGATCCGCCTCCAGAGTAGGGTTGAGATCGAGGCTTGCAGCCTGCCACCTTACGACGAGACACTGCTGCGGACGGAAATGAACCTGTTTCGCGACTGGTTTCTCGGTCGCCTCCTGGGTTTTGAACCCCACCGCGACGAGGCCGCGCTGCTGGAAAAAACCTGGACGCTGCTGGCCGACGCCGCGCTGGAACAACCCCGCGTTTGCGTGCACCGTGATTATCACTCCCGCAACCTGATGGTGACCGAGCGCGACAACCCCGGCGTCCTGGATTTTCAGGACGCGGTCATTGGCCCCGTCACCTACGACCTGGTCTCGCTGCTCCGAGATTGCTACATCGCCTGGCCGCAGACCCGTGTTGACTCGTGGGTGCAGGACTATCACCTCCGTCTGGTCGAAAATGGCCTGGTCGATGCTAACGATGGCGAACGGTTCACGCGCTGGTTCGACCTGATGGGGGTGCAGCGCCATCTCAAGGCGATCGGTATTTTTTCCCGCCTGAAACTGCGCGATGGCAAATCGGGCTATCTCGGCGACATCCCCAGAACCCTGGCCTATGTCACAGCGGTTTGCCAGCGTCATCCGGAGCTATCCGATTTTCTTCTCTTCCTGCAGGGCATCGTCCTGGACAGAGCGAGCGCAACCCTCGGCGAGGCGGCATGAAGGCGATGATTCTGGCGGCCGGGCGCGGCGAACGTCTGCGCCCTTTGACCGACCACACCCCCAAGCCCTTGCTGCCGGCCGGCGGCCGCCCCCTGATCGAACACATGATCGAAGGGTTGGTGCGCGCAGGTTTCACCGACATCGTCATCAACATTGCCCACCTCGGTCAGCAGATTCCCGGGCGGCTCGGCGACGGTGCGAATCTGGGCGCGAAGATCGTGTACTCGTCCGAGGGCGAAACGGCCTTGGAAACCGGCGGCGGCATCCACCACGCCCTCCCCTTGCTGGGAAACTCGCCGTTTCTGGTAGTCAACGGCGATATCGCCACGGATTACCCCTTCGAGCGCTTGAAACACCAGCCCGCTGGTCTGGCGCATCTGGTGCTCACGGAAAACCCACTGCATCATCCCTTGGGCGATTTCGCCCTACGCGATGGCGAAATCTTCGAATCGGCGGAGGATCGTCATACCTTCACCGGCATCGGGGTCTACCGGCCGGAGCTGTTCGCCGCCTGCCTGCCCGGCAAGTTTCCTCTCGCCCCCCTGCTGCGGGAAGCCATGGCGAAAGGCCTGGTGAGCGGCGAAATCTACCGGGGATTCTGGATGGACATCGGCACCGAGGCGCGATTGCGCGAACTCGATGAACGCCTGTTGGCAGTCGAACTCGAAGCCATCGATGCCGCCGGTCACGCCGACAGCGATTGAACCACCCGGCGCCGACGGCCCGAAAGACGCCACATGAAATACCGCGACCTTCGTGATTTTGTCGCCCAACTCGAAGCCATCGGCGAGCTGAAGCGGGTTGCGGTAGCTGCCGATCCTTATCTTGAAATCACCGAAATCTGCGATCGCACCCTGAAACGGCAAGGGCCGGCGCTGTTATTCGAACATCCCAAGGGTTCGGCGATCCCCTTGCTCGGCAATCTGTTCGGCACGCCTCGTCGCGTTGCCTTGGGGATGGGCGAGGATTCGGTCGAGGCCTTGCGGGAAGTCGGAAAACTGCTGGCCTTCCTGAAGGAGCCGGATCCGCCCAAGGGCCTTTCGGACGCTTTCGGCAAGCTGCCGATCTTCAAGCAAGTGCTCCATATGGCGCCTAAGGAAGTCAAGCGCGCACCCTGCCAGGAAGTGCTGTTGTTGGGCGAGGACATCGATCTCGGGCGCTATCCCATCCAGACCTGCTGGCCGCAGGACGCGGGACCGCTCATCACCTGGCCGCTGGTCATCACCCGAGGGCCGTTCAAGGAGCGGCAGAATCTGGGGATCTACCGCCAGCAGGTCATCGGTAGGAACAAGCTTATCATGCGCTGGCTGGCGCACCGGGGTGGCGCTTTGGACTTCCGCGACTGGCAGTCCGCGCATCCGGGCCAGCCGTTTCCGGTGGCCGTCGCCCTCGGCGCCGATCCGGCGACGATTCTGGGCGCGGTGACTCCGGTGCCGGATACGCTATCCGAATATGGCTTCGCGGGGCTCTTACGAGGGGCAAAGACCGAGGTCGTCAAATGCCGGCTCAGCGGATTGCAAGCACCGGCGAGCGCGGAAATCGTCCTGGAGGGCTTCATCTATCCGGGCGAAACGGCGCCCGAGGGACCCTTCGGCGACCACACCGGCTATTACAACGAGGTTGAGGAATTCCCCGTCTTCACCATCGAATGCATTACCCAGCGCGAAAGCCCGATCTATCACAGCACCTACACCGGCCGTCCGCCGGACGAACCGGCCATCCTCGGCGTAGCGCTGAACGAAGTGTTCGTGCCGATCCTGCAGAAGCAGTTTCCCGAAATCGTGGATTTTTACCTGCCGCCGGAGGGTTGCTCCTACCGAATGGCGGTGGTCAGCATGAAGAAACAGTATCCGGGCCATGCCAAGCGGGTGATGTTCGGCGTTTGGAGTTTTCTCCGCCAGTTCATGTACACCAAGTTCGTGATCGTGACCGACGACGACGTCGATGTTCGCGACTGGAAGGATGTGATCTGGGCCATCACGACGCGCATGGATCCGGCGCGAGACATCACTCTGATCGAGAACACGCCGATCGACTATCTGGATTTCGCTTCGCCGGTTTCTGGTTTAGGCTCGAAGATGGGCCTGGACGCAACCAACAAATGGCCGGGGGAAACCGCCCGTGAATGGGGCGCGCCCATCGGCATGTCGGCGGAGGTCAAGAAGCGGGTCGATGAGCTTTGGGGGCAACTCGGGATCGGCTGACCGCAAGCCGCTACCTTATGGAAAAACTCAGCGATGCTTCCATCATCCTGAGCCATGCGGTCCACCGGCCAAATTCAATCGTCAACCCTGCCCCTCTTTTCGCGCGAACAGGAGGGGCTTTGGCTTTTTCCCGCACTCAGACCAATTCGCGGGCTTTCTCGAATGCATGGCGGAAATCCAGGTAAACCGGTTTTTCGGTTTCCAGCATCAGGGCCAGCAGGCGATTTTGCAGCTGGTATTTCACATTGCCCACCGCCAGGGCGCCAATGCCGA
>DATIXD010000282.1:0-2275 GCA_035518875.1 Methylococcaceae bacterium | reverse complement strand
GTGATGATGGGTTCATGGCGATGCAGATGCTCTTTACTGTCAAAAAAGACCGATCCCGTTTGTTCCGGGGCCAATGGATGCCCTTCAATTGGAGTCAAGCGCAATACTTGACCCAAAATCCGCGGCAGTAATTTTGATTAGCCCAGCCCGTGCCCGTTTTGGGCATGTTCTCGCGCCAGCGGCGTGCGGCCTGGTCCGCAGCGCTGAGGTTACGGCGTGTTGGCGCCCATTTTTCTAAGCGAAACGGCCGTTAGCTCGAATTTCGGACACACCCCGCCTGCGCGGGTCGCCTGAAACGCGGTTAGGGAGGGCCGGTCCGGACGACTGGGCTACGTCTCCCCTTCATTTGCCAGTTGCCAACACCGCGTCCGAATGTGCTCGAAAAGCTCGATCACGGTGTCGCGGACTTTGAGAACCACCTGACCGGCATGGCGCACCAGCTTGCCGGCCGTCTGATAGAGGCGCCAACGCAGGGTTTGCACTTGGTGTTGCCGCCATTCCTTGTGCAAGGCCCAACGCTTGAAACCCTGGCACAGGTTATAGGCCAGCACGCCCAAGCGGAAGAACACGGCATTGGCGCTAAACTGGCCACAGGGCATGCGTTCCATGCCAAAACCGAGCTTGAGTTCCTTGATCCGGTTCTCGCTGGTTTCGCCCCGCTGCGCATACCATGCCAGCGTGTCGGCAGCACTTTCGATGCGGTTGCTGGCCACCGCCGTGTAACGGTATCGCGGTGCGTTTTCGGCGAACAAATCGCCCTGCTGGGGGCGGCGCACCACGATCAGGCGGAAGGCTTTCTTCGTTTTGGCCATGCTGTGCACAGTCTCGGCAATCTCGGCATCGCGCCATTTGACCCAGGCCGCTTCGGGAATCTCGGCAATCACTGCTGTCACCGCCGCGTCCAGGTCGGCACCGATAGCGAAGCACTGTGTCTTGTCTTCGCAGGCATTGAAGATCGCCGCCTGATACGCCGCGCTGTCGGCCCGCACCGCCACGATCCGCTTGCCCTGCGGCAACTGCTGCTCGCAATAGCGGATGAAGTCCAGATTGCCCGAAGCCGGCGCCGCGTTGCCTTCGCGGAATTCCTCGCCGACGATCAGGCCATTCTCGGCCAGCGTACCCACCAGCGGCATGTAACCTTTCTCCCCTTTATAGGTCCACTGCGCCGTCTCCTTCTCGGCCACGATCTGCGTCGCATCGATATCCAGCGTGTATTCTTTCCGCACTTCTTTCCTGAGCAACTTGTGTAACAGCCGACGCTGCACCCGCGATAAGCCCTCCAGTCCCTCGCCAGCCCCCATCCGCCGCAACCAGTCGCCCGTGGCATCGCTACTCGGGAGCGCCTTCAGGTTCAAGAGCGTCCGCACGCCTTCATCGCCGCGCAGTATCCGCAAGTCCTCCAGCGACCGCCCACCACCTTGGAGCATCAGCACCAGCGATACCCCATAGGCCGATGGCTTATAGCCCACAGGATTCAAGGGACCAGGCAACTCTCGGTCGAGATAACACGGCAAACCCATGGCATGGAGGTACTCACCAAACAACACCAACCCCGCTTGCGCCGTGATCGTGTCCTGCGTCGACTCCAACTTGAACGGGAGAACTGTCTGTGACACCATGCCTGAAAACCTCCTAGGTGATGAGAACAAGCGCCGTGAACAACGCTATCTTACTCATTCAGCGAGGTTTTTTCGTGCCTAATAAAATCCAGTCGCGGATTTCGGGCTTGAGTTCACTGGGCCGGGCCAGTTTATCCTCGCCGAAGAGCGAGTCACTCCAAGGCCACCAAACGAGGCCAGCCTAAGCCTATCCGGCCTCTATCGCCCGGCGCGTGGTGAAGTGTGCCGAAGAGCGGGTTGGTCAGGGAACCTGCGGCTGACGCGGGAGTCCGACCAGCAAAGACCGCCCTGCATTCCCGTTTTAGTGGGCCGAGAGAGGACGTCATGACAATTGAATTGCGCGAGCATAACACGCTATTGTCGGAAAAACGGCTTGCGTCTGCCAGCCTCCTACGGAACGCCTATGCCATCATATTGGCGGGAGGCCGGGGTAGCCGGCTGCATCATCTCACGCACTGGCGCGCCAAACCGGCGGTACCCTTTGGCGGCAAGCTGCGCATCATCGACTTCCCACTGTCCAATTGCGTCAATTCAGGAATACGGCGTGTTGGCGTAGTGACCCAATACAAGGCTCAGAGCTTGATTCAGCACATCCAACAGGGCTGGAGCTTTCTGCCCCATCATCTGAACGAGTTCATCCACGTCATTCCCGCTCA
>DATIXD010000281.1:0-17627 GCA_035518875.1 Methylococcaceae bacterium | reverse complement strand
CAGGAATGCTCGGAGCCGGCTAAGCGCCGCCGCCAGGAGTGTTTCCCGCGAGCGCACCTCGCGCCGACTGCTGTAGATGGATACGCGAATACGGTCCAATTCGATCGTGCCGACCCCGCCAAGTTCTACCCGGTTGGCGGTGATCCGTTCCACCTCGGAGAGATTGTCCAAATCCTCCTGCGCCAACTCGAGCTGCTCCTGCGCTTCCAGCACATCGTAAAACGCGGAGATGGTGCCGCTGATACGCAGGCGCACCAGATCGGCGAATTGGGCGGTCGCCACGTCCACGCCTTGTTGGGCGGTAACGATGGCGGCGGCGCGTTTGCCGAACACGAACCAATCGATGGGAAACCCCACAAAGGCGTCGGTCTGAGACGGGCCACCCTGCTTGGTGGGCCGGAAGGATTTACCCCAAGGCATCATGAGTAGATCGGTGCTGACGTCCGGGTTGGGAAGCAGGCCGGCCGTGATCAGATCGGCTTCCGCCTGACGAACGGTTTCGAAACCGGCGCGGATTTGTGGATCGGCTTCGAGCGCTTGCCTTATGGCCGCGTCGAGGGTGTACTCCCGCGCTTCCGTGGAATGCCCTTCGGCGGATGGCTTATTGGACTCGGTTGAATTCGAAGTTGTAGAGGCTACCGGCACGGCCTCATGCAGGAATGCGGGTACGGGCGTTGGTCGGTACTCCTGCATGGTGCAGCTGGTCAGCACCAGGATTGTGCTGTACGCCAACGCTACGCCGCCGCAGGCGTGTTTCGAATAGGCATCGCCCCTCCGGGCGGCAATATTCATATGCAGCATTTAGCTTTTGATTCAGTGGTATTGTCGGCGCACGAGGGCTCAGAGCGCTCAAAACGGCAATCCAGCCTTCAACATCCGAATGCGTAGCACCGCCGCACGCATCGGGTTGATCTGATAGCTGAAGAGGCCCCCTTAAGTCGGGCTGCACGGGCCTTGCCAGAAACAAGGCACCTGAGATTATAAGCCAGCGCGGGCGCCGGAAACATTGGGTCCGATCCATCACGGAGGCGCGATTTGAACACCCCGCCGCCGTGACGACAGCCGGAAGTCCGCGCCGGGATTGGGGTGAGCGCGTGGAACAACCTCGTTTCCCCTATCCCGATCGGGTTGCCGCCTCGCCCCTCTTCCTGTTTGAGGAACCTTGCCTTCCGCACGAGGCTGTGCAATCCGGACTCGCTCAACTGATTGGCCGCTCGAGGTCATACTCGGTCTACCTGCAACCCCGGTTCATCGCGTGATAAAAATCTTAATTTTTCGCGATAGTTCCGTGATCTTTTCCTGTCAATTTATCCCCAGGCAAGGAAGCCGACCACGAGTCGCAAGGAGGGCAGGGGGTTCGTTCAGATTCCATCTTTTTGCCCAGAAAAGCGACGTCAACCGATATCGATCAACCCACTGGAGAATAGAACGATGAACCTAAGTCCCGCAGGTGAAACGGCAGTTCGCTTGAACCCATTGCGTTTGTTTTTGTTTAGGCGCACTGTGGACTCACCCATTTGGGACTGCTCCGCAGTACTCGTTGATTCTCTGCAAGCCACACTAGGTCAGGCCTGTAGCGATCCAGGGGGGGGCAAGAAACCACGTCAACTGCCTTTTTCTAGGGTTATCGTAGGGGAGGGTAACCGTGAATCTGTCAAGACCCGATTTCATCCGCTTCGGACGAGAGGTGTGCGGTGACATCGTCCAGGCCGAGCGGCGCGAATGGTGGTTGGCCAACGGGCTCGGCGCCTATGCGTCCGGAACGGTGGCGGGAACCCTGACACGCCGCTATCACGGCCTGCTGATCGCACCCGCCGAGCCGCCCTTGGGCCGCAGTCTGGTGTTCGCCAAGGCCGATGCGGTCCTGCGGGACGGTCAGCGCGAGTGGCCGCTGTTCGCCAACCGCTGGGCGGATGGCGTCGTCGACCCGCGCGGCTACCGCCATATCGAGTCGTTTCATCTGGACGGGCGCATGCCGGTGTGGCAGTTCGCCTTCGGCGACCTGCGCCTGGAACTGCGCATCTGGATGGAGCCGGGGGCGAACACGGTCTATCTGGCCTATCGACCGGAGTTCGGCGGCCGCGAAGCACGGGAGGTGAGCCTCAGGATCAAACTCCTGGTCAATGCCCGCGATCATCACGGCAATGCCGAACCCTGGCGCTTCAATCCGGTGATCGAACCGGAGGGCGAGTGTCCGCACAGCGGCCTGACCGTGCGCAGCGCCCCGTTGCCCGGCCAGGGTACGCCGCACAAGCTGAGGTTTCAGTTGCGCGGCGGGTCCATCGCGCCCGATCACACCTGGTATGAGAATTTTGACCTGACGGCGGAGCAGGAACGGGGGCTGCCGCAACGGGACCATCATCTATGCGCCGGCGAGGCGTTGATCGAATTGCAGCGCGACGAATGGAGCGGTCTGGTCGCCAGCCTGGAGACCGATGCCTCGCCCTATCTGGAAGAAGCGATGCGGCGGTTTCACGCCCGGGACGCGGGCATCCTGGCGCAGGCCAGGGTCCAGGTGGACGAGTTGCGCCATGCCCCGTCCTGGGTGGAGCAACTGGTCCTGGCGGCCGACAATTTCATCTTCTCGCGCCCGCTGCCGGAAGTCCCCGACGGCGAATCGGTCATCGCGGGCTATCCCTGGTTCGGCGATTGGGGGCGCGACACCATGATCGCCCTGCCGGGCTTGACCATGGCGACCGGCCGCACCGAGAGCGCGCTCAAGATACTGGAAACCTTCGCCCGGTTCGTCGACCGGGGGATGCTGCCGAATGCGTTTCCGGGCAGCGGTCAAACCCCGAAATACAACACGGTCGATGCCGCCTTGTGGTATCTCGAGGCGTGGCGGGCCTATGTGGAAGAAACCGACGATCAGGCGGCCCTGCGCCAGGTTTATCCGGTATTGGAGGGAATCGTTAAGTCCTACCAGCAGGGCGCCCGCTACGGCATCGCCGTCGATCCCGCAGACGGCTTGCTCAAGGCGGGCGAGCCCGGCGTCCAGCTTACCTGGATGGACGCCAAGGTCGGCGACTGGGTGGTCACCCCGCGCATCGGCAAGCCGGTCGAGATCAACGCCCTCTGGTTTAACGCCCTGAACATCATGACAGCCTTCGCGGGGCTGCTGAAGCGACCGGCCGATTCATACAAACAGATGGCCGAGCAGACCCGGCGGGGATTTCAGCGTTTCATCCATCCCCAACACGGCGGCTTGTTCGACGTTCTCGACGGTCCCGAGGGTGACGACGCGGCAATCCGCCCCAATCAGATCTTCGCGGTCAGCCTGCCCTACAGCCCCCTGGAAAGCGAACATCAGCTATGCGTGGTCCGGCAGTGCGGAAGGGAACTGTTGACCTCCTACGGGCTGCGCAGTCTTGCGCCCGCTCATTCCGAGTACAAGGCGCATTACCTGGGCGGGGTCTGGGAGCGGGACGGGGCCTACCACCAGGGCACGGTGTGGGCTTGGCTGCTGGGCCACTACGCCCTGGCGGAATACCGGATCACTGGCGATGCCGAGCGGGCGCTAAGCCGCCTGGAGCCGATCCGCGATCATCTGTTCGATGCGGGTCTGGGTACCGTGAGCGAAATATTCGACGCCGAGCCGCCCCATTTGCCCCGCGGAGCGCCTGCGCAAGCCTGGTCGGTGGCCTGCGTGCTGGAAGCCTGGTGGAAGCTGGAGCGGGAAAGGCGAAAAGCATCGTAAGGGTGGGTTAGGTGCGCATCGCGGTGAGCTTGGAGTAAGCGCGTAGCATGGAAGTTCACCCACCCTATGCTGGCATGGACTCGGCGTGTGGCTTCCAGGCGGAGCACGGCATTATGCCAGGGGCTCAGTCATAAGAGAGCGTCACTCCGCCATATCCGGCAATGCCGGAAGTGCCAAAACCGAATACTTCCTCGTACTTCTTGTCGAACAGGTTGTCGACGCGAGCGAAGATCTGCAGATTTTTGCTGACGTCATAGCTGCCTGCCAGGTTGACCAGCACATAACCGGGCACTCTCGTGTCGAGGATATCGTCCTTGTCGCCCACCATGAGGATGTTGAGATGGACGGCGGCTTTTCCCAGGAAACGGTAGTCGGCGTCGAAACTGCCTTTGTGGGTCGGACGGCGAAGCAGGCGCTGGCCGGTGTCCTGATCTTTGGTCCGCGTATAGGTATACGTGCCGCGTAAGCTCAGGTCTTCCAGCGGCCTGAACTCAACAACGCCCTCCACACCCTCGGCCGTGGCTTGGCCGATGTTTTCAGGCTTGAAAAAAGGTGGCGGCCCAAATTTGATCAGGTTTTCGAAGGAGTTGTTGAAATAGGTCGCCTCCAGCTGAATTCGTTCTCGCCATAGCGATTGTTCCAAGCCTATGTCCCAGTTGCGGCTGGTTTCCGGTTTGAGATCGGGATTGCCGAATGTCGGATCGAATAACTGAAGCAGCGACGGTGCCTTGAAGCCCGTACCATAGCTGCCCTTGATGCGCGTGCCGGTTTCGGTAACTGCGAAGACCTGGTTGGCGCGCCAGGTGACATGACCGCCAAACCGATTGTTTTCATCGTGACGGACACCGGCCGTGGTAAACCAACGGTCGAACAGCCGGATCTGATCCTGCAGGTAGAAGCCGATGTCGTTCATGGTTTTCTGGTTGATTGGGGGGGGTGGGAAACCATAAGTAGACTCGCTCGCCATCCGGTCTTCGTCGTCCTCGATGCCCAGAGTGACCGTATTGGTTTCATGGACATGCAGCACGTTCTGCCAGTCGACCTTGATTTTTTCGCCCAGATTGTCATCGCGGGAGTAGGACAAATCCGTCCTATCAACTTTATAAATGCTATGCCGATCCGTGCGACTGTA
This sequence comes from Methylococcaceae bacterium, assembly GCA_035518875.1. Lineage (GTDB taxonomy): Bacteria > Pseudomonadota > Gammaproteobacteria > Methylococcales > Methylococcaceae > DATIXD01. Next base: position 12,798 of record DATIXD010000281.1, on the reverse strand, counting down.
GGCAAGGCCGAGAGTTTGCTCCCAGAAGCCGTCAAACAGTTGCAGGTGTCCATGTCCCCGCGTGAACAACGCATTGCTTTTGGTATAGGAGTTGGGGTCGTCGCAGGGCACGACGAAGTTGCAGCCTGTGTCGATCATGGCTTTGCCTTCGTTGTACCGCAGCGTCCAGCCGAAGTCGAGGTTGTCCAGCGCCTGCGCACCCAGGCGAGCGCTGACCGTGCTGTTTTTGTAGCTGTCCCGTTCGCTGTTGCCGAATGCGCTGTCCGCCGCCGAGAACCCGCCGGTTTCGAGGCGACTGGCGCTCAGGTTGTAATTCACCCTGTCGGTCCCGCCCGTGACGCCGCCCCTGACCTTGAAGGTATCGTAGCTGCCGCCCTCGCCCATGGCTTGGAACTTGGGCTTGCCTTGGCCTTTCTTGGTGATGATGTTGATGACCCCGCCGATCGGGTCGGAACCGTAGATCGCGCTACCAGCACCCCTGAGGATCTCGATACGCTCGATATTGTCCGTCTGTAGATCGCTGAAATTGAAAGCCCCGTTTGGACTCGCTGGGTCGTTCATCTCGACCCCATCGATAAGCACCAGCGTGAGGTTGGCGTTAGCTCCCCGCAGGAAGACCGAGGTCTGCTGGCCGGCGCCACCGGCGCGTACGACATCGAGCCCGGGTACCACACGGAGGACGTCGGCGACGCTGTTGAGCTTGCGGCTGGCGATTTCCTGGGCGGTGATGACAGTGATGGCGCTGCCGATCTCCTTCTCTGGGGTTTCGGTACGGGTCGCCGTGACGACGACGGTTTCGAGTTTTTCGACGGGTTGTCCGGTTTCGGCCGACAGCGGTGCGCCGGACACTGCAAGCAGGGCGTAGGATATGCCCAAAGCCTGTGGTTTCATGGATGCTCTTGCCTCACGGGATCGTTGCCATGCGCACCCGCATGGCGTTGACTGCGCGTCGCAAGGGAAAGGAGGCGGACGTGAGAAGACAGGCCCGGCGGAGAGCCGCCGGCGATCACTCGATCGGATGACGTCAACCCCGCGTTGCCCTCCGCAACGGACGGTAAGTTTGCCTTCCAGGCCGGTCTCCGGGCTTGTCAGCGGACTTGCGTCGGGCGAATCGCCTTCCCATGCCTTAGGCACAGTGACATAGTGATTCGCTTTAACTGAACTACCGTTGCGGGGGCAGCGCCGGCTTAGGACGGATCCGCACCGGCTTCCCGTTTAACCCGAAGGCAAAACCTTCGGGCACCTGGAAAGGGGCGCTACTTTACAGGCCAAGGCCAAACTTTGGCAAGGACTTTAGGCACCACCCGATCGAATTCCGTGAGTTGCGCGATCAGGGTCAAGATCGGTGTGTAATTCGTTCTGGCCCGGATGCGGCGGCATACTTCCAGGCCATTCATCCCTGGCGCCATGATATCCAGAATGACGAGATCGTAATTGTTCATTGCCGTCTCGGTCAGGCCGATGGCCTGTCGCAGGCCAGCTTGAGGCGACAGGACTTCAAGCTGGCGTTCGATCAGGTGAGTCCTGGTCGTCTTCTCTGACGAGGACACTATGGGTCATGGAACGCCGCTCCTTCTCGCCGGCTCATCTGCGGTTCCAATGCGGCGGTTCTTTGGTCCGAATAGCGGTAACTGACGAACAGGAAAAACTGGGTTCCGAAAATCAGATTCGCCAGCAAGAGGTGAATCGGTTGCACGAAGGCGGGAAACCCCAGGCGGTCCAGGCTGACGCCGGTAAGAATGGCGGCGACGACCAGTGCCGCCAGGGTTATCCCGAAGCGGAATAAAAGGTTGTCATGATCAAGCGAGCGGACGATCTTCCAGGCCAGCCAGAGATTGGTGAACAGGATAATTGCGGAGAAGGAGCGATGCACGTAGAAGATGATTGGGAACTCCTCGCGCCACAGGTGACGGTCGCTCTGACCGAGAGCGCTGGAGATGACGTCCACCGATTCGCGGATTTGCGTGCCCATGGCGATCTGCAGCAGGGTCATCGCCAGTGCGGCCAGTAGCACGGTCTTGAAGTGTTCAGGCAAGCACCGGGTGTCGATGGCCGCAAGCCTTTCACGCTGGGATCTGGCGAGGGCGTAGATCAATAGGCAGACGATCAGGAAAGCCGTCACCATGTGGGCGGTGATCATCGCCGGCCTCAGGTTGCTGGCGACCACGGCCGAACCCAGCCAGCCCTGAAACCCGATCAGCAGGAACACCGAAAGCGACAGCCAGAATATGGCGCGGTCGGATTTCAGGAAATGCCGGGAATTGAACAGAGTCAGAATGACGAGGATTCCGGTGCTGACGCCGATCAGGCGGTTGAGGTATTCGGTCCAGGTCTTGACCGGATTGAAATGGGTATCAGCATAGCCGCGCTCGGCGTAGATGGCGTGATAATCCGCCGGCAATTGGGATTCGTGCGTGGGGGGAATCCACTGGCCGAAGCAGGTGGGCCAGTCGGGACAGCCCATGCCGGCGCCGGAGGCGCGCACGATGCCGCCAGCCAGGATGACGAAATAAACCGCGGCGAGAGTTAGGGTGGCGATGCGGCGAAAGCGCGCGCTTGCAACAGGATCGATCATGGCGTTTTTAGGGCAGGTGTTGAGCATGGACCATCATATCACCCGGCATAGCGCCTCGAAACGTATGGCTGCTGGGGTTTCCCTCGGCCAGCATCGTAGGTCGGAAGCGGTTCCATCGGGTTCCGACAAGACTAGACCTGCGCGGGTGGACGAATTTCGCGAGTCCGAATTCAAGAATTTTGTTCCTCGCAAATGAATGCGTCGCGGCGCAGGTGTCGGCCGTGTTGGGAAGGCGCGTAATTGAGCGGTAATCGGGGCGGCCGCGCAAGGGGGTTGCACGTTCGCCGACTAGGTTGAGCACATCTTTTCGCGCCCAATATGTTCCGATTTGAGTGTCGTCGGTTTTTCTCGCAGAATGGCAATCGCTGGGAGCCTGTCTGACTTTCACTGTCAACTCGGGCAAGGGCTTTCCTTGGCCCACGGTATCCGCTTCGAAACGGAGGATGAGCCATGAACGAACGCCGGCAAGACCTGTATTACGCCGATTATTTGAGGCTAAGTACAATGCTCGACTTGCAGCATCCCGAGAGCTGCAGGTATGGCAACGAAGCGCACGACGAGATGCTGTTCATCATCGTCCACCAGACTTACGAGCTCTGGTTCAAGGAAATTCTGCACGAGCTGAAGTCGGTACTCGATCTGTTTGCACCGGTACCGCTGGAGACCCGCAAGCTGGGCATTATCGTCGCCCGGCTGGAGCGAATTCAGATGATCCAGAAAGTGATCAACCAGCAGATCGGTATCCTGGAAACCATGACGCCGCTGGATTTCCTGGATTTCCGCGACTTTCTGATCCCGGCTTCGGGTTTTCAAAGCGTGCAGTTTCGCGAAATTGAATTGCGTTTAGGGCTCGCCGCTCAGCTGCAACCGGGCGTTTACAGCCGCTTGAGTGCCGAGGATCGCGGCTATTTGGAACAGGTGGCCCAACAACCCAGCCTGTTCGATCGGATCGATGCCTGGCTCGGGCGGATGCCGTTTCTCGAGTTCGAGGACTTCAACTTCTGGAAGAGCTATCGCCAGGCCGTCGAGACCATGCTGGAAACCGATCGGCGGTCGATTCTCGACAATCCCACCCTTTCGAGCGGGGAGAAAGACCAGCAGCTGGTCGGGTTGGAAAACACCCGGCACCTGTTTAACAGCCTCTTGGAGCCTACGGGGTTTCAGGCGTTGCGACAACAGGGCACGTTTCGCCTCAGTCAGGAATCGGTTCTGTCCGCCTTGTTCATCAATCTGTACCGCGATGAACCGCTTCTCCAGCTTCCCTTCCGATTGCTGACGCACCTGATGGATATCGATGAGCAGTGGACGGCCTGGCGCAGTGGCCACGCCTTGATGGCACAGCGCATGCTGGGCGGCAAGATCGGAACCGGCGGGACGAGTGGCCACGAATATCTCAAGGAGACCGTCGAGAAAAAGCGGGTTTTTTCGGATTTGTTCAATTTGTCGACCTTCCTGATTCCCCGTTCCGCATTACCCGTCTTGCCTCCTGACGTCAAGCGGAGCCTGGGTTTTTATATGGCCGGGGAGTAGCGTGTATAAAGCCCATTACCAACATTTCCTCAGGCGCCACCCGGGCGAGCTCCATTTCACCGCTCACAGCCATCACTTCTGGCCGGACGTCACAAGGGATGCGATGCTCCAGTACTGGGAGGATGCGGCCCGCTATTTGGACGACAAATGGGAATACCTCCGCCGGGAAGTCATCCCGGAAACACAAGTCTTGATCGCCGAACTCATCGGCTCGCGCACCCCCGAACAGATCGTCTTCACACCCAACACCCATGAATTCGTCTGTCGCCTCTTGTCCTGTTTCGAGCCGGGGGAACCCCTGGCCGTGCTGACCACCGACAGCGAATTCCACAGCTTTCGCCGCCAGATCGCTCGATTCGCGGAGTATCCCTGGGTGCAGGTCCGACAGGTGGCGAGCGAGCCCGTGTCGAGTTTCAACGCGCGCTTCCTGGCGGCCCTTGAGGAGGAGCCCTATCAACTCATTTTCCTTAGCCAGGTTTTCTACAACTCCGGCTATGCCGTGCAGAACTTGCCCGAGTTCATTGGGCAGCTCACCCAACAGGTGCCCGAAGATGCGATCACCGTTCTCGATGCTTATCACGGCTTTTGCGCCCTGCCCATCGACATCGGTCGATTCGCCGATCGGGTGTTCTATCTGGCGGGTGGCTACAAATACGCTCAGGCGGGGGAGGGCGTTTGCTTTTTGCATGTGCCACCAAATTGTCAGCGCCGGCCGGGCAACACCGGCTGGTTTGCCGAACTGGCCTGGTTATCTGAACAAGCTGCAGATACCGTCGGTTATTCCAACAACGGCCAGCGTTTTGCCGGGGCAACTTTCGACCACTGCGGCATTTATCGTCTGCGGGCCGTTCTGCGGCTGTTCAAGCAGCTCGGGCTGGATATCCAGGCCATCCATCGCTATGTTGAAGCCTTGCAACAGCACTTTGTCCGCCGGCTACAGCGGCTGGATTATCCGCCGCTTAACGAGCAGACGCTTCTGTATCAGCCCGGAGGGTCGCACGGCCACTTCCTGACTTTTCAGTTGGCTTCCGCGGAAGCAGCCCGCTCGGTGGCCCAGCAGTTAAAAGCGCAGGCGGTTTATGTGGATTATCGCGGCAATCGGTTGCGTTTCGGCTTCGGGCTTTACCACGACGCGAAGGATATAGAGGAGCTGTTTGAGCGTCTGAACCGATCAGCCAGCGGAGAAAACGGAGTCAGATAGAAGACGGGGTCAGACACGATGATTACCCTGGACCCGTTGCTCGCCGATGCGTGGTATATGGCGATGGTGGATGTAAAAATATGCAGATAAGCCGGTTTGTTCGGTCGATGCCGATTCTGAAACGCCGGCTTAGGGCTTCTCCCTGATTTGATCCAGCATGTAGAACACCGCGTTGGCCATGTCTTGATCGGTCAATTCGTAATGCTGGCCTTTTGGCGGCATATTCAGGAATCCCTTGGTGGCGTGGTTATTCATAACGGAGAACCATTCAAATGACCGCTTCGCCCAGGCGTCCTTGTCTGCCAGCTTAGGAGCGCGATTTTTTCCAGTGTCATGGCATCCCGAGCAAGATGACTGGTACACCCGCTTGCCCTCGCCCACATCTAGCTTAAGGTCAGAGGCGGGATCGGGCCGGTTTTCCGCCTCTGCCCATGACTGTCCGAACAGCAGAACAATTGCGGTAATCGTGACCAGCCGGAGCATGTGGTTCATAACATCAACTCGCTAAGGATTAATGGAAGGATTGCGTGCTGCATATTCAGCCTGCATACCGACGGCAGGTCAATAGCCGCCAACTTTTTTCAACGGGCAACCGAGTCCTCCACTGGACGAACGGGGTCATGATATTCATTCCAAAGACGGAAAACGGTGATAAGTGGGGTCACCCATTAGCCGAGTAGGTTGGGCACGTCTTTTCGTGCCCAACATCTTCTGATTTGAACGCCGTGAATGTCGGGCAACGCTGCGCTATGCCCGACCTGCCTTGGAAAAATCTCTCCACTTCCATTTGCCTTCGGTTTCGAGTTCGAGGACGGCGTCATAGCTCTCGATCCGATCATCAAAACCCCGTTTTCCGTATCGGCTTACGGTCAAGTAAGTGATCGCGCGGTCGGAAAGCATTTTCAGCATTTGGCGGGTCTTCTCGGGATCAAGGTCGGTGCTGGGACAATCCAGGAAGGCGAAGCGGGGGGAAGCCAGCAGTATACGGGCGAAGGAGATGAGGTGTTGTTCATCGATCGAGAGGATGCTGTCCCAGTCTTGCTCGGCATCGAGCCCACCGGCCCGGATTAGAACTTTTTCGATACCCAGGGAACCCAGCGTGTCGATGAGCTTTTCATCTGGAACGGGTGTTTCCCGCCTGCCTCGGTCCAAGGCTTCGCGCAGAGTGCCCGGCGGTAGATAGGGACGCTCCGGCAGGAAAAGGATCTGATCGAGCCGGGGTCGTATGACCCGCCCCGTGCCCGAATCGAAGATGCCCGCCGTCGCCTTGAACAAAGCATCCTTCGCCGCGTCTTCGGTCCCTGCGATCAGAACGCGGGTTCCATGCGGAATGGAGATCGAAAGATCTTGCAGCAGCACGTGCCCGTCGGTCGGCGACAACAGCGTGAGATTTTCATAGGCCACGCGATCATCCTCTTCGCTGACATCCATTCCCGAGACCGTCTCGGTCTGCGCCAACTCGATGAGGTACCAGAGGTTGATGAGGCGTTCGACCACCGCAGCGAACGAAGAGATCGATTGGAACTGGGTAATGATCAGCGAAAACGCGCCGACCAGCATCGCGAAAGCCATCGCCGATTGCGTGATGACGCCGAATTCGACATTCCCGTGTATGAATAGCGGCGCGACCAGCAAAATAGGGATGATCTGGACCAGGTAGTTGTAGCCCGTCGTGAAGAATCCCAAGTTGCGGTTCACGACAATGATTCTCCGAAAGTTGCCAACTACATCGTCAAACCCCCGGAACAGTCGGGTCAACATTCGTTCTTCGCGGTGCAGCAGCGCCACCGATTCGGCTCGCTCGCGCACATGGATGAGACCGGAGCGGAAGTCGGCCTCCTTGTCCAGTTGGTTGTAGTTCAGATCGACCAGGGGACGCCCAAGGACGACGGCGACGTACGAACCGATCGCGGCGTAGAAAACGGCGACAACGAACAGTTCCGGGCTAATGGTCCACAGCACGCCCGAGAAGGCCACCACCGTGAAGGCCCCATTGAGCAGCATTAGGGTGAACGACAAGGTGGTGGTCGTGAACGCCCGCACGTCGTCGGCGATACGCTGGTCGGGATTCTCGATCCCGCTGTTCTTTAGGAGCGCGTCGTTCATGCGGTAATACGTAGGATACGTGAGATAAAGCTCGACGAAGCGTCGGGTCATCCACTCCCTCCACAGAAGGCCAAGGCGCTCTTCCGCATACCGCGAGAATACTGCGACGACGGTTGATAGGGCGAATACGCCGACATACATCACCGCCCGTCCGATATAGGCCGACATGTTTCGGTCGACGATGGCCGTCATGAAGTCGCGGCCCACATAGCTGTTGACGATGTTGAGGCCGTTGATGCCCAGCAGCAATGCGATGAGCAGCGCAAATAGCCCGATGGCCTTGCTGCCGAGCGGGGAGCCTGTAAGATCGCGGATGAGCTGGATGAACAGTCCCCAACCTTGTTCACTGATTGGAATGCGCAGCATGGTGTTTTCTCTCGTTATCCCGGTGGCAAGCACCTACAAGATTGCTTGCATCAAGGCTTTAAAGAACGAATACCCTTCTATCCGCCGCACGATTAAGGCAAAGCGGAGCATGGACCTAATTCGCAGCGGGTCAAGCTTGTTGGATTGAACCGTCCCAATGACAGTTGCCAGGGGGATTGTAAGATTCGATGGACTGCCGGCGTCAAGCGAATGGTGATGGCAGCGGTGGCTTCGGTTTCTTGGAGAGGATTTGGCCGTGCTTAAGATGGGCTTCTCTGCGATTTTGGCTTGTTTGACCCTTTGAAATAAAGGGGGGCTATTTGGAACGAGTTTACCATCCGCGAGAATCGTAGGTTGAAACCCGCTTCATCGGGTTCCCCAACGGGTGCCGGACCCTTCCACACGTCGATCGAATAACCCGCAGTTCGGGTAAAGAACTCGGTTGCTGAGCCAGGGTTTCGGCATGAAATCGGGATGCGCATCCTACGGCAACCCAAGAAGTCCCCTTGACCAGATCAATTCCAAAGGTTCGAACGATTTCCAAGGTAAGTCACATTTTTCACAACCTCAGTCGCGATCTTTTTGCGAAACCCACGCGCTACTTCCACCATTGCCTAGACGAAGGCTTGGTTATCCCAATTGCTGGTAAGACATCGGAAAAATAAGCCGTCGATCTTGGAGTTCTCGATACTCAGGTTCTTGCGGTAACCAAAGCTCGAAAACCACTGCCGAAGTCGCGACTTGAGCGCAAGTGCGGAAGGTACGGTCTCGAACATCGCGCCAACGTTATGGAAAACGATCAAAAAGGAGTGTGGCGAGCAGAGTTAGCTGAATCAATTCAGGGCATGCCGGCGGCGGTTTGCTGATTACGGAAAACTTGCAATTTGTCTTGCTTGAAGTGGTCGAGCGAAGGTGCTCGCAGCTGCCTTGAAGCAACAAGAAGGCCAAATTGCCTTTTTTTTCTGAGAGCCTGGTCTAGACTTTTCGACATATTCAGGATTCTTAGCGAAAACTTCTTTTTCCCGGCTGCGACGAAGCCATGCATTTGTCAATCGGCCTGTCTCCTCGGCGTTCGCCTTTTTGAGAATAATCCTTTGCTGCCTTTGCTCTGGAATCGGTTGTACAGGAAAAACAGGTCCCGCTCAGATGGCGTTACCGGTATTTCCCTCGAAAAGACGGGTATGTGTTTGGCCCACGTTCAGACAGACGAGGGGGGCGCACCCCGCCTCCTCCATGGCGGTTTTTATCCCTGTAAAGAGCATGAGCGAGGGCCCGAATTAACCCTGGTGTTAAAAAGCCTTGGGCTTTCAGGGTCGTGTGGCCGACTCATTCTGGATCGAACCGACTATCGGGTATTTCAGGCCCCAATTCCGGATGTCCCCCCAGGGGAAGTACGCGAGGCTCTCCGTTGGCGGATGCAGGAGTTGCTCGATTTTCCCGCCGACGAAGCCGAGATCGAATATTTTCCGATACCGTCCACTTCGAAGAGTGGCGGCGGAGGCATGGTCAACGCCGTGGTTTGTCACAAAACGCTCCTTCAAAGCCATTCCGCACTGTGCGAGACCGCGGGCATTGAACTCGAAGCGATCGACATTGCCGAGCTAGCTTTACGCAATCTTGCCGTGCGGCTGCCTGAAAGCGAACAGGGGGTGGCCTTGCTTCACCTGGAAGAGACGCGGGGCATTGTGCAGTTGCAGAAGGGAGGAGTGGTTTACATTTCCAGAAACCTGGATTTTGGTGCGCGCCAGATGGATGCCACTTTCAGCCTTGAGGACAATAGCCCAGGCGGCGGAGTGATAGACCGTCTGGCCCTGGAGATTCAGCGTTCCCTCGACTATTACGAGAGTCATTTCGGGATGTCTCCTATCGCTAGGCTCGTTGTGGCGCCCATTGCCGGCAATACCCAGGACTTGGTGGATCGACTGAATCAAGCGCTTGGCATGATAGCCCGAGCCATGGATATCTCCGCGCTCATTCCGTGCAGCGAACGTTTGGACGATGCCACGCAACAGCGCTGCCTGCCAGCAATAGGCGTAGCATTAGGACGTATGGCCCAGGTATGAACCAGGAAATTAACTTTTATAGGGGTAGGACACGTCCACACAGGCTACCGCTGGGCGCTGGATGGATGGCACGGGCATCCTTGGCGACGTTGTTGTTTTTAGTCCTCGTTAGTTCGATTCAACTCTTAATGAATCAGAACCTACGGGCTCGGGTCACCGCGGTGCAGCAGCAAACGACAGTCCTAGAGTCGCGCCTGAATGAATTGCAACTTTTACACCCGGAACCGAAGCCGAATCCGGCCTTGGTGGCTGAGGTTGAGCGCACGCAGCGGCTCGTCGGCGGCTTGAATCGTTTGATGCAAAGCGTCAATCGCGGCGACTTGCTGCAGCGCGGCGGTTTCGCGCCCTTTTTCGAGAGCTTGGCTCGTCAAACTCAGCCGGATGTGTGGCTCACCGCTATCGAGTTCAAAGCGGGCGGGAAAGAAATCGAGCTTGCCGGCGTCGCTCAGGTTTCGGAGCGTATTCCCACATGGGTGAAAAGCCTAGGGGTTGAAGCGACCTTTCGGGCGAAAACTTTCTCGAATTTTGCGATCAAGCGGCCCGAGCAGCAACATGGGCAAGTCGATTTCGTGCTGAGTACGCGTATACCGGAGGCCGAGATCAATGCAAAGCGTTAAGCTGCAACTCGCAGTTCTGGTTAAACGCATCGACGCCCTGAATCTCAGGGAACGGACACTTATTTTCATCGCAATCGTGGCTGTACTCCTTGCCGGCTGGAATGCTTTTGTGAACAGCTATTTCCAGAAAGAACGGAACCAGCTCCTACAAAGGTTTACCGAGATTGATGCTCGACGCGATGCGCTCAATTGGGCGACCGAGAGTGTTCTCGCGCGCGATCGGATCGACCCTGATCGCGAGCTAAAAAGCCAGCTTGCGAGCTTGAACGCCGAATGGGACGCATTAAAGACGCGCAAAGAGGCGTTAGCCGAGTCCTTCATGCCGCCCCGGCAGATGGCGGAATTGCTTCAAAGCCTACTCAAAAACGCGGGATCATTGCAGCTTGTTTCACTGGAAACCGCGCCTGCACAGCCCTTGTTTTGGGGTGGCGGCAAGGAAAACGACGTGGCAAAGGCGATGCCCGAGGTCTATCGGCACGACCTGACGATCGAGTTCGAGGGGGGCTATTTCGATACGTTAAGCTACCTTCGGGAGTTGGAACGGCAACCAGTGTTCTGGGATTCCATTGACTATCGCGTGAAGAGCCACCCTAAGGCGAGCGTGCGCCTTAAGGTTTACACCCTCAGTTTCGAACCGGACTGGCTCGGTGTGTAAACAAGCGGCTTGGCTCCTTCTGTTGTCGTTCAATCCGCAGTGTCCGGCGACAGAACAACTCGCCGATCCCACCCGGCCTCAGCTCGCTACATCGCTCGTACAGGAAGCCGGAGAATCCTTGCCGCGACTTTCCGCGATCATTATTGGACCCAATACGCCCCATGCCGTTCTCGACGGCTTGGTGGTCAAGGTCGGAGACATGTTCGGGGACTTTGAGGTCATGGCAATTGATCCCAGCAGGGTGAAACTGAGGCGAAACGAATATGTGGTCGACTTAGAATTGCTCCCGGGCGTCAAGAAAAAAGAAAATAAGGTTCGATGAGCATACTCGCTCGTGAATTTGGTCGGTTTATCGTGGGCGTATTGGTTCTGCCGATTGCGGGTTGTGCATTCCTCGATTTGCGCCCGGATCGCAGCTCGCCAGAGGAGTTTCGCGGCGCCCTGGCGCAGAAAAAGGAAGCGATTGCTCCAGCTGTGGATAGGCGTTTTGAGCCACCGCCGCCCGCCGTTGCTGATGCCCTGTTACCCGATCTCGGGGTTTCCCCATCCCAAGGCGCCAGTGTCGCGCGCTTGCCGCGCTTCGATATTTCCGTGGTGCAGGCAAATGCGCGCGAATTCTTCATGGGGCTAGTGGCGGACAGCGATTACAACGTAATCGTGCATCCGGACGTGAAGGGGACTATTACCATCGATCTTAAGGGAGTGACCCTGCCCGAAGTCCTGGATGCCGTACGCGAGGTCTACGGCTATGACTACAAAAAGACTGCCGCCGGCTACGTCATCTATCCCGCCGAGCTTATGTCCCGCCTTTACCACGTCGATTATCTTAATTTCGTCCGAAACGGCCGCTCTGAAACGCGAGTCAGCGCGGGTGCCAACGCGCAGTCGCCGGTGTATCCGGGCAATATATCTGGAGTGGGGCAGGGCTACATAACGGGCGCCGGCATGATGGGAGGACAAGGGTATGGCGCCAGTCCCGGATTCAACTACAGCGGCGTCTCCGGCGGCGAAAGTGAGGAGTCCTTCGATTGTCGCAGTTTCAATTCGCCCGGTGAACAACAGAGTACCAATCGGGCTGCGGGGCAGTCGTCGGCTAGTTCTTCCGGTAGGTTGCCGAATCTTCCGGGCAGCGTGATTGCCACGACATCCACATCGCATTTCTGGAAAGAAATGAAGCAAGCGCTGGCTGTCATCATCTGTAGTGCAGAGGGATCGAATTTCGTAGTCAACCAGCAAAGCGGGGTGATCGTCGTACGTGCATTTGCCAAACAATTGCGCGAGGTGGAGCAATTCCTCGATGCCATTCGCCGCGAGGTACAGCGTCAGGTGGTGTTGGAGGCGAAAATTCTGGAAGTCGAGTTGAATGACGGTTATCAGGCTGGCATCGACTGGGCCAGCGTGATCCGGGTCGGCCAGAAGACCCTGCTCACGAGCCTTGGCGGCCCCCTCACTCTGCCGTTGGCTGCTGCCACTCCCGGTTCCTTGGGTCAGGCTTTCACCATCGGCATTAACATGGGGGATTTTAGTGCCTTCGTGGAACTGCTGGAAACCCAGGGCAATGTGAACACACTGTCAAGCCCCCGCATATCCACTCTCAACAACCAAAAGGCCGTGATCAAGGTGGGCACGGATGAATTGCATGTGTCGAATATCAACCCCGGCTCGTTTGCTAATACCGTCAGTGG
>DATIXD010000280.1:0-4955 GCA_035518875.1 Methylococcaceae bacterium | reverse complement strand
AATGGACGTGCCTCAACGACGGTGCGCACTTCTGCCTCATCGTCCACCATACCGACGCCGAGCGTGAGTGGGCCTACGACCGGCAGTCCAGCGTCGGCCGGCTGGACCGCGCGCTAGACGAGGCGCAACAGCACGGTTGGACCGTGGTCAGCATCAAGGAAGACTGGAAACAGATTTTTCCAATTAGCCCAAGGCAGGTGAAAGTTCGGTGAACAGGCGTGTTTGTCCACTCCTCACGAGCGAGGGCGGTATACTCCGAGGTAACGCAATAAACATGAGCTGATTAGAAAGAACCTTTAACTAACCCACAAAACCCATCACTCCGGCATGGATTCACGCCGGGCTATCCTGCCCGATGCCCTTCGGGTCAATGCAAATCCGCTCCCGGCGGATTTGTGCCGGAGCCCAGACTCCATGGATGGCGGCCGGAGTAACATCCTTGTCGGCTGGATACCGGCAATCCATGCCGGTATGACGACCTATTTGTATCTGGCTGAGGTATCTTTCTAACCAGCAAACAATGAGAGGATCAAAGCAGTGAACTGGACCTTACAGACACAAGATTTCGGCAAGGCCGCGTGTTCAGTACCCCATGCCTTTTCAAGCCGATCGTCGCACCGGTAAATACCCAATAGATGGCGGAAATGGATTGGCTGCGACGTCGGACGCAGGAGTGCATGCCAACTTGATGATCCTGGGGAGATGCTTTATGAGCTTTAGTTAGATGCCACAAAATGGCGGTTTTGATGCTGGCCGGTCTGTTCTTATCGGTATTCATCGCCGGCTGCGGGGGCGCCAAACAGTACCGCCGTGTCCAGGCGTCGGGTTTCCTCGGGGATTACTCCCAACTGAAGCAGGGCAAAGCCAATGAGGCCCTGTATATCTATGTGAATCCCAAAGCTGACTGCCGGAAATACAGCAAGGTGATGATCGACCCGGTGACCCTGTGGGCGAAATCGGAGGATTCGCCGCTGGCTTCTTTGGACCCCAAGGATCAGAAGATGCTGGCAACCCTAGGCTGGGGTACGCTTTACGATGCCATGCATAAAGGCCGGTTCGAAATGGTCGACAAGCCGGGACCGCGCGTGTTGCGCGTCAAAGGCGCGATCACCGAAACTGCCAAGGCGAAGGTGGCGGTGGCGGACGCCTTGGCGGTTGCACCCTACGCTTGGGAGGCGGCCTCCTTGTGGGGCACGGGCACGGGGAAATGGCCTTTCCTCGGCGAGCTATCCGGGGAGATGGAATTAACGGATTCCGCAACTGGAGAGCGACTCTTCGCTGGGGTGGACAAGGTAGCCGGGGCCCTGGGTTCGAATATCGATCCCACGGCCAGGTGGGACGATGTCCGGCAAGGCTTCAACCTCTGGCGCGACAGAAGTGGAGAACGCCAGCGCGTAGCGCCGGCTACGTTTCTCGCTAAGTCGGGGCGGCTTGAGCAGCCGCGCCGACCGGCTCGACACTGATCCCCTTCGCCTCGTTGACCGCATCGATCGCGGCGCGCGCGCCGTCGATGAATCCTTCCACGATCGGATTGTCCTGCGGCACCGACTTGGCGACGAAGACGGTGGCGTACACAACGCCATAGGAGATCATGTACGAGGTGGTGTAGGCGAAACGTGAGACGGAATGGCTGACACCCGCGCTCGCTTCCCTGAGTTTCTCCTTGGCTTTGGCTGCATCTTCTGTTGCCGAATGGGCGGCGTCCCTCATGGCGTCCGCGACCGATTTCAGAGGATCAGCTTGTTCATTTATTCCTGTCTGAGTAGCCATTTCGTTCGCTCCTGTTTTTGTTAGCGATTTTTGAAAGGGTGCGCAAAGACCAAAAACGATCTAACTTTCAAGGTCTTCTCGGCATGAATCGCAAAAGTAAATACCAGTACAATAATATTAAATACAGATACTTAAGCTGTGCCTGGCGACATGTTTCAGAAATCTCGGGCGGCACCGTCCATGGACTTGGGTGACGACACCCAAAGACTTTTGTTTTTCCTCTCTGTCACAGCTTCTCACCCTTGGCAATCTTGGAGGCAATTCTGGTAAACAATGTTCGCGTTCTCTAAGCAATCCTGCAGGCCCTTTGGATCTTTTTCCTGCAGATTGTCTTCATCCGTCTGATCGTAAAATGCCTTGCAGGACTGCACGGAAGACCGGTATTGTCTCTCGCAAGTTTCCCTGCATGACAAAAAAGCCCATGCCGAGGCTGAAATAGACGCGAGGATGATCACGGACAGAATTTTTGCTCGGTTGGATTTTATATTCATATTCAATCAACCCCTTTCACATATTGTGAGGCTAATACTCATAGGCACCTGTCACCCAGAACCTTATGACCTATCAATGGTGATTCGCAAAGCTACCGCATGCTTAAACCTTCACCAACCAAGAAGAGGTTCTCACGAACCGGATGTTGCATCAAGAAATCCCACCCAAGAAATCAGCGACAGGGCAATCGGTTCAAGCAGCAGCCCAAAGGCTTAGTTTCATTGCGGGGCATCCAACACCCTTGCCGTCTGGGAAAATGCGTTGCAACTGTCCGGGTCTCTGCACACGGTCATGTAAACTGCTTCACGCCCGCAGCCGCGAACACCAACCGTGTATTCGGTCCAGGGCCCAGCCCAGGCGCCTGCGCCTCGCCAGCCATAACCGCCCTGTATGCCCTGGATCACTTTCTGTGATAGCACCGAAGTGGTCACTTGGGGACAGTTCAATTCGAACTTGCCCCGACTCTCGGCGGTAAGCAGGGCGCCGGACGAGTTCTGAGCGAGAAACTGGGCATCGGTGACACAACCGCCCAGCAGCAAACTAACCGCCGCGACTGCACCGATACCAATACAACACGGGTGCATTGACGTTGTTCTCGGGCCTTTGAATAGTCGGTTGGAACTGCTGCGCGTCAAGAAAGAAATGTCAGTTTTACCCGTCATTCCGGCATGGATTGCCGGACAAATCGGCAGGACAGCCGATTTGCATGCGAAGCGCCTGAAAGGTGCAGTACAGGGATGTATTGCATGAATCCAGAAACCAATGAGGGCAAGGCCTCTACGTCCCTGTAAACTGGACCCCGGCACTCCTTGCCGGGGTGACGTTGTGGCTTTACTTTCATGACGAGCAGTAAAAGACGTGCACATAACCAGTCTCCACATTGGTTGGTTAAGATTCTCACCAATAGCCAGTGAACCCGACAAACGGCCCGTTCAGTGTCGCGTTGGTTTCTATGGAGCCACCGTTATCCACGTTGTAGCGTAGAGCCTTATAGCCGGCTTCCAGAGACGTTGGAATGTCGAATAGGGTCATCCGGTAGCCCACCACACCCATGATCGCCCCGGTAAACTTCACCTTTTCGACACCAAATCCGCCGACGTTGCCGTCCACCATCACAAACCATTTGGGCGTAAAATTCACCCCGATACGCCCACCGATCACCGGGCTCGTGAATGACTTGCTGGCCGAGAAGCTGCGTCGGCCGCCCAGCGGGTTCCCAAATGGTTCCTTCAGGTCGATGCTGTTCTCCAACCAGATCGTGCGCCCGCCGACATATACTTCCAATCCGTTGGTGTTTTTTTTACCCAGCGCGTTGGGCATTTCGGCCGCCGAGGGCCCAAAAATCCGGTATGCGATGCCGTAGTCCATGACGCCCAACTCGGTCTCGAGACCCTCGCTGATCCGTCCAAACTTTGGTTTGAAGTCCAAGTCCATGTAGTTGCCGTCCAGGTAAAAGCCCCAGCGATCGTAGTGCGCCTCGAAGCGGCCCATGAAGCCGAGGGGGAATCGATGCGATTTATCCACTATATCAATAAAATTTTCATCGACCGACCGGCTGACCGGCCCCGCCGAGAAATCACCATTGACGCCGGCCAACCACATATAGAGAGTGAGATTGAACGCCCACGGATTCACGTAGGCCGCCTTGTCCTGTGGGGCCGCGGTGGAATCGTCCGCAGCCCCAGCGGGCAGGGAAAACACCGCGACCAAAACTGCGGCGAAAAACTGCTGGCGCTTGTTTGGCTTCATGGCGTGGCCGTCCCGGTGGTCCAGGATGACAGCTTTTCCGCCAGCCGTTTGGACCAGTCCGTGATCGCATTTTCGGCGTCGCCCCACTCCCATTGGAACCCGGCTTTGATCGACCCGCCGCCGATCTCGCGATCGACGACGGCGCCCAGCACCTGGCCGGTTTGCGAATCCGTCAGCTTTGCCGCGCCCTGGGCCGCGCCGACGAACGGGAAGGTGCCGGTCGCCAGATACTTCAGATTGCTCAGCATATGCGCCTGAGGGATGATGATCGACACACTCCGAAGGCCCGGCGTGGCCGCTTCGGCATCCAGCATGGCCACATCGAGCTTCATGACGCCAGGGCCCGGTTTATCGACGAGTTCGAATTTCTTGCCCAACTCCGCTACCAACTGCTGGTGGAAATAGTTCACGAGCATCTGCTGATCGGAGCCGGAAACCTGGGTCGATTCCCCGCCCCAGAAGGTGACCGGATCGATCATGATCTTGTTGTAATTGGTCCATCTCGCGGCTGGATTGAGGTAGCGCAGCCCCATCTGATCCTTGCCGCCCGGCGTGAGTTTATTGCACACGCTGCCCAAATACCCGCAAGCGATCCCCTCCTGCGTTACAGGGGCCTTCTGCGTCGTCGTGCACGCGGTCAGCAGCAGAACGCAGAGGCCCAACAGAGACAATGAAAACCAAGCGGATGCCGGAGCATTCGTATGGGTCGTTTTCTTAGTCATTGTTATCTCCTTCGAGCAAACTAGGTTGTGAAAAAACAGCTATCGATCTCTCACTTGATGCGGGACTCCTTCCCCCATTGATTTTTTCTCCCTTCAGGAACAGCCGCGCCGGTTTCACGACTCCGGTGTAAATGACTGGGAGGCGGGATCGGACGTGATCGGTCCAAAAAACATTTGACGCACTCGCTCGCGTCCAATGACTCGGATGAGTTCCCGGAGCGC
>DATIXD010000279.1:0-7098 GCA_035518875.1 Methylococcaceae bacterium | reverse complement strand
AGACGACTTGCGACGGGTCAATCCCCACCCACTGCGCCACCATGGGGACCGTTTGCGCCACGCTTTGGGTCGACCCATAGAGATAAAGTTTCCCATTCTGCCAGTAGGCCATTGCCGAGCGCGTCTCAAGCGGCTGGTGTGGCGTCGACTGCTGGAAGAGCGTTTCCTCCAGGATCAAGTCGGCCTGCTTGAATCCGGCTTCGAGGTCGCCCACCACCGTCTCCTCGCCCACTTCGGCATTGAACGGCATGCGGCCGGCCACGACCTCTTGGAGGTCCTTGTGCGTCCACTCCAACGTCTTCATGCCGCCTCCCACAGGGAAAAGGTTTGACTCTCTTCGTTTTGT
This sequence comes from Methylococcaceae bacterium, assembly GCA_035518875.1. Taxonomy (GTDB): domain Bacteria; phylum Pseudomonadota; class Gammaproteobacteria; order Methylococcales; family Methylococcaceae; genus DATIXD01. Next base: position 6,752 of record DATIXD010000279.1, on the reverse strand, counting down.
GCCGCTTCCCTTTACGAAAATATTTCCCGCTCTGCGTGCGCGAGCTCCTCCGGGCCGCAAGCCTTCAAGCGGATCGATGGTGAACGGAAGCAATTCGAGGTCGAGCTCGATTTTTTCGATAGCCTCAGCGGCGGTCAGCTCATCTACGGCGGCCACCGCAAGAATCGGTTCGCCTTCATAGAGCGGCTCGTTAGTCAAGCCCCGTTCCCTGCCGCTGCTCTCTTCGGCTCCTGTATGTTCATCCCCCGGCGGCGGGGGCGGCAGCTCGTCGGCGGTCAGGATGCCGGCCACGCCTTTCATGGCGAGTGCCGCACGCGAGTTGATGTTACGAACCCTGGCATGGGGCATGGGGCTCAGCAGAAGCTTGCAGAAAAGCATCCCGTCCGCCCGGAAGTCCTCCGCGTACTTGGCCTGTCCCATCACCTTCGCCACGATGTCGGGTATCCGGTAGTTATGTCCGATCAGTTTATAGTTAGGCACGGGTATCCTTCCTCGCATACTCTGCGGCACGCATCATGGAGTTCAGAATCTTGTTGTAATCGCTGCAGCGGCACAGATTCCCGGAGACGCCGTGCGCCAACTCAGCCCTCGTAGGATTGGGATTCACCTTCAGGAATCCCACCGTCGACATGATGAAGCCGGACATACAAAACGCGCACTGGAATCCCAGTTCGTCCACCACCGCCCGCTGAACCGGGTGCAGTTTTCCGTCGGAGCGCGCAAGGCCTTCGATCGTCAAGACTTTGCGTCCGCGCACGGTATGCGTGAGCACTGAGCAAGAATAATGCGGCACATCATCAATGAGGACAGTGCATGAGCCGCACTCGGCCCGGTCGCACCCCAGCTTCGTGCCCGTGAGCCCCAGCTTGTAGCGCAACGTCGACGCCAGTGTTTCTTGCCTCATGACGTCGACCCGGCGCTGCTGCCCGTTGACGTTGATGGTGATGAGCCGTTCGCCTGTGCTGCCAGCAGCTTGGCCCAGCAAAGTGGACGCACGAAACAGGTAGCCTACCGAGGAAACCGCAGCGCCGCCGGCGATGACCCCTTTGATGAAGTCGCGTCTTGAAATCCCCTCGGGCCTGCTTCCGGTCATTTTTGGATCGATGATGTCATTCATCCCTGATACACCATATTCCTTTTGACGTCTTATATTGCAATGTTAATGCCAACCGTAAGCCATTGAAAATACTTGATGGCACAAATTCCAGGAACACGAATCTTCGAGAATTAACGAAAACTCGTAAAAAATAATCTCCGCCATCTTCCCTACGGAGGCCAGGTTATCATTCGCACCGGTTCTGATATTCTGAGTGGCCCTTACCACGGCACTCTCGCAGAAAATCTTAGAGACAATCCCCCTCTATCTGAAAACTAGAATGGTCGATGTCTGGTTGATGTGTCCGATAAAGTCCTCTCCGTATGTGCTGAAACCCACAGTCGGAATTTCGGCGAAAATTCTTCCATATTCCACAAACTCCTTGCCAGAGATTTCTGGCTTCTGAACACATACATCCCACCGCAAAAAGCAACCTTCTGAAGGTTTACAATGCCCTCAATCCTTTTACACTCAAAAGAAGAATCGAAGAAAAGCTCAAGCTCGTTTTCTCTACTCTTCGGTTACCTCCATTATGAGGCAACGATTCCGTCTTTCGGTTATCTTTTATTATGAGTCAACGCGCAGCCGCCATTGCTGCCTCGGCAGGAGTTGCCTCAAAAAAAGCGTCGAATGACCGACTGCCTCTAGTAAAAGCCTTGGGTGTCCCGCTTGACACTTACTTTTCCCTTATAGCGCCGCGAGATGAAGACGAAATAGATGATCGCCAACGCGAATCCCACCGGCCACCAAATAGACACGAAGTGGAAAGCGCTTGGGCTGGACGCCACGGCATAGGCGTCTATTGAATTCTCAGGCGCAAGGGTCGAATAAAGCATCACCGGGAAAATAGCCGCGCCTCCGGTGGCCAGCAAGCCCACGATGAGAAAATTCGACCCGATGAAAGCCCGCATTTCCCGGCGAGTCGAGAGGCCCGAAATCAGCAGGATGATAGAGACGATGACGACGAGTAATCCCAGCCAGCAAAATGGGTTGTAAATCGCATGGCCGGGCACGTCGGGACGAACTATCCACGACTCAACCGAGATAGCGAAAAAGAGCGGGCCAACCGCTGTCCACAGGTGCTTCGCCCACGTTGCGCTACGGTCATGCACCGGGCCTTCCGTCTTCAGCGTGAGATATGTCGCGCCATGAGCGGCCAGTATGACAGCCGAGAAGACCGCAATGGACATCGTGTACCAGTCGAGCAGCCCCACATGGCCGCGCACGTTGAAATCCGTGAAAAATGCCATCGAGAAATTACCATCGGCGTCGAGCGGAACCCCCCGCGCCACGTTGCCTGCCGCCGCGCCGAAAAGGATGGACAGGAGACAATTGGAAAACACGAAAACGAAATCCCAGAACCCCTGCCAGAGGCGATCATTGATATGGCCGCCAACTTCGAGGGAAATGCCGCGCAGAATCAGGCACCATAAAATCAGAAAGAGCGCGAGGTAATAACCGGCAAAAGCCGAGGCCATGAGGCGCGGGAATACCGCAACCAATGTGCCGCCAAAGCTGAGGAGCCACACTTCATGCCATGACCAAAGCGGCCCGATCGCCGCAACGACCTCGCGCCGCTCCTCGGGGGTTCTCGCGACAATCCAGTGGAGCATTCCAGCACCGAAATTGCGGCCGTCCAAGGCCACATAGATGATGAGCATCAAGCTGACAATGCCGTACCAGGTCGCAATCATGAAAACGACTCCTCTCCACGGCCGACAACCACGTCATCGTCCGGACCGTGGCCGATCTCACGGCCGACCAGATAGAGAAACAGCAGACCGAGCACGAAATACAGGCCGGTAAAGCCAATCAGGGTGAAAATGGTGTCACCGTTGCTCACCACTTTGCTGTAACCGGCGCGCGTGGGAAAAAGACCATATAGCAGCCATGGTTGCCGTCCCAGCTCGGCCGTCATCCAGCCCAGGGTGTTGGCGATGTACGGAAAGGGAAATGCCAGCATCAATACCCAGAGCAGCAAAGGGCTGGATTCCAGCCGGCCGCGCCAATTCTGGAAACCGGCATAGGCCATAAGGATGATGAAAATCGTCCCCAGCATTATCATGAGGTGAAACGAGTAATACAAAAGCTCGATGTTGTCGGGCCAGGCATTCTCGGGATATTCCTCCAGCCCGTGCACATAACTTTGAAAAGTGCCGTAGGCGAGAAAACTGAGGGCGCCGGGAATCTCGATGGGATTTTCGAGCCGCCGGGCCGCAATATTTGGTTGCCCGATAACAGCGACACCCGCCATGCGTCCGCCCACGAATTTGCCTTCCATTGCAGCGAGTGTTACCGGCTGGTGATGACCGACCATCTTGGCCTGCTGGTCGCCGGTTGGAAAGGCGACAAGAACAGACGCTACGAGCGCAGTGAGCGTTCCCATGCGCAGATACAGTCGAGCCTGGATCGGATGGAGTCCTCGCATGGTATAAAAGGCTCCCACGGCTGTAACCACGAACGAGCCGGTCACGAGTGCCGCCATTTGATTGTGGAGAAACTGCACCCAGGCCCAGGGATTCAACAAATAGCTGCTGAGACTGTCGATGCCGAGCACGCCGTTGGCTTCGATTCGGTAACCCACCGGATGCTGCATGAAAGCATTCGTGACCAGGATAAAGTAGCCGGAAAGCCAGCTTCCCAGCGCAACCGCCACCGCGGCCAGGAAATGATACCGCGGTCCCAGTCGCTTCTCGCCCCAGATTAGCGCGCCGATGAACGCACTTTCCAGAAAGAAAGCAAACATGCCTTCCATCGCCAGCGTCTGTCCGATCACACCGCCCGCATACCGGGTGAATTCCGCCCAGTTCGTTCCGAACTGAAACTCCATAGGAATTCCGGTGACGACTCCCACGGCAAAATTTATTCCGAAAATCTTGGCCCAGAACCGAACGGCTTGATTGTATTTTTCATCACCCGTCCGCAGGGCACGCCATTTCCAATACACAAGAAACCACGCCAATCCCATAGTCAGCTGCGGAAAAAGGTAGTGATAAATCACCGTGAAGGCGAACTGCAAGCGGCTCCAAAACGCAGGATCAATGAGATTCGAGTTCATTTTCGCTCCATAGCGAGTCGCTGGATAATGGTCGGGCTGGTGATAAGCTCGCCCAGGCGGACCGTCTCACCCGTTTCATCGCGGAAGATGCTATCGAGGGGTATTGTGGTTCCCAGACGCTCATTTACCCCGATCCCTGACCCCTCCTGCCGAGGCGTCGCCCGGTCGTCCATGCGCCCTGCGGGATACTCCTGGCTATGGACACAGAGCTGACAGGGTTGCAGCAGCAGCGTAAACAGAAGGTCGCTGCAATGGAACGCCATGATAGGAACCTATTGTCGATCATCCATGACATGTGACGCCATCCATTCTTTCTCGAAAACACCATCATGCGCTATCTTGCCGCAATGTTTATGCCAAGTGTAAGTCATTGAAAAGACTTGATGGCGCGAATCACAGAATCACTAATTTTCGAGAATTGGCGAAAACTCGTAAAAAATTGGTCATCTCTGCGGACTTCCTCCTGCGGTAATCTTTTCGACTTCCTCTGATATAATCACTGGCGCGTTATTTCTCCAACTTGTCTGCTATGGTTGATTACCGCTGCCGGTCGGTTTCACGACCACTACAGCGCTCATCGACTTGCCATGGATTTTGCAGTGGTACTTGAAATCGCCCTCCTTCTCAAACTTCACAGGCTTTGACGATTCAGCCGGCTTGATCTCATCGGTGTCGAATGTCTTACCTTCGTCGTCCGAAGTCGCAGTGTGCGGCGTGCGGGCCTCATTGCTCCATACGACCGAGTCGCCGACATGGATTTCGAGTTTCCTGGGCTCATAGCTGAGACTCTTCATCTTGACGGTGATCGGTTTTGCCTCGGGGTTCTTGTCGCCCGCCGACCAGGCGGGCGAAACTGCCAAGATCAGCACGCAGGTGAGCAGAAACAAGCAAAAACGGGTCATGATGCCCTCCTTTCGAGGTGCGAGGAGCCGCCGCGGTTGACCCTCTGATGGTTGAGGGTACAACCGAAGCGTCTCCCAGATGGTCGAGGCGGCCACTGCCCAGCCGCCCCGACATGGTTATTAAACATTTCGCGGCGCAAGAAAGGGCCTTTAGAAATACTTCACGTACTCGATGAGCGCCCGCTTGTCTTGATCGCTGAGTTGACGCCCGAAGGTGTGGCCCCGGTCTTCGATGAAGTCCGGGCACATATTCACCTCAAGGAGTTTCTTCATCATCCTCTCGTGAGCCAGAGCGTGGTTCTTCGTCCGCAGCTCCGCGAATTTCTTTCTCGGCTGGCCCTGCAGAACCCCGTCCACGTATGCTTGCAGAACGGCCTTTATGTCTTTGGGGTGGAGATTCATCAGCAGGTTGATTGGCGTTCCGCTGGGCACGAACAACAAGTCCACCTCAAAGTCTGGAAGGTCAGCGAACTCGGGCAGCGCCTCCTTCAACAGGGGGAACAAGTCCGGGAGCGTACTGTCGTCGGTGGTGACCTTGATCGATTTGACACCGAGACGCTTCTCTGGCCAGAGGAGCTTGGTCATCCCGTCTTCGTAGGCCTCCATGCGGCCGGCAACCGACGGGTCGGGGATGTAAATGCCGACGGAGTTGTTGTGCAAATACGGGGCCGTGGCCCAGATGCTGACGAGCGTCGGGGTGCGGTAGAACGATTTGTGGGCCGTGAAATTGATGTCGTGTTTCCCAGTCAGGGGATTGTAGAGCGGGATCGGATTGCCCTCCGCGTCGTGGTCTTGCAGGAGCTCGGTTGGCACGCGCTGGTCTTTATAAGTCTGGCTGGACATCTGGCCCCAAGTGTGCCCCGCCATGGCGTTAGTGCCCATGGCGCGTTGCGCGTTGGTGCCCAGCTCGGAAACGGGATGGCGCTGGTCGTCGGACATGTAGTTGTCCTTGAGGAAGTCGTCCCGCTGAACCAGTTCCCGCCATGCCTTCCTTTGCTCCGCCGGGTCCTTTGGCATCGGGTTCGGTCTCTTACTGCTATGGCACCTGGCGCAGTTGTCGGCGAACGCTATCTTGCCTCGCGTCAGCACTTCAGGATCGGTGGTGAGATAATCCTTGCCGTCTTTCTTCGGCTTGCCGTCACGCTCAATCTCCTTCGCGCTTGCAAGCGGTAAGGAGTCGTAGGTGCTGAGGAAAAGGGCCATGTTCGGCATGCGCTTCTCGGTTATCATCCACGGGCTGTTCGGATCCTTGCGGGCCGTGCCGATGAGGTCGAATTCCCCTGTCTTGAAATTCCGGCGGATGCTTTCCTTCAGGTCCCACGGGTTCAAGGGCCATGTCGTGGATACCCATAGGTCGAACATCATCCCTTCATTAACGTACACACGGGTCGATGCCATAAGGACACTCATCGAGTCGGACCCGTCCGCCAGGATGTGCGGAACCTTCAGCGTCGGCTCGGCCTCCGAACCGCCCAACGCTCCTCCCGGGTCGTTCTCCTTCAGACCGGCGTGGGCGTACATGGACTTAATGAGATCGCGCTGGGCAGGCGTGATACGCTCCTCCCTGGCGAGCTTCAGGCGCTCCCCAAGGCGATAAACGGAGTTGATGTGGACCGGGCCATTGATGAAGTCGGCCGGAAATCGGGAAGTCTCGCTGGTCCCCGGCTGCTGGTGATACAGGTATTGGTAGGTGAAT
>DATIXD010000278.1:0-8247 GCA_035518875.1 Methylococcaceae bacterium | reverse complement strand
TCTTACGTAAATAAGCACTTGCGACATTCTATTTCGAATAAAAACGGCCTTTTATTTGATATGGTTAGGTCAAATTCCACAACAATTACCGTAAATGACACAAATACACAATTGCCCATTTCCGCACACCGATCGCACGCGTCTCACCCGATCCTCTTCGGAGGGACCATGAAAAATAACGATCGTAACGGGGCGGTGGTTCCTTCACTCTTACTCTTATTGCAAATTCATTCCTACTCGAAGGAACAATACCGAGCAGTTATTTTCTCAGTTCCTAGCCAATCATTCCTTTCAGGCGCTCGCGCAAGATCCCGTTATTCAGTTGTGTGGCAACTAAATTCGACGACCGCTCCCACCACCCGCTTTTTACTGTGATCAATATTGCGTGATATCACGTAGGTATTGCGGGATATGCCACAGGTCATAAGATCAGTCGACTCTTTCTTTCCCGTTTTTCGGTGATATCTTGCCGTGCGACAATTTGACGCATTTAAAGACAACTGGTTTATTGATATTGTCTTTAACAACTGATTAGGACCTCCTCCTGATGAGTTACCTTGGCAATTGGAGTGCGCTCATAACCTCGAGCCTAGATCTGCAGGGAGTTATCTCCCTGCATTTTTTTAATTGGATAAGAGAAGTTTTGTAATACATGCACAGAGCATGTCTTGGCGATGAAAAGCTGTGAATAACCCTGCTTCATATAATCAAGCATACATTGTATGCCACCGGACACTATCCACGATTTCCGGGCGGGACTCGATCAATTTTGACCATCCTAAAAGGAATTGAGCATATGATTCCCGACCGTACACTCAAGCTGTTGGAACGAATCGCTCGCGAAAGCGGAATGACCAGACAGGAAATTGTCGAAGAATTCAACGAGACGACACAGAAGATTTCATCGGAATCGGTCGACAGGTTGGAAAAGCAATTGCGAATTTTTTTCGGATTGCTTCCTTCCGACCATGTCCCTCGAACACCGACCCTGGGAAAAGCCCTTTTTGACAATACAACCCCTAACACAAGGAGAAAGGTATGCTAATAATGTCTCTTGCTGTTTTCACCGTCGTCGCAGTGATGGGCCTCGGCATGGTCGGTGATATCTACCGGGGAATCGGAACGCCGAAGATGTTCGGATTCATTCATGCCGGTTTTGCCGCATTCGGGTCGGCACTGGTTATTCTGGTCGCCCTGGAGGGAGATAACCGCGTATGGATCAATATCGGCCTGGCCGTCGTGATCATCCTCCTCGGCATTCTGTTGGGTTTCCGACGGGCTAAGGGACCTGCACCCAAGGCTATCCTGGTGGCCCATGGCGGGCTGGCAGTCATTTGCTACGTGATTCTGGCATACAACGCATTCACCGGCTGAAAAGCCGGCGGATTTACGGCATTGAACGACCCCATGCCCTGCAACAACTGGTTGTTCACAATAGCCGCCTCAATATTCAACCCCTCAAATATTTGGCGAAGCCGGGGTGGGATCATGAATTCAGCATCGCCCACCCCAAGGCAGAGACCGACGTCGAGGCATCCCTTATTCGGTACCGGCGCCAAGATCGGGTTGGCACGGGCAAAACGCGTAAATTCCCTTCTCATCGTTCATCCAACCGAGGCTAAGATTCGCGCCAAAGGGGTGAATGCGCTGGTGCAACGAGGCCGGCAGCATCTCTTCAACGGCGGATTGCTCACTGACTTTGACAGCCCGGTCAAGCAGTTGCTTCAGGAGCTTGTGGGGAGGTCTTATCGGCACCAAGGCGTACTGTCCCTCCGCAATGCCCGCTAATCGGGCTGCCGATTTGGTCGCGGCATCGAGCCCGCCGACTTGGTCAACCAGCCCGATTCGTATCGCATCCCGACCGGTCCAAACCCGACCCTGCGCAACTTGTTTGACTGCTTCGACGCTCAGACCGCGGCCCTCTGACACCAGCGTCACGAAACGATCATAGCCGTGGTTTACTTGCAACTGAATGACTCGCTTTGCATCGGGCGATAGAGGCCTGTCAAACCGCGCGGCGCCGGCCAATGGCGTCGTCTCGACGCTGTCGGTATTGACCCCCAGCCTTTCCATTAACCGATTAACGGAAAGCTGCAAACTGAAGATCCCGATAGACCCGGTTATCGTGGAATCTTCGGCCCAAATCTGGTTTGCATTGACCGCAACCCAATAACCGCCTGAGGTCGCCATACTGGACATGGATACCACGATCGGCTTTCCGGCTTCTCGAGCCGCCAAGACCTGGCGACGAATCTTCTCCGAAGCGTACAAGCTACCGCCGGGGCTATTCACCCGTAACACAAGGGCCGCAATGTCCTTGTTCTTGTAACCGCTCCGAATCAGATCGGCAATGGTGTCAGCACCTGCAACGCCTGACCAACTCTCGCCCTCGACGATAGGTCCCGAGATTACGATAAGACCGATTTTCGCTGAACGGGCAGTTGCCCGCTCGGCATTGGTCGCTCGAAGGTAATCGCGATCATCGATCTGCCAGTACGCACCAGTATCGGCATCGATACCGACCAACTTGCCGAGTTCCTGCTGGAGTTCCTCGTCAGTTGCCAATTTGTCAACCAAGCCTGCCTTAAGCGCCGCCTGGGCGGCATCGCCGTTTTGCGCTGCCAGTTCCTCCACATAATGACCAACGTAGCGATCAATCACATCCGGCTGAAAGCGGCGGCCTGTTGCCACCTCAGTCTTGTAAATGTTCCATAGCGTATCCAGCCATGCAGTATTCTCTTCTCGGGCATCTAACGACATATCCGCTCGGATGAAGGGCTCTGCCGCGGACTTGTATTTGCCTACGCGGGACACGTTAACGTTGATGCCAAACTTGTCTAAGAGTTCTTTGAAGTAATGCTGGTAGAGGCCAAAACCCTTCAGTTCTATGTCCCCTATAGGATCCAGATAAACTTTCTGGGCTTGTGCGGCCAGAAGGTATTGCGGCTGAGTGTAACGTAGCGACGAAGCAATCACCGATTTGCCTTTTGTCTCGAAATTGCGAATCGCAGCCGTCAACTCCTGTAGTTGCGCCATTCCGCCAGCGCCCATATCCTCAAGCCTTAACACCGCCATTTTGATCCGAGAATCGTTCGCCGCGCGGTTTAGGACCGTGACGAGATCGGCTACCTGGGTCTTCTTGAATTGTTCTCCGAAAAAATACCGTCCCAAAGTGGAAGCCCTTTCTGACTCTGACTCATCCACGAGCGTACCCTGTGGCGCCCACACCAATACCGCCTTTTCCGGTACCCTAGGCGCGGGGCCCCCTGTCATCAACAACACCAGTGTCACTACAAAACCGAGTAAGAAAAGCGTGATAAAAAGGCGTGTAATAACGCCTAGGAATGTATCGAATAACGAGAAAGCGCGACGGATACCGGCGTATTGGCGATTGTCAGATTTGTCCGTCATAAAGTTCACCCTCTCGTAGACTATGGGGCATATTCGAGTGTTGGCATGACTTAGTTTACGGGCGGCAAATGGCAGATCTCATACGGCTGGCAGAGCAGCATCAACCGGTCTCTTGCGTGACTCGTTCGTACTCGGCGATGACCTGGGCACCTAAGAGGAGGATGATACTGCCCGCTTCAAGGGTCAGCAGAGCGATGATCGTGGCGCCCAACGAACCGTATACAACGTTGACCAGAGAAAGGTTAGCGAAATACCAGATCAGGCCGTAGCGCACACCTTCCCACAACAGCGCGGCAGCAACGCCACCGATCAGCGCATGGCGCCACGGGAGGTGTCCGATGGGCGTGAGCATGTAGATCAATGTCAACAGTCCGATCTCGCTGAGCAAACCAATGCTATATAACAGCGCCGCCGTCAGCTGGTCTAGCGACCAGTGCCAGCGGAACAGGTGAATTTCACCAACCGTCAGCGACTGCAGGGCTCCGTTTAAAAGAGTCGTCGCCAGGAGCCCCATTCCCAGCACCAGAACATAAAGATAGGGAAGCAGGAAGGAAATCAAAGCGTGCCTTCGATGGACGGCGCCCCGATGGGAGAAAATCACACCCATGGCGCTTTCCAGCACGCCGAAGGCGAGGGAACTGAAAAACAGTAACGCGCCGGTCATCATCCAGCCCAGCGCATGACGATGTTCCAGAAACTGAGAGACCTGATCGAGAACCAGCTTCGATTCTCCCGGCACTAGCCGGTTAAGATAGGTGCCCAGAATCGCTTGCACCTGGGATTCGTCCACGACGTGAGAAAGCGCGACCAACAACAAGATCAGCAATGGAATGAGGGACAACAGGGCGTAATAAGCGACCGCGCCGGCGAGCACTAAACCCTGGTTGGCAACGAAACCGCGCAGTACCTGTCGGACAAACGCTAAAGGATGTCGGAGGATGTCATGATGATGCTCACATGCTGCTGACATAACTGTTGTCGACCTTTTGCTTCTCGGCGATTTCATGCAGAGATTTTTGCATTGCCTAGTATCAGCACCACAGCGAACGAGGCTGTAAAAAGACCCCTTTTTTCATTCCTCGACTCCCCAGCGGCAAATTGAAGCCGGCCTGAAAGGCGAGAAGTTTCGATGATCTCGTTCATCGATCCTCCCTAGCGCCATCGGCAAGTTCTTTCATGTGATGACCGATGCGCGGGAACAGCCCCACGTTGATCGCGGCCAGTATGAGCGCTTTCGAAGCCTATCCGCGCCAGACTCAATGTCAATCCCCGGTTGCCGTCCAGGACCGCGGCCGCCGATCTGAAACGCTTTCTACCGCAGACCGGAAGCCCGGCTTCGGTTCTGGAGCTGATCTATGGAGGCATGGGCGCTCCTGAAGGCCGGCGAGCTAATTCAAGCCAAGCTCGTATCCCACGTTGCCCGTGAGTTGAAAGCGCGCACCGGGACCGGGTCGGGTGACCACCGCATGGTTCAAGACCTCATTCGCGCAGGCCGGAAAGCGGGGTTCATCGCAAGTGATGACGAAGACCTGGTGATCAAGCTAAAGGTGGGTTCGCTAATCCATGAACAGGAAGACCGGTTGCAGCAGTTCCAGGGGGCATCGTTGACGGAGTCAAGGACGTGTAGCAAGTTGCTAACTTTGAGAGCTTGTGATCGAGCTGCAATAAAGCTTGTGTAACAAGCTGAGCAGTCGACGGACGACAGATAGTGTCGTAATTCTTTGATCTTTCGAAATATGTTCAGCGGGAGCTTCGGCACGCAGTGTCCGGGCAAGCCGATCAGGCCATTCAAAGACAATATGGCGCGTCAGCCCAATGCTTCAGCACGACGGTGTCACGATCGGGCAGATAGGCATAATCCTTGGATAAATCCCGGTGCACCGCCTCGCCCACATGGGGGGACACCAAGCCCTTGAGCATATAGAAATACCAGGCAAAGGGAAAACCGGCTTGGCTGTCGAAACGGCTGATCAAAGCCGCCAACGCCTTGCCCTTCTTGCCCTCTGGGCCTTCCAGTCTGGGTATTTCCTTGGCTCGATTGTGGACGATCTCGACATTCATGACCTGCTGCCCATGACGCCCTATATGCTGATATAAGCGTAAGCTCCAATCTTCGCAAAAGATCTTCCGCTGGCCCGCACTACTGACGTTCCAGTCATCCATGAACCGCTGAGCCGGATGCGGGTCTGCGCGATGCCGTCCCAACTCCTGCATAAACAGCGCGACATCGGTTTTGCGCCGGTAGGTATAACGGGATGCACCAACGGCGAATGGCTCCACGTTGACGGGGTTGAGGGGATCGATCAGTTCTTCCAAATCATCGGGGGGTTGGTTCGGATCGAGCAGGTAACGATCCGCCAACTCCTGAGTTCGGTCCACCTCAATCTGGACAAAATCCTCAGCGCGGGGGCCGGTTTGGGCGACCAGGTAAAGGCTCACGCCGCTATGCTGGGTGACGAGAAAACTTTCTCTCTCGCAATAATCAAGAAGGGTATTGAAGTCCTGTCCGCACTCGATGAACGTGCGCTCGGCCCATTCATTGATATCGGCGGCTATGCGGGTACCATCCGATTTGATAAGGCCGCCAAGACGGTACCACTCGTGACCCAGACGGGCGATGTGCAAGGGATATTCGGGATAGGCCTTTTGCAACCTATCGACCAGGGCCCCGTCACCCGCACCCGCCAGAGTCTCTTTACAGAGCCTACTGAGCAAATGACCATCAAACCGTGCCAGAGACATGTGTTTGTCTTCTTCGGGCGAATGCCTGTCATTGTCAATCATCGATTACCTCTTCGAGAATCAGGCTCGTCATGGGTTGAGTAAAGCCTTCAAGAAATAGCCCTAGCTTTCAACAGCTTCGATATCGAAGACAGCGACAATCGCTGCTCTGAATCACGGCGCTATTCAACGCCTAGCTCACCTCATCGATCCAAGCCATCTGGATCGCCTCCAGAATTTTTTCATTGCATTTTTCAGCGCTGTCCTCAAAGCCATCGAGGCTCATTACCCACTTCAAGAGATCGGTAAACCGCACGTACCTGGGATCGACATCTGGATGCTGCTCGGTAAGCGCGATAGCGATGTCAAAGGTGTCGCTCCATTTCATTTGGCTTTTGCTCCAATTAAAGTTGAGGCGAGGATGGTATCCGCACGAAGACGCGAAGCCTAGTCGCGCGCGCGGCTCGCCGTGCGCAACAATTGCAGGCATTCCAGGTTGGCGGCCATGTCCAGGGCGGTGAAATCGTCCTGGTTCCGAAGGCCGGCATCGGCGCCCGCCTCCAGAAGCCGTGCGACGATCGCGGTCTTGCTGCTGGAGGCGGCGTACATCAGGCAGGTGGCACCGCTGTCGTTCTGGTGGTCGATCACGATCCCGCTGTTCAGCAGACGATCGATGATGGCCAGATCCCCATTGAAACAGGCCAGCCAGAGCGCGTTATTACCATCGCCGTTGGTGACGTCGAGTTTGGCACCGGCCTGAAGGAGCGCATCCACTATGGCGCCATCGCCCAGACGGCAGGCCTGCATGAGCGGTGTCGTGCGGTTCTCGATAATGGCCTCGATGCCATCGGGCGGAAATCCCTGGGCCATGAGCCAGCTCTCCAGTGCGTGGCTCAACTCGCGCACGACTCACTCCCTGCGTTGGAGGGCTTGCCGAGCCAGGTTGTTTCATTTGAGCCCGCGCGGGCCTGTAATCGAAAGGCTGCGGCAACTGCACGAATCTCAAGCCTCATCGGGGACCGCCATCCAGCTATAGCCCCCCTGGTCCCAAAGCTGGGCCAGCGTTTGATCCGTATCGTAGCTAGGGTATTGGCTTTTGATCGCATCGTAGTCTCGCAGAAACGCCGCGATATCATCCCCTTCCACATAGGCCGATGTCCCATCCACCTTGGAGCGGAGCACGTAAGCGGCGTCGTTTCCACAGGACAACAGCGCGAATTGCGGCCCATCCGCAATCACAACGATCGGTTCTTGCATTTCAGGCATGGCTAGCCCCTCTTCTGGTTGCCGCGCCAACCGGCTGACGGGCTCAACTCACACACAATTCGGGCTTCGTCTTAGCCAAGTCGGCGCCCCAGCTCTCATAGCCGCCGATGAGGTCATAAACCTCCCGGAAACCGAAGTCCACGAATATCTTGGCGCCGGTCTGGCTGGCGTTGCCGTGATAGCAATAGATCAGAATGGGCTTGTCCCGAGGCGTCTTCATGATCGCTTCTTCCAGGTTGGCATCGGTAAGATAGCGGGCTCCGTCAATATGTCCCTGGGCAAAAGAGACCTCATCGCGCATGTCGAATACCGTTAGGTCATCGCGCTTTAAAAGCAGCCTTGCCTCACTGACCCCGATCCGCCGCCAGCCGGTTGCTATACCCATATTATCCCCGCCCGAAATGTTGTGTTGTTGATGTCGTAGACCATGAATCTCTCTCGCCTCTTCATTGTCGTTCCGGATAAGGCGGCAGAGTGAGGATTCGCGAGTCCGTCAACGGATATCCCACGGTGAAATGATACAGGGACTGAAAAGCCCTGCCCGAGAGTCCGAGAAGCTGGTGAAAGGTATCGTCGAAATAACAGCCTATCCCGGTTCCGCGCAGCCCTAAGGCCTCCGCCTCGAGATAGAGCGCCTGGCCCAGGAGACCGGCCTCCCAGTGCAGCTGCCGATAGCGCCAGGGCGCCGCCGTCAGAGTATCCTCGTATTCCGCCAGCATCCCCAGCGCGAACGCGCTGTCCGCGGCGATCGCCTGATGGCAGTGGATGGTTTTCGCCAACTGGCCGCAGCCGGCCGCCGCCAGCTGGAAGAAAGTTATGTGATCGGGGCAGTCCGATGGCTTGCTCCAG
>DATIXD010000277.1:0-12807 GCA_035518875.1 Methylococcaceae bacterium | reverse complement strand
TATCGTCGAGCGCGGCGTCGACCCTGGCCAAGCTCTGAAGCGAGAGCCACGCCATTGCTCCGGCGAGGACGATGACGAGACCGAACGCCAGTCCGAGCTTCAGTTTGACGGTGAATCGCATGTGCCTCTCCTCCTCGAAGTAACGATCCCCCGGCAGAGCCGGGGGCTTTTGATTTGTGAGCCGCTCAAAGCGGCTATGGGGTCGCTGACGCGGCCCCGATGGTTGTTGGCCACCTGAAGGTGGCCGGTCAGCGCCAGAGGTTCATCTGCTCCAGGCGGGTGTCCTCCTGCTCTTGCTTCCTGATGTACTCGCGTATGACCTCTGTGTCCCGCCCCACTGTAGAAACGAAGTAGCCTCTGGCCCAGAAGTGCTGACCCACGAAGTTGCGCTTCTTCTCTCCGTACACACGGGCCAGATGGATCGCGCTCTTGCCCTTGATGAACCCGATCACCTGCGCCACCGCGTACTTGGGTGGGATCGCAATCATCATGTGCACGTGATCGGGCATCAGATGCCCCTCCTCGATCCGGCTCTCCTTCTGCGCAGCGAGTTTCCGGAACACTTCGCCTAAGTGCTTCCGCAACTGCTCATACAACGTTCGGCGGCGGCACTTTGGGATAAACACGACGTGATATTTCCACTCCCACTTGGAGTGGCTTAGGCTCTCATATTCGTCCATCGGGATTCTCTTTCTGTCATGTGCTTTGGCGGCTCACGACGCGGAGTCTCCCCGATGGACCCCTGCAAATGTCAAACTACTGCTGCCTCCCCGGCAGAGCCGAGGGAACTCCCTTGTGGTTTAGAGGAGCCCCTGCATCCTTCCAAACGGCTTGCTGTGTAGGCGTTACCTGCTGTGTAGGCGTTATACATCAACGCCTCACCTGGAATGCGGAACCAGACTGCAGTATTATGAAATTTCAATATTTGAAACCAAGGGAGAACTGCTATGGCCATATTTACTATCAAGGTTTCGCAAAAAGTTCGTTTGGAAAGAGACTTCGAGGTTGAAGCCGACAGTGAAGAGGACGCCATCGAGGAGGCAAAAAACGCCTTCGGGGAACTTGAATGGGACGACTACGACGAAAACCCGGACCTAGATGAGGAAGTCGAAGCCGAAGTCATCGAAGAAGACGAAGCGTGCGACCCGATAAGCTTGACTGTCGAATACGACGAGTAAGCAATCGCTACTCAAACGTTCAGCCCGTTCAGATCGCAAAATAATCATCTTCTCTTCCCGTGGCAGGGCGTCAAGACGAACCGTAGAACACTAGATCCGGAAACTTGATCAAAGATACCGATGTGGACCTTTTGGAAAAGTATCTCTTATATAAGCACTTGTTCCAAAAGTTCCACATCGCATGAAGCGACAACCGGTTCGAATGCCGCAACGGGACTCGCCAGGGAGGAGAATTTGACTGAGCGGGAATGGTTCGATGAGTATGACGTTTGAGGCGACGTCGTAAGGGGGGGCGGGGCCGGCATCATCGTCACGGCTGAGAATTTGGCTTTTTTCACCTTGGTTTTTCTCTTGGTGTATGCAAAATCGCTCCCACCCAACAAATGACTCTGGTAGCTGATCCAAATTGATATACAGAAAACGACAATTAAATCGGAGTGGTGAGAGTGTGGTAGGGGAGGGCCGTCAAGCCTAGGCTAGCACCTCAAGAAGCTGATAACGTAGGTTTCTACATAAGGTACTCCGTGAACTTCTGTAGCCCTTACGCTGCAGGAGGTTCAGGAGAAATCGCTGAGAGAGATTGCCGAAAAGGAAAAGCTCGACGATAGCGACGTGTCACGGAGGGTCGATCTGACGCTGCTGGCCTCGGATATTGTAGCGGCGATTCTGGATGACCAGTTGCCGGAAATTACTTGCTTTATTGATGTAGCAGTGAATCCGTCGGCCGGGTGGCACAAGCCGAAGGAAAGACCGGACTCGGCCGATAGCTGCCTGGGAATGTAAGGTTCGAGTGAATGTAATGTTTAAGGTGTCATATCAAGTTCGAGCTAGTTCAATGGACTACTTATTCAAACTCAAAACCCTTCTTTCTCCATGCTTTTGCTCCTCCCTCAAGATTGGTTAAGTTACGGTAACCTATTTCATAAAGAGACCTTGCGGCTGCATTTCCCATAGGACCACTTTGGCAATACAAATATATAGCTGTATTCTTATCTTTAGGAAGTTTGTTTTTGTATTTCTCGACTTCATTATAAGGAATAAAAAGGTCAGTGCCTTTTATATGCCGTTGTTTGGGCGTGTGAACGTCAACGAGGAAGATATCCTCATTTTGCATGATTCGGTGTAATTCAGTCGCGGTAATACCTTTCACATAGCCCGGCTTTTGGAACGTGCAGCTAGTAACGACAAAAATAGAAGCAATAATTATATACAGTTTTTTCTTAACTATACTTGCGGCAGTCATAAAAACAAAGATTTTTTTGATAAACAAATAATGCCGTGCGTTAAAAGAGTATAACTACAAAATTGCGTTGAATTTATGGGCTTCAGAATCACAACGCTGCCGAGATCACTTACTAATAATCTAGTATACTCAATGCGTTATTAATTCGCCGGCACTGCTCTTTGTGTATGCCCGATCCCGCTGCGCGCGCACTGAGGCCTTCCCTGGCCACCCCGTATACTGTTTCGTGCCCGTTTATCCGGCCAGCTTCTTCACCTGTTCCATGATGCCCGCCGGATCAATGCCTTGGTACGGAAACTGCTCCCACAGACCGCCGCAGCCTTCCTTATGTGTGCCGAGGTAGGCATACTTCGGCTTGAGTCCTCGTTCCAATAGCCATGAGCCGAAGCGGCTGCCGAGGCCGGTGCGCCGGTTGAAGGCTTCGACGACCAGCACGAACGGGGCATTACCGGCTTTCGCCAGCATCGCTTCGTCAATGACGTTCAAGGTCGGTTTGGCGATCAAGCCGACGTCGATGCCTTCCTCCTTCAGGCGTTCCACCGCATCCAGCGCGCGGTAGAGGGATTCACCATAGCTGACGATATAGCCGGCGTCGCCTTCGCGGATCACTTCGTCCTCACCCGGTACGAAGGTGTAGCCCTTGCCGTAGAAGTCGTTCCCGTCAGCATCAAGGATGTTCGGTGTCTTCGAGCGGGTCGAGAAGATGAAGCGCAGTCCCGGTTTGTGGAACACCGTTTCGACGCAGGCGGCCATCTGCGCCGCGTCGGCTGGGAAATACAGCCGAGTCTCGTAGCCGTCTTCCAGGCCGTTGTCGGCGAACATATTGTTGATGCCGAAATGACAAGTGTTGTCCGCCATGTCGTCGATACCGGAGTGTGAGAAGTGGCACAACACGTTGCAGCCGTTCAGGCGCGCCATGGTGATTTCGGAGACGATCATCTCGAGGAAAGCGCTGAACGTGCCGAAGATGCCCTGCTTGCCTTTTTCCATGCCGAAGCCCGCAGCCGCCGCGAAATTGCCCCGCTCCATAATGCCGGAACTGACGAAAATGTCCGGGTAGGCATCGTGGATCTTTTTCAGGCCGCAAGAGCCCTCCAGGTCACTGTCAATGCACATGACCTTCTCTTTGCGTTCCTGTTCGTTCATGCGGCTGAGAACCGACACAACCGCATCGCCAAACACATTCCGGTTGGAATCGAAGTGCTTGCCGGAACCCAGGAAAACGTAGTTATCTTTCGGCTTCTCGATATTCTTCAGGAACTGGACGGCGTCATTGTGGCCGCGCTGCTCGAGGTAGGCGATCGCCTTATCAACTGAAATCACGTCATGACCGTGTGTCGAGCCTTCGAGACCCTCGATGCCGACGCACATCTTGCGTTTGTTGACGACCGCAAAGGGTCCTGGTGCTACCACCGCTTCACAGAGGCGCCAGTAAAGTGAATCAATGTCTTCACCGTCGCCTTCGGTGACGGTCAGGCCGTGCGCAGCGAGCGTCGCGGTAACGTTATAGCCGGGCAGGTAGTGCGAGGGGTGGCCGGCGATCGTCACGTCGTTGTCATCGATGATCAGCTTGACGTTCAGCCGGCGTGCGACCGCAATGCGTGCCGCTTCGGCATCGTTACCTTCCTGCTGCGACCCGTCGGAACCGAGGCAGACCACTATCTTGTCCGGATTCGCCATTGCCACCCCGTTGACGTGGGGCCACATGTGCCCGAGCCGGCCGGAACTGAACTTGACGCCCGGCGTCAGGCCGAGCTCGGGGTGTCCCGGCAATTTCGAATGGGCTGCGCGGTATTGCAAGAGTTGCTCGAACGGCAAGTCGCCGTAGAGGGCCGCCATCAGATACTGAGTTGCGACCCGGTGGCCCGCCTCGTCGAAGAACACCGGTACGAACTTGTCCGGCGAACCGCGAAAGAACGCGTCCAGGATCATCACTTCCGGCACGGTGTCGTAAGGACCGCCGGTATGTCCTCCAACACCTCGTGCTGCGCCCGTTGCGGTGAAAAATACGATGGCGTCGCGGCAGAACTGGATGTTGCCTTCCAAGGTGGCACGTTGTTCATTTGTCAGCTTTGCATTGGCCGGATCCAATTCAAGGGGTTTGAACGCACTGGGATCGATCGGGAAGCGAGTCTGTGTGGTCATGCCTTTGCCTCTTGTCGTTTTGGTGGAGAGTCCTGAGCGTTCACTCAGGGTGAAACTTAGGGTGCCCGTTTTTTCGCGTCAACCGGCTTTTCAACAGGGCACATCGCTTCAAGTTCATCGCTCCGACGGCGCCACTCTGCCATGCACCGCGGTTAGTGGATCATCACGAACACGCCATGAGAGCGGTTTTCCAGGTCAGGCTTTGGCAATGAGAACCATCCTGAACCCGGTCTTTTCCGTCATCGGTATCATGCGATCTTGCATTCCTCTGGTGAGCGTTGAGCCAGATTGGCTGTGGAGGTGTCCTGCCGCTGAAGGAAAAGGCCCGAGTCTTTGCCGATCAGTTCCAGGGCACGAATTGCCGCATGAAACTCGGGCGGACTGCGCGACTTCGCCACCTTATAAACCTCGACACGGCTCCGCAACACCGACTCTCTCTTTTCTGACGATTGTCCTCCGTGGCCTGGCAGGCGGAGGCGCGTATTGATTCATCCACTGGCTTACCCTTCATCTCCGGCGGCAGTTGGACGTTGTGCAATACGTCGCAGTGTTGCACAAGCCCTGTGCCACGGCCTGGGCGAAAGTCTCTCACTTTGCTGTCAGTGCCACAATTGCCAAGCTCCGATTGCATTCCGCATTCGTGATATTCATATCTTACTGAATACTCTGACGGGCGCACCAGCACGTTAACCGCATTGAACAGCGAGTTCCATTCGGCGCGGGAATTACGACCTTGGGTTGCATTGAGTGCTGACCACAAACATTTCATCTTGTAGTCCACAAGCTCCGCCGGGCATCGACGTGATGACCGACGAGCGCCTGGTGCGCATCGACCGGCATCTGAGCGAATATTTTCTGTTCCAGACCCTGTGGGTATTGTTCAGAGGTCGGTTCCGGACCCATGCTTGGAACGATCTCGCCGCCTTCGATACCGTCACGATCCTGGAGAGTTGGCAGCACTTGCCGGCGAACGTACTCGGACGTGCACGCAACAAGCGGTCACACCTTTCCAACGTGCTGTCGCGCAACGAAGTGGAACGGGATTATGCGTACAACCGCCGGCTGTTCTGGCGGGTCAAGCAGGGCTGGTATCAGTTCAACCCGGACCTGTCGGTACGCCGCAAGACCGCCGAAGGCGCAACCTGGCTGCCGGTCTACGAGGTGCTGAGCTTGAAGCTCGTCAAGGAGTTCTCCCAGCCGCCGCGTTGGCAGTATCTCGATAGCCTGCTGAAAAGAGCCGGTCTGGAAGTGCCGGGCACCCCCATCGCGGCGGAACGCCGGATGCAGCGCCGACAGGCGGAGCGGGAGGCAGAGGAAGCGGCAGAGCGGGAACGGCAACTTTTACGGAAGGAGAACTTCCAGCGCCAGCGGGAAGAAATGGCGCGTCGGCACAAACCTCGCCCCCTCAGCCCCCGAAGCGGAGCGCCCCGCCCCCTGGAATACGCCCGAAGCCAAGCACCGAGCCTTCGAACGCCTGCGCCGGCAGATCGAGGAAACGAGAGGAATCGGAAGAAGTAGCCTCGTCACGCGCGAAGCATAGCGGAAAACGTTTTTTATCTATACGATCGTCCAGGATGCGACAACTAAGCTATCCGGTTTGCCGGACGTCCGATGAGTTCGTTCCAACCCTTTTCACTCCTCCATGCATTACTGATTACCGCAATAGCAGCCATGGCGGTGACGGCTACGTTGATCGGTCGACGAATGACGCAATCGTCGAAGCTCCGTATAGCAGAATATGCTGCGGGAATTTGCATTCTCCTGGTGTGGATCGTCGATAAGGGTTGGGGGATAATGCCCGAACGGTTTGACCCGTCGCATTCTTTGCCCATCCAGTTCTGTGATCTCACCGGCCTCACCGCCGCGCTGGTGCTGGTGACCCGCTGGCGGCCGATGCGGGTAATCCTTTACTTCCTGGGCCTTGGTTTGAGTACCCAAGCCATCATCACACCCGATCTCAGCGAGGATCCCGATAGGCTCGCCTTCTGGCTATTCTTGCTGCTCCGTGGGAAATTGGTCATTGTTGCCGTCTACGACCTTGCTGGCGCGACTATGGATTGGCAGTGGTCGTATGCGCCGTCTACGTCGCCATCGTTCTGCCGGTCGACATCGTCTTCCAAAGCAACTACGGCTTCCTGGGGCCGACCAAGCCGACTCAGCCGAGCATCGTCGACCCACTGGGGCCATGGCCTCAGCGTATCATTCCCATCACGCTGCTGGCCTGCGCCGGCGTGGCTCTCATGATGCTGCCTTGGAAAGTCGTCAAATGGAGCAAGCCCCACCGGAAAGGATGGCAACCCTGAAGTGCAGTGCGATGGCCCAATATTTAACCGGTGATTTCCTATCGAGAAAATTTGTTGGAGCATGCGCTTGGGTCATGCTGAGTTTCCTGGGGCTACAGGTTGGCCCAACTTTCGGAGAAACCGGTGCTTCCATCTCCGGCACGCCTGGTCAATTGCCCAAGACGGTGGTTCCCAGACACTATGCCATCGACTTGAACCCTGACTTGAGCAACCTGGTCTTCGAGGGCTACGAAACGATCGACATCGAGGTGCAGGAACCGACACGAACCATCACCTTAAATGCCCTGCAACTGAACGTCTCGAAAGCCGTGCTGACGGATCTTAGCCTGGCCGCCGAGGTTACGCTCGATTCGTCGCAACAAACGGCGATTCTCCACTTTCCAAAGACGATCGGTATCGGAGCGCACCGGCTGAAACTTGACTTCCGGGGTACCATCAACCCGAGCGCCCAAGGGCTTTTTTATACCCGCTACCAAACCGCCGGTGGGCAGCAAAAGCGAATGTTCTGCACTCAGTTGGAACCGACCGATGCCCGGAGGTTATTCCCGGTTTGGGATGAGCCCATCTTTCGCAGCAGCTTCGAATTGCAGGTTCAAGTGCCCGAGTCGTTCACGGCGATCTCGAACATGCCGGTGGCGCACGAACAACTGCTGGGCAATCGCTTCAAGCGCGTTCAGTTTGCACGGTCGCCCTCCATGGCCAGTTATCTGGTCGCGCTGTGTGCCGGTGAATTCGAAGCCCTCAGTGAGGAGTTGGACGGAGTCCGCATTCGCGTGATCACCAGCGAGGGCAAGAAGGAATACGGTCGCTACGCGATGGAGACGCTCAAGAAACTGATGCCTTATTACACCGAATACTTCGGGCATAAATACCCTTTGCCCAAGCTGGACTTGATCGCTTTGCCGGGGGGAATCAGGGGTGCAATGGAAAACTGGGGCGCGATCACCTTCAACGAAGCCAACTTACTCTTCGACCCGACCCGCTCATCCCAGCGCACAAGAGAATATGTGTTCAGTGCCATTGCCCACGAGGTTGCCCACCAATGGTTTGGCAATCTGGTAACCCTGGCGTGGTGGGACGATCTTTGGCTCAACGAAGGATTTGCCACCTGGATGCAAACCAAGGCGACCGCTCACTTCAATCCCGGCTGGCAGGTTTGGCCCCGAGACAATCGCGCCAAACAGGACGCCATGGATGTGGATGCACGCCGGACCACGCACCCCATAAAGCAGTCGGTCACCGATCCTGCCCAGGCCATGAGCGCGTTCGATGCGATCACCTATGCCAAGGCAGCCGCGATCATCCGTATGCTGGAGACCTACCTGGGCGAGTCGACTTTTCGGGCGGGTGTGCGCCGCTACATGGCCGATCATCAATACGCCAACGCGACCACGGACGATCTCTGGAAGGCTTTGGAGGACGCGAGCAGGCAGCCTATTCGATCGGTGGCATCGATCTGGATCGATAAACCCGGTTATCCTCTGATCCGCGCTCAATTGCAGTGCAAAGACCGTAAAGGGACGCTCCATCTCGGCCAGGAAAGGTTCACGATCAATGATCCTTCAGCCCAACCGCAGACATGGCAGGTGCCGTTGAGCTATTTCTCAACCTCGGATGATCGGTCAATTCACACCTACTTGCTGACGGGGCCAGAGGCCGTAGTGAACCTAACCGGATGTTCCAGGCCGGTCAAGCTCAATGCCGCAAATACGGGCTATTACCGCGTCCAGTATGCGCCTGCCGATCAAAAGGCACTCTTCAACAACTTCATGCAGCTGCCCGGAGAGGATCGACTCAACTTGCTCTCGGACACTTGGGCGCTGGTTGGTGGCAATCGATTAGGTGCAGTCGATTACTTGAGCTTATTGGAACGCTTAGGCGGGGAGAACGAGGTGGCCGTCTGGGAGCAGGTCATTACGACTCTCAAAGAGATCGATCGTCTACAGAAGGGCCGCCCCGGTCGGGCAGCCTTTCAAATCTATGCGCGTTCCATTCTGCGCCCCCCATATGATCGCCTTGGTTGGAACGCCAAACCCGGGGAGTCGGAACTTGAGGGGTTATTAAGGAACTCGGTTCTGTCCGCCTTGGGTCACTTTGGGGACGATATAGTCATCGCCGAGGCGCGAAGGCGCTTTGCTGATTTCCTGATCAAGGAGACGTCGCTGTCTCCGAATCTCAGAGCCACCGTGTTGGGAATCGTGGGGCGGTATGCGGATCAAGCGACTTATGACCATCTGCATGACTTGGCCCGCAAGACCGACAGTATTGAGCAGAAACAGCTACTTTATGGCGCGATGGGGGCCGCCCTCGATGCCAAACTTGCCACCCAAACCCTGGCGCTCTCGCTCAAAGACGAACTCGAATCCAGTCTCGCTTCGAGTCTGGTCCCCAAAGTTTCTACGGAGGGTGAGCAGTCCGAAATGGCCTGGGCGTTTTTCCAGGAAAATCATTCCGCCTTGCTGGCTAAGGTTTCTATGATGGGTCGATACCGCTATGCGACTTACGTGGCGAATGCTTTCAATGACACGCGGCATGCGAATGAATTGCTCAATTTCGCGGAGGCCAAATTGCCTGCGGAAGCCCTTCCGGAGATCAAAAAAGCCGTTGAGCGCATCGAATTTAGGGACAGTCTGGTACAACGCGAACTGCCAAAGATTGACGCCTGGATTTGTGGGCAAATCCCTGGCAATGAACGATTGAAAACCCATTGTGCTTCGCAGCGATACCCCTAATGCTGAGCGCGCCAAGTGGCTATGGCTGTAGGCAGGTTCCCCCAGGACAAATTTAGCCGCTACTTGGGTTGTCGAAACAGTGGGCGTGATGCTGCGATAGAACAGGCAAGCGCGAGGGCGGATTCGGCTTATCTAAGCCATCATTAGTGACATAGGATTCTCGAATGAAAGCGAAGCTAGTGGCGGCGATTTTGATGATTGCTGTGGCGAGCACAGCCTTTGCTCGCGGTTTCCATACTGGAGCTGAGTTGAAAACCCTGTGTGACGCGGACATCCGTGTTTCAATGGGTACTGCGACAGCAGAGGACTTGCGAGACGACACGCTGTGCTTAGGCTATATCCAAGGGGTGGTCGACGCATTAGATGGTCATGCCTTCTGTTCCACTGACCGATTGGTTGGAGCTCAGGTGATTGCTGCGATCGTCAGGAACTTTATAAACCGCAATCCACAGTACTTGAATCAGACAGCATCGCAGGGGGTTGTCGGTGCTTTTCAGCACGAATTCCCCTGCCCGAAAAAATAACCAGTCCTGCCATCCTTCCATTCTCGCTTCCCGCTTTCTTGCAGCAGCTGTTCAGGCAGCAACCGAGTGTTATTTGCGCCGATGGCCAACCACCTCGCCTTCGAGCGCGTAGGCCACTGCGGTTGCGTCATAGTGAGGTAGGCTCGAAAAAGTGGACGCCATCGATCTGGTAAATTGATCGATGGAAGTATGACATGGCGAAACTACCGAAACAGACTTACACGAAAGAATTTCGTGAGCAGGCGGTGTTGTGGTGTTGGAGGAACAGCTGACGGTGCCGGAAGCGGCAAGACGTTTGAGCCTGTCCGCTTCCACCCACGGTGGTGCGCGGTTTCTCGTAATACAGCCGCATGACGATCACCAATTCGTTTTGCAGCCGGTTTTTGCGCTGTGTTCAGGCGGCATGTTGAACCCGCCGATTGGCGCGGCTTTCCAGTCGGCGGCTTTATCGATGAACGCCACGCCAGGCAGGTCATTAAGAATTCCATCAACATTACAACTGAACATAGCGGCTCTTTGACTTCCAGCAGTCTGCTCACACACTCCAGCGCCGCGGGATCGTGGATGGGGCAGGGGCCGATCACGGCTAGTAAGCGGTCATCCTGTCTAGTCAGGATCCGATAAATTTCCCGCCGTGCCTGCAGGGTAATGAAAGTCGCTTTCCGGCTTAAAGGAATTTCATTCTGAATCTGTCTGGGCGGAGCCACTTCTTTGATATGGATGCGCAGATCGTCGGTGAAATATTCGCTGGGCATAGACGCTGAAGAATGCGCTCTCGGTTTCATCGATTGACCCTATTGATTGATTGGCTGCAATCATCCGGGGATCGAGCGAGAGCAAAAAACGGCGACGGCGAGCCCTTGGGTCCTCAACCCCCTAATTTTTTCGAAGAAACGCCCGGCTGCGCGCCGCGCCAAGAATGGCGGCGGTCTGGCGTACGCCGGTTATGCCGCTGGTCATGATGCGGGCGATCCGGATACACCCGCTCGCCAGGAAACCGGCCCGGCGCCTGAGCTTGCGGCGACCGTCCGCGCTCAAAGGCGGCTCCGGGTTGACCTCCTTGGATATCGCCTCGCCGCGTTGAATCAGATAAACCTTCATGCGCCCAACCCCCCTCGAGGGTTGCGTTCATTCGCGTCGCTTGCGTTGACGCGAGTGATCCTGCCGTACGTTCAATTCGACCGTCACCTTGTGCAGTTCGCCCGTGAACGGAAAGGGCGGCGCATAGTCGCGGCTGACCGGCGTGCCCCAGCTTTGCCCGATCTGGATGCCCTCCCCGGACGCCAGGTTATAGCCGACCGGGGCGGTTCTGATATCCGCATTTTCAGCAACCTGATGGCTGTTGACGAACAAGGCGCCCTTTCCGTGGTCTTTGCCGGTACGCGTAAACTCGAATCGCAGCCTGACAATACCCTTCGGTATCTCCGCGCCGGAGACCAATTCGGTGGTCTGCATTTTCAAGCAATTGTGGACGTAGTGCAGCTTGTTGTCCTTGACGAACAACGCCCAGCCGCCGAAGGCCCCGCCTTGGGTGACGAGGATGCCTTCGGCCCCACCTTGCGGAATGTTCGCAAAGGCGGTGATGGCGTGGGAATGGTCGGTCAGGCGCGGCGCCGCCAGGCTCGGCAGGGGCGCGGTGCCGGGATAGAAAACGTGAAGCTCCCTTTCATTCTCGGTCGCTGGCAGGTTTTGCCCCAGGCCGCGATCATGGCGGTCGTCCAGGGGCAGGACGCCGTACTTGCCCGCCTCGACCCACCAAAGGTCGGTCAACTCCCGCAGCTTTTCGGTCTGTTTGGCGGCCAGGTCGGCGGACTGCGCGAAATCCTCGTCGAGCTGGTAAAGCTCCCAGCGGTCATCCCAATATTCGCTGCCGGGTCGATGACTGGCCACGCCGGCCCAACCCCGGGACCAGAGCGCGCGGTTGCCGAGGATTTCGTAATACTGCAGGGTCTTGCGGGTCTGCGCCTGTGCGTCGCCGAAGCTGTAATAGAGGCTGGTTCCTTCGAGCGGTTTCTGCTCCACACCGTTGACCCTGGCCGGCGGGCGGATGCCGATCGCTTCCAGCACGGTGGGCATGAGGTCGACCACATGGTGATATTGGTTGCGGATCTTGCCCGTATCCTTGATCTTTGCGGGCCAGTGGACGATGAACGGCACGGCGTTGCCGCCGCGATGGGTATCCTGCTTCCAGCCCTTGAACGGTGTGTTGCCGGCCATGGCCCAACCGGCGGGATAGTGGGGTGCGGTCTCCGGGCCGCCGATCTTCTCGTAGTCCTTCAGCATTTCCTCCACCGTCATGGGCAGAGCATTGCGCAGCCGCTCGACGTTGGTGGTGCCGTTTGGACCGCCCTCCGGGCTCGCGCCGTTGGAGGAGAGCAGCAGGATGAGGGTCTTGTCCTTCAGGCCCAATTCGGCAAGGGCTTGCATCAAGCGCCCGATATGATGGTCGGTATACGAGAGATATCCGGCAAACGCCTGCTGCAAGCGGGCGAACAGTTTCTTCTCGTCAGCGCCGAGGTCGACCCAGACTTTAATTTCCGAAGGACGCGATGGGATTCGCACGTTTTTCGGCAGGATCCCGAGCCGCTTCTGGCGTTCGAACGTCTCCGCGCGCACCTGGTCCCAGCCGCGGTCGAATCGCCCGTCGTACCGGTCAATCCATTCGCGGGGCGCCTGCAACGG
>DATIXD010000276.1:0-5263 GCA_035518875.1 Methylococcaceae bacterium | reverse complement strand
TCCGCCAGCATCCCCAGCGCGAACGCGCTGTCCGCGGCGATCGCCTGATGGCAGTGGATGGTTTTCGCCAACTGGCCGCAGCCGGCCGCCGCCAGCTGGAAGAAAGTTATGTGATCGGGGCAGTCCGATGGCTTGCTCCAGCTGAAGTTGCTATGCAGGGCGGCGCGTAGGCTTTCGCCCGCCGCTGCTCGGCGCAGCAGGATGTAGAGCCCGGGCACGAGCCCTTCCACCCGGTGCACGAACATTACGGGGTGCAAACGGGGTGAGAAGCCCCAGACATCCCAGGGCGGGACGGGGCGGGGCAGCAGGGCATCCAGCAAACAATAGAAGTCGTGGCGTTTCATCTCGAAGCGGCCGTCGAAACGCTGGGCACTGCGTCGCTGCCGTATGAGCGTCGCGGCCAATTCAGTGCTCTGGCAACACCGCGGGGGATAAGCCGCGACCGCGGACGGCTCGCTCTTCACCTCATGTGTTCTGGTCGCCTCCGCCACCTCATCGATCACCGGCCAGTGATACATGGGGTGGGGGTCGAGCACATTGGCCCGTCCGTTCCAGACCGCGTTCGCCGATAGGGCTTCCACAGGCTCCCCCGGGCCGGATAGCACCGATTCGGCGCCTGTATCCACGATCACTTCGAGCAAGAGTTCGGCCTCTTCGGGTTCGGCGCCGGAAAAGTCCTCGCGCCGGTCCAGACCCAGCTGGCGGGCGATTTGCTGCCAACTGACGCCCTCCACCAGATGCAGGCGCCAGCCGAGCGCGGCGGCGGCATAGCGCAGTGCGCCGAGGGCATGGCCGATATCGAGCTGACAATAGCGAAACGCCCGCTCGCCATATTTCCAGGCCTCCCGCCAGTGTATGGAACTCAGCCCGATCAACAGGCGAGCAGGCGGGTCGGGGCGGATTTGCACGCCGCTCCGGCAGCGCTGCTCCAGGGCGTGGTCGCGGCTCAGGTAGTGGTAGACGCCATCCTCAAGCGTGGGGATCGCCCGGCAGATGAGATAGCCCTCGGTCGGATGCAAATTACCGCTGGACGGGTTGCAGCGCAGCGCCCAGCGATCCGGACCATATTCCTTCCAGGCCGAGAGCCCTAGGGACAACTCGAGCAATAGGCCGATGGATTCCAGCGACAAGGGTTGCGGCGGGACGGCGCCCGCCTGGTGCATCGCGTAATAGGGCGTCGTCAGCCGGTCCGCCGACAGGGGCAGGGATATGCTCGGAGCCCCCGCGAAGCGGCGGACCGGATCCGGTTGGCTACTCCAGTCCAGGGTTTCTGGCCCTGCGGCATAACGCTTCAGGCGATGCTTGGTGCGCTCGTGATAGGCCAGCACCTGTTGTAGGTCGCCCGGCGCGGAAGCCGTGGCTTTGCCCTTGTCATGGAGCAAACTGCCGTGCATGAGAGCCGGTTTACGGCGTATCCCGATGTCCATCGATGGGGAGGCTACCTAGGGTGAGGGACAGGGTTGCGTGCGGTGACAGCGTTCCAGGTCCTGCTGCGAAGCGGTATTTTCGATCGAGCCAATCCAGTCATGGATACGCGCCGTATCGAAACCCGCTTCCCGCCGCTCGCCCACCTGCAACAACGGCCGGCGGATCAGCAAGGGATCTTCGAGCATGAGCGCGAGCGCCCTGGCTTCATCCAGCGCTTCCGGTACGACTTCGCCGGATTTGACCCGTGGCGCGGCCCGGTTGAACCATTCGGACACCGGACGTTCGCCGAAAAACGCGCGCAATTCCCCTGCCTCCCAACGGGTTTCCAACAGATTGCGGACGATCAGTTCATGGCCGGCCTCCAGCAGCAGGTTCTTCTGCCGCGCGTTGTTGGCGCAGCCGGGTTTTTCGTAAAACAGGATCGTGGCCATCAGCGCCGGTTCCGTGTGCGGTCTAGTTGGCAGCTTGCGAGGGTGGATTCAGCCAGGCCTGTTGCGGGGTGTAATCGCCCGGATCGATGGCTTCCATCTGGCCGGTCGCCTCACACTTCAGGCAACGCCCGGTGACGCTGAAGCCTTGGTTCGAGCAGAGATCATCGCGCGATTGCTTGCAACCTGCGCTGCCGCACTGCTTGCACTTGTACAGCGTTCCCCGGCAGGGCTCACCGCTGCCTTTTCTTTCGCCGTCGCATAAGGTCAAGTTACTCTTCAAGTCTTCATAGCGCATGGGTTTCTTCTCCCGGAGCAGGGTGCAAATGATTAAGCCTGTGCTGAAGCCGTGATATCCGCAGCGCTGGTAACTGGTCAGTTAATGAGCTACGGACTCACGGTGCATGCAGGCTCAAACGGGGCGGTTTTCCGGAATCTTGATCGGGCCCATGATTTTCAGGCCCTCCTCGAAGCTGATCTCTGGAAACTTCTCGTCGAATCCGGCAGCCGCCTCGGCGACCGCCAGCAATTTCGCGGCGGTATCGAGCTTTTTCAGATCGTTACGTTCGATATTGAACAGATCCAGCAGCTCGTTGTAGACCGTTGCCTCGTCTAGGGGCAACACCCAGAACGTGGCCCCGCCGTAGGGAATCTGGTAACGCTTGGAAATATCCAGATTACCTGCGAAGAAAAAGTACTTGCCCTGAGGCGTCAACTTGTCGCCCAGCACCTCACAAAGCAGCTTGAGATGCTCCAGGGACAGGGCTACGCCCGCCATGAACGGGATGGTGGTCTCTCCGGCCTTGGCCACGGTCATCACCTGGTCGAATTTGAGCTCCGGTGGCCGCGCTTCATCGCTCAATTTCTGGGCGAATTTCAGTGCGATCGCCCCGCGGAACCCGAAGTACCCTGTTTTGGCCGTGGCGCCCTTGAAGACCGGGCTGAGCAAACGGCCTTCGGTTTCGAGGGATGCGAGCGGTGTTTCATTGATGGCGGTCATTAAGACTCCTCTTACTGGTTGCGAAGAAAATCAGCGGTTTTAAAAAATGATGCCTTGAGCTGAGCAAGTAGCGTGGCGTCGGTGATTTGTTCGGTGAGTGCCTGCTCCATGCATTGCATCCAAGCATCCCGGACCTTCTCGTCTATTGGAAAGCTCAGATGGGCGCGGCGCAGGCGCGGTTGACCATAACGCTCCGTGTAAAGCGGGGGACCACCCAGCCAACCGGATAGAAACAGGTACAAGCGCTCCTTGGCCTCGGACAGATCTGCCGGGTGCATGGCCCGGATTTCCCGCGCTTGCGGCAGTTCGGTCATCAACTGGTAGAAACGCTCAACCAAGCGTCGGACAGCCGGCTCGCCTCCAAGTTGTCGGTAATGGGGGTTGTTGGCGGCCGAGGGAAATATCCCGAGCGCTTGTTTGTTGCCCATTGGCGTAGTCGGCATCGGCGGAATCGCGCCTCGATTCCTTACAGGGTCACGACCGGGATGGCGAGTTTGACCTTGCGGCCGAGTTGCGCATCGACTTTCTGGCGAGCTTTCTCGATGGTCAAGGGCTTGGGGAGGATGGAATTGACCCCGTTCTTTAGGCAGTCTTGGGCGAAAGGATCCGTGGCGGACTCCGCCACCAGGATGATCTTAAGATCGGCAATCCTGGCGCGGATATCGCTCAACACCTCGATGCCCTTTTCCTTCACGATGCCGATTCCCAGCAGCAACACCGCTGGCGGCCAGTCTTTTGCCTTGTTGTAGGCGGCCTCGAGGCTGCTCAACTCATGGGTTTCGATCTCGTCGTGCAGCATGAACTGCAGTGCCGCACTGGTGATTTCGTCGCTGTCCACGACGAACACGCGCCTATCGTCTACGGCTTTTTCGCTGTCGACGCCGATCTGCATGGGGATCTCCTCATGTTCTATTCAATTGGAACGGATTGGGGACGATTTCTCGCGAGTGCTTATCGGCAAGGCCGGATGTTTCAGCGGTTCCAGGAGAAATGACCGAGATCAATCAAGCAATATGCGCGCCATGGTCTTGCGAGAGTGGGGCTAAGGCGTCCATCACTGGGATTTTCAATAGGTAACGCCAAACGCACGATTAAAGGAGGGAGCCGGATTCTTTGTGTTGTTCCTTACAAATAATACGGTTTTGTCTTGTTGCTAACATCCAAAGGAGGTGCTACTGAACACCCCGCAGAAAATTTAACCTTTTATAAATCAATTTCTTAAAAGCCATTCCAGACATGGCACAGCGGTTGCTTAGTCTCACACTGTGCACTATTCGACTATTCGCCAATCGGTTTGCGACAAGAAGAAAAAAAAGAAAGCGCATCCGCCAGACGATTAGGCTGGAAGAACTCTTCCGGCAGAGTACTGCGGGAAACGAAATGTATCGACCATCCCTTTAATTTCGGAGTATCACCATGTCAAAGTTGAGACAAATCGCATTTTACGGCAAGGGCGGCATCGGCAAGTCCACCACCTCCCAGAACACCCTGGCCGCCCTGGCCGAGATGGGTCAGCGCATCCTGATCGTGGGTTGCGACCCGAAGGCCGACTCGACCCGTCTGATCCTGCACGCAAAGGCCCAGGACACCATCTTGAGCCTCGCCGCCGACGCCGGCAGCGTCGAGGACCTGGAGCTTGAAGATGTAATGAAAGTGGGCTACCGCGACATCCGCTGCGTCGAATCCGGTGGTCCGGAGCCGGGCGTCGGTTGCGCCGGTCGCGGTGTGATCACCTCCATCAACTTCCTGGAAGAAGAAGGCGCCTACGAAGACATCGACTACGTTTCCTACGACGTACTGGGCGACGTGGTGTGCGGCGGTTTCGCCATGCCCATCCGCGAGAACAAGGCGCAGGAAATCTACATCGTCATGTCCGGCGAGATGATGGCCATGTATGCCGCCAACAACATCTCCAAGGGCATTCTGAAGTACGCCAACTCCGGCGGCGTGCGTCTGGGCGGATTGGTCTGCAACGAGCGTCAGACCGACAAGGAGCTCGAATTGGCCGAAGCATTGGCGAAGAAGCTCGGCACGCAGCTGATCTACTTCGTGCCGCGCGACAATATCGTGCAGCATGCCGAACTGCGCCGCATGACGGTTCTGGAATATGCTCCGGAGTCGACGCAGGCCGGCCATTATCGCAATCTTGCGAACAAGGTCCACAACAACGCCGGCAAGGGCATCATCCCGACCCCGATCACGATGGACGAGCTCGAAGATATGCTGATGGAGCACGGCATCATGAAGGCCGTCGATGAAAGCCAGATCGGCAAGTCCGCCGCTGAGCTCGCCGCTATCGCGTAAGTCTTAATCGCGTCGGTCTGGCGCGCGGAAGACGCTAGGCCGACGTCATGCAATCGGAACAGGATGGAGATCCAAATGAGTCTGGCGCCTACTCAGAGCGTTG
>DATIXD010000275.1:0-5570 GCA_035518875.1 Methylococcaceae bacterium | reverse complement strand
TGGGAAAGTCACAAAGCGAGGCTGCGGAAGCGGTGGGCGCCAGTCGCCAGGCAGTGAACCCGTGGCTGCAGCGCCATGCGGGCTCGGGCGACGAGGGCTTACTTGACGGTCGTCGTGTCTCTGCACGCAAGGTCCGGGGTCTGCTGACGCCGGTCGAGGCAGGACGTGTGCGAGGCTGGATCACAGACAAGTACCCCGAGCAATTGAATCTGCCGTACGCATTATGGACGGCGGGCGCGGTGCGCGAACTGATCCGTCGTAGGCTGGGCAAGGAGCTGGGTCTATCGACCGTGCAGCTTTATCTGTCGCGCTGGGGTTTGACGCCGCAAAAGCCGCTCTCTCGCGCCACGCAACGCTCTGATGCGGCGATCGCGCGTTGGCTGGATCAGGAATTCCCCAAGATCGCCCGCCGGGCGAAACGTGAGAAGGCTTTGATCTTCTGGGGCGATGAAATCGGTGTCAGCAATCAGGACCTGGTTGGCTGCGGCTACGCGCCGAAAGGACAGACCCCGGTGGTACGCTGGACGGCGAAGAAGCTGAGCACCAGCATGATCTCGGCGGTGAACGACCGTGGGCTGATGCGGTTCATGTGTTTCAAGGGAGCGTTGAACGCAAACCTATTCATCGCCTTTCTGCGCCGCCTCATTGAGGGGCAGCGGGTAAGCTGTTCCTGATCGTCGATAACCTCCGGGTCCACCACGCGGTGACGGTGCGGAACTGGGTGGCGGAACATCGCGACGACATCGAACTGGTATTCTTGCCCGCCTATGCGCCGGAACACAATTCCGACGAGTATCTCGACAACGACCTCAAGCAGCAATTGAAGAACCAGCCGAAGCCAAATACGCAAGAGCACTAGGTGAAGGCAACAACATCGGTGCTGCGCTCACTGCAGCGCAGACCAGCACGCATCTGTTCGTACTTCCACCCGCCACACGTCCGTTACGCCGCATGAGCTCAGGTATATTGGTGGGATATTAGTGCTTTATGTATTCTACTGGCTCGAGCGCCGCGCGAATAGTTTTAGTGCCTGTAGTTAGAGTGTGCAGACAGGATCTGCTTGAGCGAAAATAATAATGAGGTGCCGCCCTCTGTGAAGTCGCTCTTCAATTTGATCCGATTCATCCAACTTATGTCTCCGCTAAAACATAACTCCGACGAATCGCAGTGGTGCTGACCGGTATGTCCGACGGCGTCTGGAGCGGTGTCGCGTTATGCGTTTTGCCGAACGATCTTGCGTCGATCGTTCCGATGGCAATACCACTGTCGGCCTCTTTTAAATTCGATATTGTGCACCATAGATTGGCTCGACCCTATAGATCACCGCGGTGATCATCGGTGGACGCGATCCTGGGCTGAACCGACGGTCGAGCTCCGCCTGGGCAAAATAGGCCCTCGCCTTGCGCAGGATCTCGTTGGCTTGGTGCCGATCGCGGACCTCGCGCTCCAGAGCCTTGGTCCGCTCCTGCTCCTCGCTCGTCAGGCCACCATGCAGCCCCTGATCCCGCTCCGCCTGGCGCCCCCAATGCCGAACCGTCTCCGCCCTGGCAGCATAATAAAACCGGCCAACCTCACCGGGGAACGCGATGATGTAGCCAATCCTACACCACGTGGTGGGACGTGATCGAGGCTGACATAGACGAAACGTTTGTTCCACCAACCTCGACCATAGGCTATATATTTTAAGGAGAAATCAAAGTTTATTCTTGATTTGTTACTTTAGATCCATTTAATATTTTAACTACAAACGTTGATGTGTCTCGTCGATAAAAATACAGCCTGACATACGATGTTGAGCGAAGAGTGAACGAGCGATGTTGTTGACAATGCTCACTGCAGTCAAACTGCTTGACCAGATTTTGTCGTGCTTTCTTAAATACGGTAACGTTCAATGCTTTCACAAGATGTCAATGAGGCGAAGCCGCATTACTTTCGTCCGATGGGCCATTCTGTGATCCGTGCGGGTCGTTGTTTTGGACGCAGGGGGTTTCTTGAAGGACTGTTGTCCGCGATCAGTTTGTTTTCGTATACCAGTGCTTCAGCAACGATCCGAGGTAATACTGATTTTTTGGGCATATCGTGTTTTTTGACTAATCGTGAAATCGATAAAGATATTTCGGAACGCTTTCATAAGGCATTTATTGTTCAGGACGCTGAGTTTGATAAGAAGGTGATGCAGTTAGCTACGTCGATAGCGTCTCAAACCGCTACGAGTATGGATACGCTTGATATGGACGCTCTGTCGTCCGCCGACAAAACCTTAGCCCTGACGATCATATCGGCCTGGTATACGGGGGTGGTTGGTACCGGTGCCGACGCAGCGGTGCTCCTGTTTCGTTCGGCGTTTCTCTATGACGTGACGCGCGACGCGGTCGTCGTGCCAACCTACTGTGTATGGAACGTCAATTACTGGACGCAGGCGCCACCACCGGCCCCAATGACGGGCTTTACAGCTCCGCCACAACCGTTCCCCATTAGGCTTTTGTTGGCAGTTCGAAGGCGAATAAAATTTATATGGAATTTCGAAGTTGACTGAATCATTTTCTGCTGACGTTGTGATTATTGGATCCGGTGTTGCCGGAGCTCTGGTGGGCAACGAACTCGCCGCTGCGGGACTGCAGGTCATTATTCTCGAAGCGGGTCCACGCGTCGAGCGATGGAAGATCGTCGAGAATTATCGCAAGAATCCTATGAAGAATGATTTCGAGGCACCTTATCCACCCTCTGCGCTTGCACCTCATCCCCAGTACAGTCCCGCAAATAATTATTTGATCCTGCGCGGTCCGGATGCCTCTGCTTATGCGCAGCAATATATTCGCTATCTCGGCGGCACGACATGGCATTGGGCAGCCTGTGCGTGGCGCCAGATGCCAAGCGACTTTAAGCTGCATAGCACCTATGGCGTCGGTCGCGATTACCCGATCTCTTATACTGACCTGGAACCATATTATTGCCGTGCCGAAGTTGAGCTTGGAGTTTCCGGTCCGCAAAATCCTCAGCTTCAGTCGCCCTCCCAGAGGACAGCCCCCTATCCAATGGATTCTATTCCATATGGCAATAATGATGCGGTATTCACCCGTTTCGCCGCTGCTGCGGGGTACACAAATGTTCCGGAGCCTGTCGCCAGAAATTCACAAATTTATGCCCACCGTCCCCAGTGCTGCGGCAACAACAATTGCATGCCGATCTGCCCGATCGGTGCGATGTATAGCGCTGATGTTCACGTCAGCAGCGCCGAACGGTTCGGCGCCCGGGTGGTAACGGAGGCGGTCGTCTATCGGGTCGAAATCGGCGCAAAGGCGCAAGTTGTTGCGGTTCATTACTTTGATTCTGAACGCAAATCTCAGCGTGTCACCGGAAAATATTTTGTGATTGCCGCCAACGGCATTGAGACACCGCGTCTGCTCCTCAATTCGGCCGATGATGCTTATCCCCAAGGTGTGGCCAACAGTTCCAATCAGGTCGGCTGCAACATGATGGATCACCCAGGAATCAGCATGAGTTTTCTGGCAAAAGAGCCTATGTGGCCAGGGCGCGGTCCTATCGAGATGAGTTCGATTGTCGACTTTCGCGATGGGGACTTCAGGCGCGACATGGCAGGCGTAAAATTGCAATTAAATAACATGAGCCAGGCCAGGAATGCCGGAATCAAAGCGTTGTCGATGGGACTAACTGGAAAAACGTTAGACGCGGAAATCCGCTATCGCGCGGCACATACGGTCCAGATCAATTCGCTTCACGACACATTACCAAACACGGAAAATCGACTGACTCTAAATTTCGATTACAAAGATCCTCTCGGCATACCGCGCCCACAGATCTATTACGATGTCGGACATTATACGCGGCGCGCGGCTGCCCGCACCCGGGAGGTTTACAACAAGCTGGCACAGGTCATGGGCGGCATTGAGGTCGAGATCACACGATCCTTCGCGCCAAACAACCACATTATGGGTGGAACGATCATGGGCAATAATCCGGCGCACTCAGTCGTGGACGGAGATTGTCGGACACATGATCATCCAAACCTGTTTCTGGCGACGGGTGCAGTCATGCCGACGGCGGGTACAGCGAACCCCACCTTAACGATCGCCGCCCTTGCTCTGCGTGTCGCTGATCGGATCAAGACTGCGTTCGTCCACGGATAGCGGAGATCCGCCAAACGGGCATTCTCCGCCTCCAGTTCCTTTAGCCGCTTCACCTGATCAACCTTCAGCCCGCCATATTCCCGGCGCCAACGGTAGTAGGTCGCGTCCGTCACGCCATTCGACGGGATCTGGACATGCTGCCAAAAATGGCAGTGACGGATTGCGCTCAATAACGCCATGTCAATCACTCCTTGATCCCCCGACCAATCAGCCGCGGGGAGGTCAAAACATGGGTCAGATCTTAGTAAGAATTTCCGCCCCTCCCGGGTCAATTCTCAGTGGAAATCAACACAAAGAACGTAACCGTCAGCCCAGAGCCGCCTTGTAGGGTTTTGCGTGCTCTTCCTCTGATCTGCTGATTAGCGGCGGAGGTTGGCGTTGGCGGATAGTGTTGAAGTTGAGACTATACTCCGGAACGCTCCGGAGTTGGGTTACGAGGTTCTTCCTGGTGTCTCGAAGCGTCGGTCCTGGAGCACGGAAAAGACGCTCCGGATCTTGGCACAAGGCGCGGGGCGGACATGTGTCAAGTTGGCTTGCCAGGCACATGGGGTCAGCAGCGTTTGGAGCCTATGTCTCGCACAAAGGCTATGCGTTCATCGACCGGGCGCTGTATCTGCCGAAGGCATGGACAGCCGATCCCGTTCGGATGCAGGCCACGCCCATGTGCCTGACACTGTCGCGTTTGCGACCAAGCCTGCACTGGCTTCGATTGTGATCGGCCGGGCAATCGACGCCGAGGTCCCCTTTGCCTGGGTCGCCGCCGACAGCGTCTATGGCGTAAGCGAGGTGGAGAAAACCCTGCGCCGGGCCGGGCGCGGCTACGTGCTGGGGGTAAATGCCAATCACTGGTTTGGCTCCTGGAATACGCCGCCCCTCATTGCAGGTGGAGGTCGTGCCCCAGGCGGTGGTGTAGGGGGCGGATTGGCGGCAACTTCAAAGCGGCGGCGCTGCGCGTCGTGCTGGATGCGTTGGAGCGCCGATGATCACCTTTCCCTCGAGCGTGCGGGTATGGCTGGCGGTGGGGCGGACGGATATGCGGCGCGGCATGAACGGTCTGGCGTTGCAGGTCCAGCAATCGCTTGGCCGGGATCCGCATGCGGGCGACCTTTATGTTTTCAAAGGCGCCTGTGGCGACCTGATAAAAATCCTTTGGCATGACGGCATCGGCATGTCGCTTTATGCCAAGCGGCTGGAGAAGGGGCGCTTCACCTGGCCATCACCGAACGACGGGGTGCTGGCCATTTCCGCCGCGCAGCTGGGCTATATGCTCGACGGAATCGATTGGCGGAACCCGCGCCATAGCTGGCGCCCGGCGAGTGCCGGATAATGTTGCGCGGGGCGATTTTATAGAAGCCAACGGCCAGGATTTATGATTCTATCCTGGTCATGGACGCTGACCTTGCCGCCCTGCCGGACGACATC
>DATIXD010000274.1:0-8813 GCA_035518875.1 Methylococcaceae bacterium | reverse complement strand
CAGGCAGCTCGCTCATGCGCAGCTCGCTGGATCGAAAAAGGAGCCCGATTCCGACGAGGAAGGTCAGCAGGCTTACGACATCGTTTACATCCAGTGCATGTATGGAAAAGGGCATCGGGTGCCGGTGCCCGGAGAGCTGATGTACGACACGCGTCAGGAATGGCATCCGCCACCGCCGCCGGACATGCCACCGCCTCAGAGTCCCACGCAGCAGCCGCCTGACGATTCCTCGCGGTGATTACGACTGAGCGCAGGGAATGGCTGGGGTCTTTGCGGTTCTCATGGAAAACGAAAAGTGACTCCGGTTAGCCGTACAGCCAGCGTTGCAACACCTTCAGAGCGATGCGCTTGACCTTGACCGCCTACGGGGATCGGGCAAAAGCTCGCCCTCGCCACCGTGGAGGAACACTTCGGCTGGTCGTCAGTTTCGCAGCACCTCGGCTCCCCGTATCTCTTTTTGAATTCCAGTAAGGCACGATCGGTGTCGTCCAACAATGCACCCGGCTCTCAAATGCGTTCTTCCATCGGCTTGAGGATTGAGCTTGTCGCCAGGTCTTTCTCGCGTAATCCGTTCCCCGCCCGTCGGACGTTTAAAATGCGTTCAGCGAGGCTTTAAATACTGCAGCGCGACTATTAGTCATTGAGGGTGTGGGCTGCGGTTCATGCCGGGTGAACCGAGCGCGATAATCGTGGGGGTTGACGCCCAGATTGCGGATGAAGGCTCTGCGCATGCGTTCAGGGTCGCCGAAGCCCGAGGCCACGGCTACGGTTTCAACCCGATGATCACTAGTACCCAAAAAATGCCGTGCGGCGTCGATCCGCGCCTTTTCGACAAACTTGGCCGGAGTCATGCCAGTCTCCGTCAAGAACACACGGGCAAAATTGCGGGGACTCATCGCCATCCGCTCGGCGAGCGCCTCGATGCGAAGATCCTCCGCCGGATGTTCCATGATCCATACCTGCAGCGCACGCAAATCCGGATGGTTGGTCGCCTCACTCACCAGATAGCCACTGAACTGGGATTGACCGCCCGGACGCTTGAGAAAAACCACCAGATAACGCGCGACCTGTAAAGCCAGCTCCCGGCCCCAATCTTCTTCCACCAACGATAACATCAGATCGATACCCGACGTCACACCTCCCGAAGTCGAAATAAAGCCATCCCGCAAGAAGATCCGATCGGGTTCCACCGTGACCGACGGATATTCGGCGGCCAGCCGTTCACAGTACGCCCAATGGCTGGTCGCGCATCGGCCATCTAGGAGTCCGGTTTCCGCAAGCAGAAAGGCGCCCGTGCAGACCGAGACGAGCCGCCTCACCCGTGTGGACATGGCGCGAATCCAATCCTGCAAAGAGGGGTCGCACAACAAGGCGTTCACGTCAGGCGAGCCCGGAATCAGCAAGGTATCGATGTCGTCCCTGATATCGTCATAGGCACCCTCGGCGTGGATTTGGAGTCCGCACGAAGCCGTGACCAACCCAGGCTTCTTCGCTAATACTTGGATCGGATAGACGGGTTCCTGGGCGACGCCCGCCCGCTCCAAACCAATGTTGGCGAACGCGAACACCTCCATAGGTCCAGTGATGTCGATAATCTCGGCGCCGTCGAAAGCGACGATGGCGATCGGTCGTACTTTCACCTCGGTGGCCTGTTCATGGGAAACGGAAGATTGAGTCATGACCCCCCTCCTTCAATGAGCTTTCGTGGCAATCCAAGACAATTACGATTTCATGTTCTCGCGTCAGGTGCTTTTCCGCAATGAAATTTTGCCCTCGATTCCTGCCAAAAGGTACTGCGAGCAGCGATAGGCCGCTGAATGCCCGATCGGGGCGAATCGGCGCCCACCGGGCCGCGCGGGCGAACAAATATCCGATGGTGAGCCGAATACGGCCGAGGAACGCTAGAGAACCGCCTGCGAAGCAGGCGCCGCTTTACTTCTCGGACTTGGTGCGGATCATCGCTTCGATCGCGGGACAAAGGCTGGTCATTTCCTTCACATCGATGTCCGGGCGCCCATCCATCCAAGTCTCGAGAAGTTCGAGAATACTCTGTCTGAACTCTTTCGGATTGAGTCTGCGAATACAGGTTCCGCAAAGCTCGACCGTATCACAGCGAGGCGTGGATTTGCCGCATTCGATAAAGCGAATAACGTCTTCGACTCGTTCGATGTCTGATGGGGCGGCGGTCATAGTTTGTTCCGTTCGTCGGGATTCGATAGCCGAGATGAGCGGTCGCGCTCGCTTACAACATTAGCCGATTGCATCGCGGCTGAAAATGTTTTTGTCCGAAAAAGTGGGCTGCTTGTCATTGCGCCATCACCCAATTGGGGGAAAATCTTAACCGTGGCAGAAAAATGCGATGAACAGCGAAAGCGGTCAACACGGGCCTCGGCACCGGAAGATTGCGCTGCTGGCTTTATCCTGTGATCCCTCGCTTCATAACACTTCGTATCTGAATGAGCCAAACGAACCGCAGTATCCGCAAACCAGAGGAAACGACCATGCCCAAATATAACGAAGTATTCAAGCTGAACGGCGATGACATAGGGCTTATCGAAAATGCCTTGCGAACGCAGGTCGGTATACCCGCGCAGGCCCATTTGCCCGGCGGCTCTTTGGAACAATTGCACGGAAAACTGCAAACTCCGTGCGCGAAAGATCGCGACGAGTCCTTCAAATTCAACACGAGGGATATCGACCTGATCGAGCATGCGCTGCGCGAGGAAGTGAGCGTGCTTGCGCGCATTAATTTATCCACAGAATCGGGTGAACATCAGGAGAACAATGAAAAGATCAGGGAATTGGAAGAATTGCTGGGCAAGCTCAGCAATCAGAAGGTTTGGTATGGCCAGGTGCATCACACCGGCGTGCCGTTGGGTTAGGCCCTGTTTTCTGCGGGATATGCCATAAGAATTCAGTGAGAAACTTCACAGACAGCGCTTAGCTATTTCTGGATAGTGTTGAGGGGTAGGTGGCGGCGCGCCTCCCCCGACGAGCAATACCATTAAGTTAGGACTGGACTCTTTCCATGAAAATGGGTTCCGGCCCCTTCCCTCTTCGGCAATGTCGCTAAGTTAAGCCGTCATGCCGGCATGGATTGCCGGCATCCAGGACACAAGGACGTGATCCTGGCCAACCATCCTTGGCCTCCGGGTTCCGGCAATCCCGGCCCGAACGACGCGTCGATCCTTAACGGCATTGCCCCCTCTGGAGGAAGGACGGGCGTGATCAAAAAGGCCAAGAGCCTCTGTTGATCTTACACCCCAAACCTCCCCGTCGGGGGAGGAGATCAATGTGTATTGCTCGCATTCAAGCTAACTCGCTAAACCTAACGTCGATAGATTGAGGAGGTATGGTCATGCGCATTCTGCTTCTTTCCAGCGCTTACAATAGTTTGACCCAGCACGCTCACGTCGCGCTCCAGTCCCTGAAACACCAAATCGGTGTAGCCACAGCTACCGCTGGTGCGGCGATGAGGGAGGCGGTGAGCCAATTCCAACCCGACTTGATCCTCTGCCCCATGCTGGCCCAGATCATCCCCCGGGATATTTGGGAAACGATACCCTGCATCATTCTCCATCCCGGCATCATGGGTGATCGCGGGTCGGCATCGCTGGACTGGGCGATCCTCAACGAAGAAAAGGAATGGGGGGTGACGGCGGTGCAGGCGGCGGAACACGTCGACTCCGGCCCCATCTGGGCAACCTATCACTGCAAGATGCGTGATGGCAGCAAGAGCAGTCTCTATCGGGATGAGGTCGCCCACGCTGCCATGAAGGCCATGTTGGTCGCGGTGCAACGCTTCGAGAGCGGCCTGTTCGTGCCCGCGCCTCTGGATTATTCCAGGGCTGGAGTCAGAGGACGCTATCGTCCTGCAGTGAAACCCGAACAACGCCGTATTGACTGGAATTGCGATCCGGTGGCCACCATCCTCAAAAAAATTCGCTCCGCCGACGGAAGCCCCGGAGTGCTGGATGAAATAGGCGGGATGCCGGTTTATCTCTACGGCGCCCATGAAGAAGGCTCACTGGTAGGAAGGCCGGGCGAGATTATCGGGCAGCGCCATGGGGCCATCTGCCGCGCGACGGTCGATGGGGCCGTGTGGATTTCCCATCTCAAGCGCAAAGGCGGCCCTGAAGACGGGTATTTCAAGCTTCCTGCCACTCACGTGCTGGACGATCAACTGGCCGGCGTACCCGAGATTCCCTTGCCCCTTCATTATTCGAGTCGAAGCGAAACCTTTCGGGACATCTGGTACGAGGAATCCAACGATGTCGGCTACGTCTGTTTCCGTTTCTATAACGGAGCCATGAGCACCGACCACTGCAAGCGACTGGCCGAGGCCGTGATGTACGCCCGCCAGCGGCCCACCAAAGTCATCGTGCTCTCGGGCGGTCGGGACTTTTGGTCCAACGGCATCCACCTGAATGTGATCGAGGCCGCCACGGACCCCGCCGAGGAATCCTGGCGGAACATCAATGCCATGGACGATCTGGTGCATGCCATTCTGACCGCCACCGACCATGTCACCGTCGCAGCCCTATACGGCAGTGCGGGGGCCGGCGGCGTGATGATGGCCCTGGCGGCGGATCGCGTGCTGGCAAGAGACGGCATCGTGCTGAATCCCCATTACAAGGGAATGGGCGGATTGTACGGGTCCGAATACTGGACTTACAGCCTGCCCAAACGGGTGGGCGCCGAGAAGGCCATAGAACTGACCGAACAGTGCCTGCCCATCAGCGTTCGCGAGGCCAAGGCTATCGGCCTCATCGACGACATCATCCTTCAGGACGATTTCGGCGCCAGCAGCTTCAGCCGCTTCCGGGAACAGATTGCCCGCATCGCCGAGAAATTCGCGCACAGCGAGCATTTCCAGGCGTTATTGATTGAAAAGAAGGCTACCCGGGACGCCGACGAAAAAGCCAAGCCGCTGGAACAATACCGGATGGAGGAGTTAGAGGAAATGAATCAGAACTTCTGGGGAAAGGATCGCAGCTATCACCTCGCCAGAGCGGCCTTCGTCCGCAAGCAGCCGCGCCCGGGCCACCTGAAGTGTTACGTGGCGCTCGAGTCCGTCTGCGCGAACGAAGGCTGCGAGGAAGCCAAGCGGGCCTCTAACAACCGATGTGCTTTCGCGAGCGTCGGCTGGTCCGCTGAGCGATAGGACTCCAACACGATTGAAGGTCGTTTGCTGCGCACTTTCACACTTTCGCCAGGCGCTCATCCGCAGTCAGCAACGGGGCGCCTGGAAACCTTTGCAGATTCGAGTTGAAACTGAAGGGCAGCCGGAAAGCCGACCACTTCCTCCACGACAAAAAAATCGGGTAAAGTGCTCGCGAAGCAGATGAACAGCGGGGCGTTATCCGGTTGTGAAAAGTCTAAGCTCGGCAAATCGCTGCGGCCGTTGCGTTTTGGCTTTGATCGCCTTGCTTCTCCTGTCGAAAGGGGCATGGGGCATTGAGGTCAGGGTACCGTTGCAGCTGGAATACGCACTGATCCGCCACATCCTGCTGGAACAGGTCTTTACGGCCCCCAATAATACGGCGAGAGTTTGGGACGACGGGAACGACTGCAATTCCCTCGTGCTTTCAGACCCCAAGATCGGACCGGATGCCGGCCGGATCCGGATAATCAGCGCCGCCGCGGCCAAAGTGGGAGACATGCAGGACGGCCGTTGCTCGCCGGTCTTGCAATGGCAGGGATCCATCGAGCTGTTCGAGCAGCCCGTGCTGGCACCGGGGCTTTCTGCGATTCAATTCAGCATCATCGATTCCAAGCTCTACGACCGGGAGGGGCGACGGCCCGTCGTGGCGGGCACGGTTTGGGAGTGGATGAAAAAGTATGTCCATCCGCACTTGGGGGCCACAAGGGTGGAGATCGGTCCGCCGTTGCGGGAAGTGCGATCGTTGGTCCCTCTGATGTTCCCGCCGGACAGCGCGGAAGCCATCAAAAGCTCGCTCGACTCGCTCGTAATAGCCGACGTTCGCACCGCCGAACAAGGCCTCGCCATAACGCTTCAATTTGACGTACCAGCGACACGTGCCCCACCGACGGCGCCGGCACGCGAGCCCGCGCTTACGCCGGACGAAGCGCAAAAGTGGGAAGCGGCATGGCAGCGCTGGGACGCCTTTCTGACTTTCGTGATCAAACAAGCCGCCAGAGAAACAGAGCTGAGGGAGGTGCGCCAGACCCTCCTGGAGGTCTTGCTCGAAGGCCGCTATGACCTTTCGGAAGCCCTCACGAGCTGGACTCCGGGCACGCCCGACCCGGTGCGCGGATT
Source organism: Methylococcaceae bacterium (assembly GCA_035518875.1). GTDB lineage: Bacteria > Pseudomonadota > Gammaproteobacteria > Methylococcales > Methylococcaceae > DATIXD01. The sequence continues at coordinate 2,533 of DATIXD010000274.1, read as the reverse complement.
GTTCATCAAGAGCTGGAAGCGCTTGGCCCCGGTATTCCGCCGGCTGAGCGCAAGCGTGCCGGGTGCCGAGGTGGCGCGTTACTTGAGCTTTATCGCCGCCGCCGATGCGCTCGAAGCGCTCGACCGGCTCGGTGAGCAGATGGGGTTCGAGATCTCCGCCGATGGGCTGCGTCAACTGGCCCGCACTCTGGCGCCGCAGTACACGGAGGACCCTCTGATCTATAGCCTGGAGGTTGATCCGGAACTGCGGCAGTTGTTCGGATTTGGACCGCCGCTCCTATTGCCGGAACCCACGCCCGAGGTCGAGCCCGGCGCGTGGTTCTTGATCCCGGAGGCGCAGGCGGCCAGCGGCCCCGACCTCTCACTCGTGAAAAAGCTCAACCGCTGGGTACCCGAACGCGATGAAATCGACACCTACCTCCCTCTCGTACGGGACCTGCTCAAGCAGAGCGCGAACGCCGCGCTCGATCCCAGCCGGCTGGATAAGAAATTCCACGACGTGTTCCGCAGGATGTCCCTCGCGACCGCCTGGCAAGAGAGTTGCTGGCGCCAGTTCATCAAGGAAGGCGGAAAAATCAAGCCGTTGACATCAGCCGCCGGTGCGATCGGCATCATGCAGGTCAATCAACGCGTCTGGCGCGGTTTCTATGATCGAGAGTCGTTGCGTCGGGATATCGGCTATAACGCCTCGGCGGGAAACGAAATACTCCGTCATTACCTCGTGGATTACGTGATCGCCGAAGGCGAACACCTCAAGACCGACGAAATCGACAATCTGGTACGGGCTACGTATGCTGTCTACAACGGTGGCCCGGCCCACATCGACCGTTATCGCAAGAAGACTATCCGCAAGGCCCTTCGCGCGATCGATCAGTCCTTCTGGGCAAAGTATCAAATACTGCAAAGAGACGAACTGGCCGTGGCGCGTTGTTTCAACGTCAATCTAAGCGCTGCAGCGGCACGACAGGACGACTCGTAAATCGATCGGCTAATGTCGACAGGGGTACTATGGCAATATTGATTGAATTCCTGACAGGCTCCGGTTTAGCCATCTTCTTCCACTGGGTGCTCCATTCTCCGGAAGTCGCCTACACCGTGTTTGGCATCGGTATTCTGCTTTCCCTTGCCACCTACTTTCTCAGGGAGGAGATGGAACATACCCGGGAGAAACTCTCCGAGAGGTATTACCAGGCCCACGAAATCACTTTCTCCATCGCGCAAATCGCCGATTCGGAATGCCAGGCCAAGGCGCAGGAGATCGTTGCAGGGGCGAAGAAGACCATCGACCTGCTGCAGCACGGGTACATTCCCATGGACGAATCGGAATTTTACCTCGAAGGGGCTCGGCTCTCCGACCATGCCATCCGCCAGATCAAGGCGGTCGATCCGATGATCCATGGCTGGGGAACACGCGGGGCGCATCACAATTTCTATCAGGCCAATTTGCGTGCCCGAGAACGCGGTATCACGCTCACCCGCATCTTTGTCGTCGGCCGCGACGAATTGGCGGATATTGAAGTGCAAACGGTATTGCTTGCGCACAAAAGGGACGGGATAGAGATCCGTCTGGCCTATCGCGATGAACTTCCCGCCCCGAGCGATATCAGCGGCCGCAGCACTATCAGTTCCTTCCACTTCGCCATCTACGACGACCAGACAGCCACTGAGGTCTACGACAAGCCGGGCAAGTACTTCGGGCAAAAGACCGCCCAACCGGCCGAGGTAGCCAAATACTTGTACATGTACGATCTCATCGAACATGGTTCGCATCCCATCGTCCTGGAAAACGACCGGATTGTTCCTGCATCGGACGCCCTATCGCAGACCGTGTGAACGTCGATGCGGGGATTCGCTGCCGGTCGGACGTCGTCATGGCGGACATGCCGCCCGATGGAATCCTTTCCATGGTTTGATGCGAGTATCACTGTCGCATAGGAGCTCACCAATGTATGTAAACCTGCATGCCGTCATTTCCCTCATCGCCGGTATCCTCATACTGGTGCGTCCCGTTTGGCTGAATTACATAGTGGCGATTTATTTGATCATCATAGGTATATTGGGCCTTCGATAGACTCATCCGCATCGACTGGCAAGCCTTCGATTCAGTGGCCGCTCGAGCCCTGACGGAACCGGCCTTACGCCTGCAAGGAAATATCGTTACCGGTGACAAGACTTGGTCCGGGTTGATGTAGTGCTGCCCTCATACCGCCGTGTACCCAATCAAGGAGAAGGCCATGAAGCAATCGACCAGCATCATTAAGATTCCCCTGTGGAGTTTCATTTTTCTCGGGCTCTGGGGTTGCGTGCCGGCGGCCTTGGTGGTCGGTGCCGGCGCCGGTGCCGGGACCTACGCTTATATCGAGGGCGCGTCCCAGGCTGTTTATCCCATTCCTTTCGATCGCATGTGGGAAGAAACCCTGAACCTGCTGAAAGAACAGCAAATCGGCGTCATCGAACAATCCAGAAAAGAAGGCGAAGGCACCATCAAAGCCAGGCGGGCCGACGGCCTGGAGGTAACTACCGATCTCTCCGT
>DATIXD010000273.1:0-7728 GCA_035518875.1 Methylococcaceae bacterium | reverse complement strand
CTGGCTGTCGGGTGTGGATGTGTTCGGCCCCGCGGCGGTCAACGAGCTTAGCACCGAAGAAATGGCGCACACCTACGACGCCATCCATGCGCTCTGAAGCACCCTGCCCCGGCGATCATGCCTGGGCTCAGGGCTTGATGGTCAGGACGTGGCTATCCAAGGCACCATCTCGCTGACCGCGCCATCGACCATCCGAAAGCGCTCGATGGTCGAGCCCCCCTCGAAATGTGCCTTGAGACGGCCACTGTGATCCGTGACGATCTTCACCTTCCCGTCAAGCGAGAGCCGCGCGGCGGGGCGCTGCTTGGTTGCCCAGCAGTTGCTGGACAAACTCGGCGAGCGGCAGGTCAATGCGCTCGATCTGCTGTTCCGCCAGGAAACGTGCCTCGTTGCGGGTGGGCTCTTCCGGCAGCACCGCCCAATGCCGGCTTGATGAGCGCTTCATGATCTGGCGCGCATAGGTGCGCTCCAACTGGGTGCGAAAGCGGCAGCCCAGGAACAGGAAGTTTCGGCCTGAACGGATTTCCTTGACCCGCTCCGGAATGGGGGTCTGGATGTCGATCTCCGTCAGGACTTCCACATAATCGGAGTCCGAGAGGATGAAATTGCGCGCGGGGGCGATCGAACCCAGTGGTTTGTACAGGAGTGTGGTCCATTGGGCAGCCTCCGCCGGTTCCGCCGGTGTGCCGTCGGCATGGAAATAATGCACCCAGTCGCCGAAATGCTCCGCCCGGCTGACCCCCTGGACCTGCCCGAAATCGCTGCGTCCCGCCATGGCCGACGCCATCGTGGCGTCGTACCAGGCATCGACGATCAGCGGTAACGGCAACGAGGCCAGGAAGCGGTGCAGCGCCGTGGGCGCCGGTTCTCCCTGGAAGGCGTCACTCAAAAGTCCCACCAAGGTCTTGCGATGCTTGAAGTTCTCGATGAATTGCCCGGCGGCGGTGAGGTTCTTGCGGATTTTGTGGGGCACGGTCACCTTGGCCGTGATGAGCTCAACCAGGGTCTCCGGAGCGCTGGGCACCGCGGTGCTACCCTCGAGGCCGAGAACCGCAGGTCCCAGATAAGGGATGACCTGTCCAGCCGCCAAGCCCTCCAGCAAGGGGGCGGTGAATTGAGTCTTCATGCGGTTTGCTCCGTCGCGCAGGCGGCCTTCAGGGTGTCCACTTCGGGGCGTGGCAGTCGAAACAGGCCGCGACCACCGGCCAGAGACTGGTAACGGTTGAGGGTATTCTGGCTCAGATACTTGAACCAGGCCTGAGCCTTAACCGCCTGCGGACGCTCCCCGATCTCCGCCACCGTGCCGTCGGGATTGAAACGGACATGGATCAGACATTCGACCTGCGTCCCCTCGGCAGCACCCGATTCGGATGCCGATACTTCGGCGACAACTTCTGTGGTATCCATAACTGCTCCTTATGACTAATGATTGACCAATTCGATCGTTACCTTGTGTATGCCCAGGACGGCCTGACAAGAAAGCCTGGACTGCGACTCCTTCCCGCCGATTTGCGCGAGCCGCTCGCGCTCGTCCTTGCGCAGCTTCGACAATCCGCGCCCCCCCTGCAACACCAGCACATGGCAGACCCCGCAGCGAGCGCGCCCGCCGCAATTTTGGGTGATGACATCGCCCGTCAGCAGCACCGCATCCAACAATCGGGCGCCGCTTGCCATCTCCACGGTCTTTCCAGACGGCAAGACCGTGACCCAAGTCTTCGCGTTTCGCCTGAGTCCGGTACGCAAATAGCCAGACATCGGCTCAAGCTCACAGATAAATCGCCGCGCCCGCCCCCACGTTGATTGAGGCATCTTTGGCGGTTTTCACGATAAAGCCGATTTGATCCTCGGTGAGATGGCCGTGGAACGGCAAGGCAATCGCGCGATCGGCCAGCTTCTCGGTCACGAAATAATCGCCCTTGCGATAGCCCAATCCGCCGTAGTGACTTTGCCGGTGCAATGGATGGCAGAATGCCGCGGCTTCGATCTGCTCCGTCGCCAGATCCTGCAAGATGGCATCACGGCTGGAACGGGAAAAACGGGTGCCGAGGTGCACCAGGTAGACCATCCAATGGAGCTCGTCCACCTCCGGCGCCATGTAGGCCGGCTTGATCCCTTCGAAGGATTGCATATGGCCGTCGTAGTATTCTTCCACGACCTTGCGGCGCTCCAGGATGTCGTCCAGACGTTGCAGCTGGGTCAAGCCGAGCGCGGCGTTCAGTTCGCTCATTTCCGCCCGGTACGGCGGAAAATCCCCCAACACCACCGAATGGCGCTCTTCGAGACCGCGCGCGCGAAAGCCCCGCAGTTTCCCGGCAAACTTGGAATCGTCTGTGACCACCATGCCCCCCTCCCCGGCCGTCAAGGCACCCGGCTGGGTGAGGTCAAAAATGGCGCAGTCGCCGAAGCTTCCCACCAGTTGCCCCTGGTAGCGGGACCCAATGGCTTCGCTGGAATCCTCGATGAGCAACAAGCCGTGTTTCGCGGCCAACTCGCGCAGCGGCACCCACATAGCGGGATGGCCGTTGGCGTTGCAGGCGACGATGGCGCGGGTTTTATCAGTGATGCCGGCGGCGGCTTTTTCCGGCGCCAGCGTGCAAGACCAATAATCGATGTCGGCAAAGACCGGCATCGCACCCGCCAAGGTGATGCCATGGAGCGTCTCGCGGAACCCGAAGGGAGGCGCGATCACCTCATCGCCCGGCCCTATGCCGTAGGCCCGAAGCGTCAACATCAACCCGAGGGTGGCGCTGCTCACCGCCACCGCGTGTTTCCGTCCCAGGTATTGCGCGAAAGCCGCCTCGAACGCCTCGACCACGGGGCCGGCGGACAACCGGGGTGATTTCAGTACGTTTTCCACCGCCTCGAGTTCGGCGAGACTGATGTCCGGATCTGAAAGCAGAATACTCGGCAAAGAGCTCATAAGGGACTCCTAGCGCTTCTCGGCGACGATCAGGCCGCTAGCGGCTTCTGGTTGAATGGTAATTCGCGCGCAATGCTCCGAGGTATCGATGAGATAGACATCGAAGCCGGTGGTTTCCAAAACCGGCGTCTCGGTATCCATATCGCTGGCATCACAGCGAGTGAGCGAAACGCCGGGAAAGGCGTTACGCAGATTCGCGATCCGCTCCGCGGTCGATCCTTCGCCTTCGAGCAGGGTCCGGATTTGATCGAGCGCATCCGCCGTGATCGCCATGGTTACTCGCTCACCCGGCGGGCTTCGACGGTAATCGGCAAGGTCGTGCCCTCCGCCATGTCCGGGAGCGACAACTGCCAGCCATTCGCAAGCGTAACCAGGCCGCCCCACAGATTGGGTTTTTCCTGGGAGACGATGGGCTCTTCCAGGTCCTTCTTGGGAACGTAAGCAGACAGTTCGCCGGCGGAATTTCTTCGTATCATGACCTTCATGGGTACTCCAGGCTGGTTTAGGAAAATCATTAATGGAACAATGTACAGGCCATGTTTCAGGCCGCCTCGGCCAATGCATTGCGCACGATGTTTGGCAACAGCTGTATCACCTGATCGATCTCGCTCGCCGTGCTGTAGCGGCTGAGCGAGAAACGGATGGTGGAAAGCGCCGCTTGTGGCGTCAGCCCCATGGCGCGCAGTACATGGGAGGGTTCGGTCCCGGTGGCGCTGCAGGCCGCACCCGCCGAGGCGCAGATTCCTGCCCGATCGAGCTCGTTCAACACGATCTCGGCTTCGATGCTGCCCAGGTTCAGGCTGGAGGTCCCTGCGAGTCGCCGAGCCGCCGAGCCGGTGATGGAAGCCTGCGGCAGTTGTGCCAACAAGCCGCTTTCCAGACGGTCCCGCAAACCGGCGACGTGGGTTACGTGAGTGTCCAATCCGGCGGCGGCTAAATCTGCGGCGATTCCCAAGGCGGCGATGGCCGGAACATTCTCGGTGCTGCCTCGACGCCCGCGCTCCTGATGACCGAACAACAGCGGCGGGATCTTGCGTCCCTTGCGCACGAACAGGGCGCCGATTCCCTTGGGCGCATGCAGCTTGTGTCCGGAAAGGGACAGGAAATCCAGCGGGACTTTGTTGAGATCGATGGGCAGTTTGCCTGCCGCCTGCACCGCGTCGCTGTGGATCAGCACGCCCTTGGCGGCGGCCAGCGCCGCGGCCTCCTCGATGGGAAACAGCACGCCCGTCTCGTTGTTGGCCCACATCAGCGTCACCAGGGCGGTATCCTCCGTGATGGCCTGATCCAACTCACCCAGGTCCAACTGCCCCAGCCCATCCACCGGGAGGTAGACCACCTCCACGCCCAGGGTTTCCAGATGTTTCAACAGCATCAGCGTAGCCGGGTGTTCCACCTCACTGGTCACAATTCGCCACTTGCCGGACGCCAATGCCAGGCCGCCCAGGATCGCCTGATGAATCGCCTCCGTGCCGCCGCTGGTGAATACGATTTCCGCCGGCGAAGCGCCCAGCAGGGACGCCACCTTGGCGCGCGCCGCCAAGGTCTGAGCCTTGGCCGCTTCCCCGGCCGCATGCTTGCTGGAGGGGTTGCCGTAATGGTCCCGCAGACACCGCGTCATCGCCTCGATGCATTCCGGGGCGACGGCCGTCGTCGCGTTGTTGTCCAGATATATCACCGTGTCACTCATTGCCAGAATCGCCTATCCGGGTCTTGGTTCAGGAGGTCCAGAATCTGCGGCAGGGATTGATATTCCCCGTGCATGATCCAGTGACCGATTTCATGGTCCTTGTGGTACAGCCACCAACAATGCCGGTCGCCGCGAAACTCCAGCTTGGCGATATCGATGATGCCGCCTTCGCGATCGATATTGCGCGAACAGCAGGAGCTCCGAATCACGTAGCCGTCTTCGGATGCGTGCACTTCGGGGGTGACGTAGCGATAGCGCTTGCGGCGCTCCAGCGCGCGCTCGATCCGTCTGCGATCCAGCTCATTTGGGTGCAAGCGCAAGGCTGCTGAATTCGATCGCGCCCCATTGCTGTTCATACCCTTGACACCCTCCGCTCGTGAATCCGCGCCCGGTGAGCCCACCGTATCGCTTCCATCGACAGTGCGGGCACAGGCGCCATAAGACCTTTTGTCCTGCGACCTTGTGCGCCGCCGCCCGGTGTCGAAAAGGCCTTTTCAGAAGGAGAAGCCGGAAAACCTTTTACGACGCCCTCAATGAGGAGATGACGGCGCCCGCGCTTCGGCCGCGCACCTCAGCAAAGCAAATAGCTCTCTCAAAGCAGGCCGGAGACCGTTACCGCTTTCTGTTCGGCGCGGAGCTCCTCCTCGAAGCATCCGACCACATAACCACTGGGAAACTCCACCAGGTAAACGGGGATCTTGGCTTCTTCGTGATAGCCGATCTGGACGATCTCGCCCTCGCTGCCGGCGGCGACCAGCAAGGCCTCCGGCTCGTGATCCGGATAGCTGCCGTCGTTAAATATGTCAGCCTCGGTACTAACCTTTTGTCCCCATTGATAAATGGGTGTGCGTGGCTCGATCATGCTCGCTGCTCTCCTTCCGGTGCCGGTTTGGGTGGGGGCGGGTTGTCGACGGACTCGATTTCCCTGCCTTTCATGCCGACCGCGTAACCCCTATCGGGAAAGTCCACGGCGTAGATGTAAAACTGTTGCAGAAAAGTATTGATGCTTTTGACGTAGCCCATCTCGCCTTTCTTGACCAAAACTTCGCCGATCTCCGCCCCGGTAAACGTGCCGTCGTTGCGGACTACCTTTTTCGATTTCACCTTTTCACCGAAGTTGAAACGCGGCGGATCGTTCAGCTCATTGGTATCGCTGTCGCGACTAATGTCACCCATAGTTATGCCCTCACAATCGTTAATAGGCTTTCGGTAATCCACCTTCGTTACATTGCCCGGCGAAGCGCTGGGCAACCAACTCATGAACCGCGGGGTCCGGGTCGGCGCGCATGGGCTCGAGTTCAGCCACATCGAGCTGGCTGGCGACCGCATAGCGCACCTGCCAGTCCGGGTCCTTGATGAGCAGCTTCAATTGCCCGGGCTCCATGCGACGCACAGCCGCCAAGCGCACGACCACCTCCTTGTCGTTGGCCATGGTGGGCAACCATTCGCTACTCACTCGCTGCGCCACGACCTTGCGCACTTCCGGATCCGGGTCATGCATCATTTTTACGAGTATCCCCTGGGGCAGTCGACGCGCCACGATCTGCCGCACGAAATAATCCGGGTCGTCGATCATGCCGACGAGATCGTGTGCCTCGAGCCGTTCCGCCACTCGGACTCGCACCTCCCGGTGCGGATCGCGCAACAAGGTCCTGAAATGCCTGGAGTGCACCGGCAGGCGCTGGGCAACGCTTTGTCTTACGGTTTCGTCCGGGTCGTCGATCAGCCGTGGCAGATAAAACAGCTCCACATGCTTTGCCGCCACCGCGCGCGTCTCGAAATAGGGATGCCCGAGGTACTCCTTCGCGAGGTAAGGATTCCAGCGAAAGAAGCGATCGATGCGCCTTGCATAGCGATCGTGCACGCAGGCATGACCGAGATGGCAACGGCCTTCCGTCAATAAAGCGCGTCGCTCACACACCGAGCAATCCAGCAGTTTTCCCTGCCAGTCTCGCGCCTCTTCGATGTCAGTCCTCGTCCCCATGGGCCTGTCTCTCCAGGACGTTCAACAAAACCTTGGCGCCCACCTTGTCCGTGGGATCCAGCTCCAGAAGCTTTTCCACCGCGGCACGACCCTCCTCCAGTGCCCCCAAACGCAACTGCAGATAGGCATAGCCCTTGAGCGTAAACAGGAAAAACCGCGGCAAGATGGCTTCGAAGCTGCTGAAATCCGCATCGGTCGGCTTCGCATCGCGCCAGTTGGGCGACATCCCATTATCGACGGCGGCTTTCGCCAGGCATTCCGTGCCAACCTCGAGGGCTTCGGCCAATCGGTTCTTGTAGAAATAGAACCGGTATTTGCCGATGTAGACCGCCGCATGCCCCGGCGCGATATCCCAAGCGGAGTGCAAGTGCGCCAACGCCACTTCATCCCGGTGGTAATTCTGGCCTGCCAGACGCAGATGCGCTTCAGCCTCGGGAGGCAAGCCGACACCCAGGCACTCCGCGACACGCTCCTCTTCCGTCAGGTCATAACCTCCTTCCGGAGCAGTCGCACCCTGTCTGGCCAGCGGGCTTTCAGCCATACCCATTGCCCAACTTATGCGCTCTTGATGGGAATTGCGGAAATCGGCACCGCCACTTCGCCCATCGCCGGCGCGCTGGTTCCACAAGTGCCGCAACCGCTCGCCTTGGGATCTTGAAACACCAGCCCGCTCTGCAGCGGGGTATCCTTGAAATCCATGGTGATGCCCTGCAGGAGCAGACGGCTTTCCACCGGAAGGAACAACTTCAAGCCATTGATGACGACCACCGCGTCACCCGCAAGGGGCTCCGCTTCCACGCTGAATTCCGAAGCCAGACCGGAACAGCCTCCTGGACTGACCGAGAGGCGAAAGCCGGCGTTTTCTCCGGCACCGCCAAAGCGCACCATGCGCTGTATGAATTTTTCCGCACTCGGAGTAATGGTTAGATCCATGATTTTCACCTATGCCGCTTCGTATCGCGGGTAATTGTCATCAATGATGCAGGTCAGGTCGATCGGACACACCGCGACACACTGCGGTTCGTCATGATGACCGATGCACTCGGTACACTTTGCGGGATCAATCACGAAGAGCCCGCCTTTCGTTTCCGAGATGGCCTGATTCGGGCACTCCGGCTCACAAGCACAACATCC
>DATIXD010000272.1:0-11013 GCA_035518875.1 Methylococcaceae bacterium | reverse complement strand
CGGGGCCATCCTGGTGGCAGTCGATCCCGAATTTGGGCGGTCATTCTGCACAAACCATCGAGCGGTTTCTGAAAGCCCATGCCGAACCACTCGGACTTGCAGACGGTATGTTGGTGGTTCGCCCGTCCGCAACGCCGGCTGCCCGGACAGAGAACCCGGCGATCCAGCAACTGTTCGACGGAAAGCCCGACTTGAGCGGCGCGCTTGGGCGCAACCGCGCGCCGGCCGATCGCTGCCGGATCGAGGCCCACAACGATTTCGAAGCGATCCAGGCTTGGCTCAACCTGCGGGACCGCCATAGTCACACCTATCGGGCCTACCGCAAGGAGGCCGAGCGCTGGCTGTTGTGGGCCCTCTCTGAGTTGGGTAAACCGCTGTCGTCCCTGACCACTCCAGACTGCAAGGCGTACCGGGATTTCCTGTTCGCCCCCAGCGAGCCGTGGCTGAGACAAGACTTCAAGCCGCGCTGGAGCACCGATTGGCGGCCCTTCAAGGGGCCTTTGAAACAGCGCAATGTCCGGCACACCGAAACCATCCTGGGCGCCCTGTGCGAGTGGCTGGTCAAGCAGCGCTATCTGGACAGCAATCCGTTCGATGGGCTGCCACCGCTGCCCAATCCGCAAAAACAAGCCCTCCAGGTCGAGCGCGCCCTGGATGAAGAGCAATGGCAGGGGTTGCTCGACTATTGTGCCCTTTGTGAGGCAGAGCCGCCGCAGGGCAGGGCACCCCGAGATTACCGGCGCATCTGGATCGCCCTGCAACTGGCGTACTGCACCGGCTTGCGATTGGCTGAACTGGCCGGCGCCACCTTCGGCGACCTCCGCTACAAATCACGTAATGGCGGGCAGTGGTGGCTGTCGGTATTGGGCAAGGGCAGCCGGCAGCGGGAAGTGCCGCTTCCGGATGAGCTGGTGGCTGAACTCAAGCAGTATGCCAAGGAAAGAGGGGTGACCTGGGGAATTCCGGATTCCTCCGTGCCGATCATCGGAAAGTTCAGGCAGACCGCGGTCATCGGGACCTTTGAGTTGGATTACGTCGAGCGGCCCTTCACGGCTTCGGGTTTGCACCGGGTATTGAAGACCTTCTTCCTTGAAGCGGCGGAGCGGATGCGCAGGGAAGATCATGAGCACAATCAACGGCAGGCCGAGCGGTTGTTGCAGGTGACCGCGCACTGGCTTCGGCACACCCATGCCTCCCATGCAATCAACCGCGGCATGCCGCTGATCCTGGTGAAGGAGAACCTGGGGCACGCCAGTTTGAATACCACCTCCATCTACCTGCATGGCGACAAAGACCAAAGGCATCAGGAAATGGAAAAGCTGTACCGCGGCAAGCGGGCGGTTACGGGTTAGCCGGCTTAAGGCAGTTTCTGGGTTGCACGGAGACCCTTTATCAGAATTGATATGACCTTTTCATCAGCACGATAGCCGCCGCGCCTGCACTGCCGATCCAATAAATCGGGGTCCTTACATCCTCAAAAAATATTTCTTGAAATGGATTTTCAACAGCCTAGCATTGCATTGAGTTTCGATAAGAAGATGGCCATGGAACAACTGAACCGGATCACCCAGCAACCCGAAGTCATGGGCGGGAAGGCGTGCATCCGTGGGATGCGGGTGACGGTCGGCACGATCGTCGGCCAGATCGGAGCCGGGCACAGCATCGAAGAAGTCCTTGCGTATTACCCCTATCGCGAACGCGAGGACATTATGCAGGCGCTGCGCTACGCCGCGTGGCGAGCGGAAGAGCGGGAAATCACGTTGGCGAGCGCATGAAGCTGCTCGTGGATATGAATCTGTCGCCACGCTGGATCGACCTATTGACCCGCTCGGGGCTACCCGCCGTCCACTGGTCGGCCGTCGCCGTGTACGAGTACTTCCGGAACTGGCGGTTGACTGGTGTCTGGAAGCGCCTTCACGATACTCTGCGGGGCGATGTGCGTGAAGCGGCAGGTCGCCATCGCGAGCCTAGCGCGGGGATTATCGACAGCCAGACAGTCAAGACCATGGAGCAAGGTGGTGTCCGTGGCTATGACGGAGGAAAAATGCATCAAAGGCCGCAAACGCCATCTGGTGGTCGATGTCTTGGTCTGTTGCTAATGGTATGCGTCCACTCCGCCGGGATTCAGGATCGGGATGGGGCCAAGTCGGTGCTCTAAGCCTTGGTGGCTGGTTTCCCCTGGGAACAACTGATTTGGGCCGACAGGTGGATGTGCTGGCGGCGTGGAAAGGTCACTGGTGGTGGATTGGGGGTCCTAATGCGATAGTGATCGGTGTAATAACCCTATATTGAAGACATCATCGAAGCGGCGAGTCCCGATCTCCGTTAAGAACAGCCGAAACATGAATGCGATGCTCGTCAGCCAGCAATCTAAGTTCCAATTTGACGGCTCGCGTACCGCCACAGTGGAGCAGCAATAAGCGGACAATCGGCTCCAGCCGTCTCGAGAGTGTCTTTGGATGGCTTCTAGGAAGGCCTTTTCGGTGATGTGCTAGGAACTGCTTCTACGACATTCCCCTTGAGCGTGCTACCTCGTCCGGCTTCTGCAGCTGGGCTTTCCGGCTGAGCCTCGTTGCTGGCCCGCACTTCTGCCCGCAGGCCGCCGTAGTACCACTCTCCGCAAACGTCGTCAGGGCGCGTCGTCGGCCAAAAGAGGGCACGACATTTGATCGCGTTGGGATCGGCAAGGAGCGGTCGCGGGGCGTAGCGGTGGCACTCCCCGCTCGTTGCGATGAGTACGCCCGGTTCTGGTGGGGTGCTCGATTTGATTGGAAACCAGTTGGCACACGTGACACAGTAGCGATCTTCTTTCATCTTTCTAACCCTTTTAAGGGAGACACGGTCTCGTCCCGTAAGTTTAGTGGTTGCGTCCGAGAGCGCGGCGGAAAATCTAAACCCAGGCGGAGAATACACACTGTACAAGCGACTAATCAATCCGGTCTCCCTTTGTCTGTCAATGTTTCCCTGCAGTTGGTAGAAGCCGTCTACAGGCTCCCCCACCTTTCTGCCCTTTGGCGTGAGCGTGTTGGCACGGCAACGATCCACCGTGGGTGGCGGTTTATGGCAGCTTCGATTTTATTACCCCAAATACAATTTTATCATTTTGGTCCAATGGACAGGTTTATGAGCTCGACCCGACCAGACATGAAGGACATTCGGAATCCTTTTCTGATTCAGCACCTTACTGAGTTGCTGATTGCTCGCCAGGAAAGGATCCAGTTTGCCCACGACCAAAGTGATCTTCAGGCGCCGCAAGGTTCGCAGGTACTGCTTTTCCGTGACGTTGGGGAGATACATCAAGGGCATATGCAGGTAGATACTTTCATCGACATGGCCATCGAAGAGATCGCGAAAGTCCGCGCTGGTGACAGTGAGGTCGTAACGGCCGCTGAGTGCTAAAACCTTGCCGAACAGGTGTGGATGCCGCAGGGCGATGTTCACGGCGTGATAAGCACCCAGGCTGCAGCCGTGCGCGATGAGCAGCGTGCCGGGATTCTTGTACTCGCTGAGCGGCAGAACCTCGCGGATGACGTAGTTCTCGAACGAACCGTGCCGCTTGATCCGATCCTCGCGGCGACACCAGTTGCAGTAGAGACTTTCTTGATCGACGCTGTCGACGCAGTAGAACTGCAGCCAGCCGCTCTCGATCCAGTCCCGGCTGGCCTCGACCAGCCCGAAGTTTTCATAATCGTAGAATCTGCCACAGCGCGTGGGGAAGACCAGCACGCGAATCCCGGCATGACCGAAAATCAGCAGTTCCATGTCCCGCTGTAGGTGAGGACTGAACCATTTGTGGTATTCGCGATGCACAGAGCTCAATGTCTCATTATCGAGTTAGACAAGGTCGAAGAGGCTGTCTTTGTGGCTCCAGATGGTCTCCGTCCAAAGGCGGTAGCCGGCGGCCGACAGATGCAAACCGTCCGCGGCAAAGAGTTCGGCCTGGGGATGGTCTCCATCCAGCATGCGACTGAACACATCAATGAAAATCCCATGGGGGCGTGCCCTGAGTTCGCCGGCAACGGCCTCATTGATCTGGCAAATCTGCTCGCGGAGATGCCAACGTGCAGGACTCGGTTTGATGGATATAAAGGCGAAAGGAATCAGCCCCAGATGGGCATCCACTTGAGCGCGCAGGCAGCGAAACTGATGAATGACCTCCGAAACGGGCTGCCCATCCCCCAGATCATTATCTCCTGCATAGAGCACTAGGGCTCCTGGTCGAACCGGCGGCACCAACCGCGTGAAGAACCAAGAACAGGCCGCCAAGGTGGAGCCGCCAAAGCCCAGGTTGACGACCGGCAGCCCTGAAAAATCCTCCGCTAGGGTTGTCCACAGCCGAATCGAGGAACTGCCGTAAAACACGACACCTCCCGGCTTGGCGGGTTGGCGCGCCTGCTCTCGCTCTAACTGCTTGACCTCGGCCTCGTACCAGTACATTGGCTTGATTGTCTCAAAAGAATGCCAGTCCCTCTTGGCTGGGGTATGGAAATCTGTGGGAACAGGACTCGATCGCTCTGGTGCATCGCTATGGATATCTCAAGCGCGCACCCATCGCATAAGTTCCTAAGCTCAGGCCGAAAAACCGCTCACATGGCCCAGAGTCAAGTCAGGGCAATCAGCGCCGGCTTGCCCGATGCGCAGGATTGTACAAACTCATGGGCGGGTATCAGCAAGGAAAAGCAGCGTGGTCTTTTACGCTGGAGTAGAAGGGGTCAGGCTATGTCGCAAGGAACCGCCCCAGGTTACCCAGGGCGGTCTTGCTTTCATCAGAGACTCAGAGGGTTATAAGCGCGAGCTAGGCACAGTAGGAGTTGGCCATCACCCGGTTGTAAAGCCCCTCCGTGTATCCGGCTACTGTATCCCAATTGAACTTGTCTTCGACCGCACGACGGCCGTTACCCCCCAGTGCCCGGCAATGGTCATGGTCCGCCAGTAGGGAACCGATGCCATGGGCCAACCCGCCTGGATTGGCGTCGACCAGGAACCCGTTAACATCGTGCCAAACGAACTCCCGTGGACCACCTGCAGTGGTGGCTACCACCGGTTTGCCCGCTGCCCAAGCTTCCAGGATCACGATGCCGAACGGTTCGTTTCGACTCGGAACGGCGACGATGTCAATGGCCCGCAACAGGTCGATGTAGTCGGAACGGCTTAAGGTGTCGAGGAAGATACAGGAGTCTTGGACACCCAACTCGTGGGCACGACCGGTGACGCGATCAAATTCCGGGCCGCCACCCGAGATGACGAACTTGGTTTCCGGAAAATACCCGAGAACCATGGGCACCGCCTCGACCAGCATGTCCATGCCTTTCTGCAAGGTCATCCGGCCTGCGGCGAAAACAGTCGGCGCCATGGGGGCAATACCGTAGCGAGCTTTGACTGGGGCCGGATCGATAACGCCGTCAAATGCCGAATAGCTGACCCCGTTGGGAATCACATGGATCTTCTCGTTGGGTACCTGGTAAATGCGTTTGACCTCATCGGCCAGAAACCAGCTATTGGCGATGATCTCATCCGCATGGTAGCAACCAGCAGCCTCCACATCACGCACGTTGTTCGCGAATCCCTCGTAAAACACATTGCCGTCGCGTCCATATTCGGTCGAATGCATAGTGAAGACACTGCGAGTGCCGTAACCGTCCATGATGTATTTCATGGCGTTGGCCGTGAGCCAATCGTGGGCATGCACCACCTCGAAATTGCCGATCATACTGGTAATTTCGTGAAACTTGTGGGCCATGGCCTTACCCATCCGGTCCATGGTCACGACAAAGTCATCGGCGCCCCCGTGGTCGATGCGGTGGTAGTGAACGCCATCGATCAATGCGTAATGGCTTTGTTCCGGCTTACGCCGGGTAATCACATGCACTTCATGCCCACGCCGTTCCAGGGCGGCTGATAGTTCGGTCACGTGAACTCCCAATCCTCCGATCGGAATCGAATGCAGTGATTCCCAAGCCAACATCGCTATTCTCATGCTCACTTTCTCCCAATTAAATACACGTTTCGATTGCTGCCCGCTTACGTGGACAAAAAAAGCGCTTAATAAAGCTTTTCTGCGCCGAAAAGTCAAGCGCGCAAAGTTGCTTTCCGAAGAGTCTAGGTACGCGCTATGCGAGGATAATCGATCTACATGACGGTTCGCTGAACGACGAGAGGACCTCCTTTTCCAATCGCCGACGACGCCATCAAGCGGGTGCAGTAGCTGACCCGGCGTTAAACCAGGCTCAGCACCGATCGCCGGGTCTGCAGCACGTTCGCGATGTATAAAGCCAAACCTCTGAAAGAAAGGACCGAAAAGGAGAAGGTCGACACCAGCTAGCCGGTCGGATGATCATGGTCAGTACCCGTCGGATCGGTTCGAATAGCGATATCCGTCGCCCTAATAGGAATCGCGTCGATGGTTATTGTCCATCGAGTTGCCGATCAAACCACCCGTTGCTGCGCCCAATGCTCCGCCGATCAAGGCGCCCTTTCCATTTCGGGTTACAGCACCGCCAACCAAGGCTCCGCCAACTCCGCCCAAAGCAGCCCCAGCGAGTGCGTTACGGTGACGGCTCATGGCATCTCCGAAATTTCCATATCCAGACGGATAATTGCCTGGCGTGGCGCACCCATTAAGGCTGAAGGCAAAGAAAAGCAAGCTGATGACGTGAATCAATCTGCGCATGGTATCCACCCCTATTTTTCAAATACGCTGATGTAGGATATCCATCCATTCCTTAACCGGACATGAACAGCGTTCTACTCATCGCCGCAGGTAGCCTTCGCGGTGACGAAGACTAATCCTTGATTGATTCGAGCGAAGTTGGTGAGTGCCGGGGAAAATGACACTAGCGACGTGAGCCGGATGGGCAATCGAACTTTGCCCACCTCGGAGACCGTCGCAGCCACTCTGGACGATCAGTTTTCGAACGGGATGTTATGTTTGATCTGGCGGTGGATGTATGTGCTGGCGGGATAGGGAAGCAGCGGGGAAGATTGGTGTACCTTTAATGATGAAATTGTGCCAGTTAGCGTCGTTCGTTATGCGTACTGAGTTGGGGCATGCCACCGAAGAGCTAGGAGGGGGGAATGCAGCCATGGGCAGTGTCCAAGAGGAAGTCCTGTCCAGCAGCGCCGCCGACCGGCGGCAGCTGGCCATGGAAGTCGTGGGTTCGGTTTTGGCCGTTGCGATCTCGCTGATGCCGGGTTTCGCCCTCGCGCAGAGCCATGGCGTGGTCACGCCGGACCAACTCGTGTGGAAGCTGCTCATCCCCGGCGTGGAAATGGCCGTCGTCTCTGGCGACCCGGACAAGAAGGGCGGCCTGTACGTGATCCGCATCCATACCAAAGAGGAGGTCAAAGTTCCACCCCATTGGCATCCGACCGACGAACACATCACGGTACTCGCAGGCTCCTTCCTGATAGCGCGTGGCGACAAGTACGATGCCTCGAAGCTGATCGAGCTGAAGCCTGGCGGACACTCCGTGATGCCTGCGATGATGCCCCACTTCGGCCTGCACAGGGCTGGGAATGTGGTCGAGGTCTACGGTGAAGGGCCCTTTGCCCCGCATTTCGTGAACCCGGAAGACGAGCCGGACAGAGCTAAATAGAAATGAGCGCGCGAGGCTCCAGGTCAGACTGGGACACCTGTTGGGCGCAGCCTGCGACGCGCCGTTCCCTCTTGTCGGAACGTGGTGCAGTCTCTAACTCCGCTCGACCCGATTGCCATGGAGAGGGGCTTTGTTGCATGAATCAGGTTAACGGCGGGTTTATCCCCAGGTGAGTAGGTTTACGCGATCTTCTGAGAAACGGGCATGCCCAATCTGGTCATGCAATTTAAAATCGCACAACCCAGTTTTGCTTCCGCCATTTGATTGGATGCGTATTCCGGCCGAACGTAACCGGTGATTCCGGAGGAACGTGACCGCTGGTTTCGGCGGATCGTGACTAGTCATTTCGGTCGAACGTGACCGATTTTGGCCCATTTCCGGAATGGGCGGTCACGGTAGCGAAATCACCGGTCACGATGGACCGAAATGGATTTCGAAGATGGAGGTGGCGTTGCGCATGAACCCATGCGCCGAGCATCGTTCCCGCTTTTATCTGGGAAGGCGATGCCGGCGAAGCGAGTGTCCATGCGCAAAATTAAAGAGTGTTTACGTTTAAAGTTCGACTGCGCGCTGTCGCACGAACAAATCGCCCGGGCCTTGGGGCTGTCCAAGGGCGTAGTGAACAAGTATCTGCAACGGGCGGCCCAGGTCGGACTGAGCTGGGAAACCGCCGCCAGGCTGGAGGAGTCGGCAATCGAGGCGCGCCTGCTGCCGCCTCGCGTCCAGTCTTCCTGCCAGAGGGTCATGCCGGACTGGACAGTGGTCCACCGGGAGTTGCGACGCAAGGGCGTGACCTTGCAGTTGCTGTGGGAGGAATACGTCGAGGCCCATGCTGGCGTTGCCACCTATCGCTATACCCAGTTCTGCCATCTCTACCAGGGCTACGCGGCCCGCTTGAAACGGTCGATGCGGCAGACGCACCGGGCCGGCGAGAAGCTGTTCATCGATTATGCTGGGCAAACCGTGCCGGTGATCGACCGTTTAACGGGGGAGATTCGCCACGCGCACATCTTCGTCGCCGTGCTGGGGGCCTCGAACTATACCTTCGCCTGCGCCACCGCACGGGAAACCCAGGCAGACTGGCTCTCGGGGCTTGCCAAGGCGCTGCAGGCGTTTGATGGTGTGCCCGAACTGGTGGTCCCGGATAACCCCAAGGCGCTGATCACCCGGCCGGATCGCTACGAGCCCGGCGTCAGCCGGATGGCGCAGGACTGCGCCCGCCACTACGGGACGGCAATCCTGCCGGCACGACCTTATCACCCGCAGGACAAGGCCAAGGTCGAAGTGGGCGTGCAGATCGTCGAGCGCTGGATCCTGGCGCGACTGCGGCACCGGCGCTTCTTCTCGCTGGGGGAGTTGAATCAGGCCATTGCTGGGTTGCTGGTCGATCTCAACCAGCGTCCCTTCAAGAAGTTGCCGGGCAACCGCCTGTCCTGGTTCGAGGCCATCGACCGGCCGGCGCTTCGGCCCTTGCCGGCGCAGCCTTACGAAATCGCCCACTTCAAGCGCTGCCGGGTCAACATCGACTACCACGTCGAGATCGACGGCCACTACTACAGCGTACCCCACGCTCTGGTTCGACAAGCGGTCGAAGCCCGCATCACTCAGACCAGCGTCGAAATCCTGTATGGCGGGCGCCGCGTGGCCAGTCATCCCCGCTGCGATCGCCGCGGCACCCACACCACCCTCGCCGAACACATGCCCAAATCCCACCGGGCGCACCGGGAATGGAGCCCGGGCCGCCTGCTCAACTGGGCCCAGCGCATCGGCGCCCACACCAAAGCCCTGGTCCATCATCAACTGACCCACAAGCCGCATCCGGAAATGGGTTATCGCGCCTGTCTCGGTCTGCTGGCGCTGGCCCGGCACTACGGCGAAGACCGGCTGGAGGCCGCCTGCGCCAGAGCGGTCGCCCTCGGCGCACCGAATCGGCGTTCCGTCGTTTCCATCCTGCAAGCCGGGCTGGACCGCCAACCGCTCCCGCAATCGAGCTCACAAACCGACTGGATTAGCCCGGACCACGATCACGTCCGCGGCCCCGATTATTACCACTAACCCCGGAGACACCCGATGCTCAACCAACAAACCCTCAACCACCTCAAGGCGCTTCGGCTCGACGGCATGGCCCGGGCCTTCGAGGAACAACTCACCCTGCCCATCGCCACCGAGCTGGCCTTTGAAGAACGCTTCGCCCAGCTGGTGGACCGCGAGATTCACTGGCGCGACAACAAACGCCGGGATCGCCTGTTGAAACAGGCCAAACTCAAACAGCCGCAGGCTTGCCTGGAAGACCTGGATCATCGGCCGGGGCGCGGACTGGATAAGTCGCTAATCGCCACCTTGGCCAACGGCGACTGGATCCGCCAGGCGCATGCGCTGCTCATCGGCGGCGCCACCGGCACCGGCAAAACCTGGCTCGCCTGTGCCCTCGGGCAACAGGCCTGCCGGCAAGGCTTTTCCGTCCTCTATGCGCGGCTACCCCGTTTGCTCGATGCCCTGCGCATCGCCCATGGCGACGGCGGCTTCGGCAAGCGCCTGGCGCAGTTGGCCCGCATCGATGTGCTCATTCTGGACGACTGGGGACTGACGCCGCTGGACCAAAGTGCCCGGCACGACCTGCTGGAAGTCATCGACGATCGTGTCGGCAGCCGCTCGACGATCATCACCAGCCAACTCCCGATCGATCACTGGCACGCTTGGCTCAACGATCCCACCCTGGCCGATGTCATTCTCGACCGACTCGTCCACCAATCCTATCGAATGATTTTGAAGGGAGAATCCTTGCGAAAAAAAGATCGGCAAACCGACCCGAAAAAACCTCATCGTGACCGACTCAGGTAGAATCTAAACCCCGCGCAACACCACCCACATCAACCGGTCACCATCACCGAAACGGCCGGTCACGTTCGCCGAAATCCGCAATTGGACAGATTTCGGGTGCGCAAGCACCGACCGACGATGGTTTTGTAACGGTAGAAACCGTTTTCAACCAGGCTTCGGCGGTTGTAACCCGAGGCTCGCTACCAGCCCATTCGCCCTTGGTCGGCGATCACTTGGATGTGTTGATCCCGCGTGGTGGGCTGGGTCCCGGCGTTCTCACTGAGCACGGCGGTAGAGCGGAGTGGAATCACCACGTCAATCGGGTGGCCGTCGGGCTGACGGTTGGCGATGGCCTGATAGATACTCTCCCCATCATACGTACCATCGGCGGTGAACGATCCAATTTCACCCTCGATTCCATCCAGCAAATCCGGAACCACGGTGGGGTCACCGACCTCATCGGTCGTCAACTCGACCGCCACCATCTGATGGGTTTCGGCGTCCAGCGCGATATGTAATTTACGCCAGCGGCGACGAGTCTTGGCCTGATGTTTTTCAAGTAACCATTCGCCTTCGCCGTAGATTTTCAAACCGGTGC
>DATIXD010000271.1:0-3913 GCA_035518875.1 Methylococcaceae bacterium | reverse complement strand
CCTTTTCGTCGGGAATCGGCTTGCCCTTGCCCGGAAGATTGTCGAAATCGCCCCGCGCCATTGCCTGCTGGATCTTCTCCTCGGCCAGACGTTCGAGAAACAACATAAGGTCAGTAATTGGTAGAGCGCGTTCGGCGCCCTGAAGGGCGCCCTAAATTGACCAAGTTATTGCAAAAGTGCGCGGTCTCTTCCTTGTCACCCCTGGCCGGTCAAACTCCGGATTCCCACGCTTTCGCGGATCTTCCGCATGAACGGCACGCTGTAGCTGCGCGCTTTATCCGCCCCATCCCTCAGGGCTTCCTCGATCTTGTCGGGCGACTGCACCAAGGCCTCGTAACGTTCGCGCGCGGCCATCAAATGGTCGTTCAGATATTCGAACAGGATATTCTTCATCTCGCCCCAGGCGATACCTTCTTCGTAGCGGCGGCGGATGGCGGCGGTTTCCTCCTTGCTCGCGAAGGCCTTGTACATGCCATACAAGGTGCAGGTTTCCGGGTCCTTGGGTTGCCCGGGTTCGAGCGAATTGGTCTTGATCTTCATGACGAGCTTGCGAAGCTGTTTTTCCGGTGCGAACAGGGGAATGGTGTTGTCGTAGCTCTTGCTCATCTTGCGTCCGTCCAGGCCGCAGAGGATCGCCGTGTCCTCGCTCACCACCGCGTCGGGAATCGTGAAATGCTCGTCATAGATATGATTGAAACGGCCGCCGATGTCGCGCGCCATTTCGATGTGTTGAATCTGATCCTTGCCCACCGGCACCTTATGGGCATTGAACAGCAGGATATCGGCCGCCATTAGGATGGGATAATTGAACAGCCCCATGGTGATGCCCTTGTCCGGGTCAGCCTCGCCGTTCTCTTCATTGGCCTGAACCGCCGCCTTGTAGGCATGGGCCCGGTTCATCAGCCCTTTGGCCGTCACACAGCCGAGTATCCATGACAACTCCGCGATCTCCGGAACGTCCGACTGACGGTAAAAGACGGCATTTTCGGTATCGAGCCCGAGCGCGAGCCAGCTCGCCGCGACCTCCAGGGTGGACTGCTGCACTCGCTCCGGGTCTTGGCACTTGATGAGGGCGTGATAATCGGCCAAAAAATAAAACGGAAGCACCTCGTGGTTACGACTGGCCTCGATCGCCGGCCGAATGGCGCCGACATAATTGCCCAGATGCGGGGTACCCGTGGTGGTGATGCCGGTTAGAACTATGGTTTTACTCATCGGTACGGCCCTTGATGTTGCGATTTTGATTGGCTCGACAAAAACGTTTCCTTGCAAGGCATCTAGGACCACCCGGCCTGCCCCGCAAAACGGCGGCAATATGACATAAAAGCCGCCCCCCCGCCAGAGAAGAGCGGGTTTCCGCAAAAATCCGCCGGCACCCTCACTCGATGAGGCTCTTGGTTTACAATAAGTACCAACCGAACCTGCTCACGCCCCGATCCAACATCTTAAACCCATGATCGAAGCCCAGGAAAAACGCTCCTTCGGCCGTATGAACGCCAATTGCCGGATGAGCTTCAGACGCGCCGTCTCCGGTATGGTGCACGAAGGCTGGTGCATCAACATCAGCGGCGCCGGCATTCTGTTCCAGGCTAACCTGCCTGTCGAACCCGGCAGGGCCGTGGAAATCCACACCATGCCCAATGACAAGATCACCCCGCCGCTGACGGCCTTTATCGAGGTGGTGCGCTGTACTCGAACCGACGCGGAACATTACTGGATCGCCGGTGCCATCAAGGGCATCAAGACCGCATGAGCGCCGCCACAGCCTGGTCTTGAGTCATGTATACCATCACCAAAGAAGTGTACTTCTGCTACGGCCACCGCCTGATGAAGCATTCCGGCAAATGCCGCCACCTCCATGGGCACAGCGTCAAGGCAGCGATCACCGTGGCGGCGGACCGTTTGAACGATCAGGGCATGGTTTGCGATTTCTCTGATATCGCCGCCAGCGCCGCCGAGTTCATCGAGGCCGAGCTCGATCACAACTTGCTCCTGCACCGGGACGACCCGCTGCTACCGCTGCTGAAGGAGGCGAACGAGCGCGTGCTGGCCCTGCCGGAACATCCGACCTCCGAATACCTGGCGGAGCTGATCTATCGATTCATCAAGGGCAAAGGCTATAAGGTCCTGAGCGTCACGCTGTGGGAAACGGCCAGCGCCTGCGCCGCCTACAGCGAAACTTGAACCCGCCTTCCTCGCCAGATCCCCAACGATGAGCGTCTTGAACCCCGTCAACAAATCCTACTGGCTGGCCAAACTCTGTGAAGCCAACTACGTCAAGCTTGTCGCGCTGATTCCCGGCCTCGATTACATTCCGCAAACCGCGATCGCCAGCGCCGACGGCAAGCCGTCCCTGCACCTCAAGCTGATCGAACGCTCGCCCTATACCCTGACTTTGGAGCTGACGCACTGCTTCACCTGGGAATTCGAAGCCCTGCTCGAACCCGCCGTCAAAATCCGCATCTATCTCGACGCCCAAGCCGCCGAAGTCCTCAACGACCACGAACGGCCGTGCGTGCTCGACGCCCTGAAACACGATCCCAGCGCGCGCAACGTGCTGGATTACAAATGGTCGCTGAATTACTTCCTGTCCCAGTGGCTGGATCATTGCCTGCAAAGCAATTATCGCTTCGGCCTCGCCCGACCCGATCTGGAAACCTGCACGGCCGCCTAGCCGACGCCTGCCCGGTCGGGAGGCGCGACGCTTAGCATTCGAGCGAAGTCGCCCAGGAGGCGGTTCGAATCCCGCCGCATGAAACCTCAGGAAGCCTGATTCCTTCATCGACGATGTTATCGAGTGCGGGAGGCGCAACGCCAGTTTCAAGCACCAGTCCCTCGGCCAGTTGCTTGCGCACGTTTTCCTTCGAATAGCCCGATGCCAGCACTTCGCTGAGCAGCCTGCGCAAGGGCGCATAGGCGGCGTTCAACGCCGCGACTCCCGCCGGCGGCGCCGTCAGCCCAAAGTTGTAGTCGACGACGCGCCTGCCCGGTCCGTTCAAATACCTGGGCTTGGGCTCCGGGGGCCCCGCGAGCAAGACGATGTTCGTTAAGGACGGCGTATTGGGCGTCAGTTGGAGTTCGCTGTCCATGAACACGAACAGCGGGCGGTCGAATGTGCCGAAGACGCCGTCGCCTTTCAGACCGTGGAGGCTAAGGCCGACCTGGGTGAAATCGGGTTCGGTCACCTGTACGAGGCTCGAATCGTCCAGCGATGTAATTTCGTCCGCCGTGAGCACGATCTGCTTGCCGGTGATCCCCTGGCGTCCCACGTTGATCCGATCGGCCGTCAGGGTGACGTTCCTCTGCGTGCCGAGGTCGTCGGGGACCGAGACGGTGCCGCCGAAATGGTTGTTTCGGTTCGCCAGCGTCACCTCGGAGCCCGCGGAATCGAAAACTGCGGCGCCCGACACACTGAGCGCCCCACTGCGCGAATTCGGATCGAGCTGCGTGATCGAGCCGCGGCCGGCAGTGGCGTTGAAATCCCCCGTCACCGTGATCCCGGGCAAAACCATACCGGTACCGTCGAATTGGAGCGAGAGATTGCGCAGACCGGTCGGCAGCGTTGGAACGATCGCTGTTGAATTGACATTGCGAAGGGTCAAGTCCCGCACGCTCCCGCCACCGCCAACGCCGACGCTCACCGAACCGAAGAAATTCGCCTGTCCCAGCAGCATATCCGAATCGACCGCCGTGACAATGAACTTCGCCGTGCCGCCGGCGCTGTTGGCCATCGTCAGCGCCCCGCTCTGGGTGATCGAACCCGCAGCCGTCACCGAGAGATCGCCCCATACCCTGGAAGCACCCAGGTCGATCGCGTTGATGTCCCTGAGCGTGACGTCGTTGCCCGAGGCGATCGCCACCGTGCCGAAGTCGTTGTTCAGGCCCAGATTGATGTTTCTGTCCGAACGGGCCG
>DATIXD010000270.1:0-4613 GCA_035518875.1 Methylococcaceae bacterium | reverse complement strand
TATATCGGTTGGCTGATGCACCCACCTGGGGCGGGGTGATCGCCGGGGCGCTGCTTATTCTGCCTTCGCTGTTCATTCTGATGGGCTTGAGCTGGATTTACCTGGCGTTCGGCCAGGTTCCCGCCGTCGCCGGCGTGCTTTATGGCATCAAGCCGGCGGTCACCGCCATCGTGGTATTCGTGACTTACCGAATCGGCTCGCGCGCGCTGAAAACGGGGTGTTGTGGACGATCGCGGCGCTGGCTTTCCTCACCATCTTCGGGTTGGATACGCCATTTCCCTTGATCGTGCTGATCGCCGCAATACTCGGCGCCATCGGCGGAAAGATCGCCCCGCGAGCGCATGGCTGATTTGGCGGTTCGGTGGATTTTCTCGATGTCGGAGGGATTCTAATCCCGGAAGCACCCTAGCTCGAAACGCTCATTACAGGCATGAATCGGCCGCTTGCTGATGATGCGTTGTTGGCCCAGGCGGATCAGATTCTTTATGCGCTTTAGGACGCCTTTTCGGAACCTGACTCATGAAAGACACTGAACAATCGCAAGAACGTCCACGGCCAATATCCCTTGGCCAAGCCTTCCGGTACTGGCTCAAACTCGGCTTCATCAGCTTCGGAGGTCCGGCCGGGCAGATCGCCATCATGCATCAGGACCTGGTCGAGCGGAAACGCTGGATCTCCGAGGGGCGTTACCTGCATGCGCTCAATTACTGCATGTTGTTGCCGGGGCCTGAAGCACAGCAGCTGGCGACTTATATCGGTTGGCTGATGCACCCACCTGGGGCGGGGTGATCGCCGGGGCGCTGCTTATTCTGCCTTCGCTGTTCATTCTGATGGGCTTGAGCTGGATTTACCTGGCGTTCGGCCAGGTTCCCGCCGTTGCCGGCGTGCTTTACGGCATCAAGCCGGCGGTCACCGCCATCGCGGTATTCGCGGCTTACCGGATTGGGGCGCGAGCACCGCGAGCACTGAGAATTGGGTTTTGTGGAGCATCGCGGCGCTGGCTTTCCTCGCCATCTTCGGGCTGGATACGCCATTTCCGTTAATCGTGCTGATCGCCGCAATACTCGGCGCCATCGGCGGAAAGATCGCCCCGCACAAATTCGCCGTGGGCGGCGGACATGGCGCGACCAAGCTCAGTTTCGGGCCAGCGCTCATCGACGATGACACGCCAGTGCCCGAACATGCCCGGTTCAGTTGGGTGGGTCTAACCAAGGTGATTCTGGCGGGGCTCGTTTTGTGGGGCGGCATGATAGGTTTTCTCTGCGCGCGCTACGGCTGGGAGGGTGGACTGACCCAGATGGGCTTGTTCTTCACCAAGGCGACGCTGTTGACCTTCGGCGGCGCCTACGCGGTGCTACCCTATGTCTATCAGGGTGCGGTCGAACATTTTCAGTGGCTGACGCCTCATCAAATGATCGATGGGCTCGCCTTGGGCGAAACCACACCCGGCCCGCTCATCATGGTGGTGAGCTTCGTCGGCTTCGTAGCCGGTTGGACCAAGGCGCTGTTCGGCCCAGACAAGTTGTTGCTGGCGGGCGCGGTGGCTGCGACCGTGGTGACCTGGTTCACCTTCTTGCCCAGCTTTTTGTTCATCCTGGCGGGCGGTCCACTGGTCGAATCGACCCATGGCAATTTGAAATTCACCGCGCCCCTGACCGCCATCACCGCAGCCGTGGTGGGGGTTATCTTGAACCTCGCCATGTTCTTCGCCTATCACGTGTTATGGCCATAAGGCTTCGCCAGACGCTTCGACGGCGTTTCGGCATTGATTGGCGCGGTCGCCCTATTGGTGCTGTTCCGTTACAGGATTGGCGTCATTCCGGTCATCGCCGGCTCGGGCACGGCGGGGCTCGTGTTTATGTTCATCAAGCCGCTGTTGGCAGGAAGCGGGGTCGTCTCCTGACGTTACGACTGTCCGACTGTTGCGAAACTCAATCAGGGCGCGTTCGTTGATTTCTCGGCAGCAAGAACGATGAGTGTGTACTCCGGAACGACCAGGAAGTGATGACCCCGCAGACTGATCCCGTTTCCTTCCGGACAAATATCCTTGGGGGGGCTTGCGGCGGTGTCGATTACCTTGGTCCAGAGGGATTCGCCCGGCAGTGGCGGCAAACGAAAGTCAAGGGCGCGCACGCCCGGGTTGAACAAGAGGCAAAGCGCCTGCTCGCCTTCCTTGTGTCGGTGGATATGGCACCCCAGGACGGAATCCGCTTGCCAATCGGGTACGCGCCCGTCAGGGCTGAACCAGGTGATCTCCTCCGGCCGGTAGAACTGTTCCAGGGACAGCACCCGATGCCTCTTGCGGAAGAGGATCAGCGCGCGGACGAAATCGAAAAGTTCGCGATTTTTTTCCAATAGGCTCCAATCAACCCAGGAGATGGCGTTGTCCTGACAGTAGGCGTTGTTGTTGCCTTGCTGGGTGCGCCCGAATTCGTCCCCGCCCAGGATCATGGGAACGCCGCGCGAGAGAAAGAGCGTCGCCAAGAGATTCTTTTTCTGTTGCAACCGAATGCGATTGACGGCCGCGTCATCCGTTGGTCCCTCGATGCCGTGATTGACGCTGAAGTTATCATTGGCGCCGTCCCGGTTTTCCTCGCCATTGGGCAGGTTATGTTTGTATTGGTAGCTGACCAGGTCGTGGAGGGTGAATCCGTCATGACAGGTGACGAAGTTGATGCTGTTGACCGGCGCCTTGCCGCTGTGATCGTAGAGATCGGCGCTGCCGCACAGTCGGTTGGCCAGAGCACCGGCCATGCCTTGATCGCCGCGCCAGAAGCGACGCACATCGTCGCGGAACTGTCCGTTCCATTCCGACCAGCGTTCCCCCGGGAAACGCCCCACCAGGTACGCGCCGCCAGCATCCCAGGCTTCGGCGATCAGCTTGACCTGGCGCAGGATCGGATCCTCGGCAATCGATTCGAGCAAAGGCGGATTGGGAATCAGGTGGCCGGTGCGATCTCGCCCCAAGATCGAGGCTAGATCAAAGCGGAAACCGTCGACGTGCATTTCCACCACCCAATAACGAAGACAGTCGAGGATATAGTTCCGCACCACTGGGTGGTTGCAATTCATGGTGTTGCCGCAGCCGGAGTAATTCTTATAACGCCTCTTGTCCTCCTCCTGGAGGTAATAAATGGTGTTGTCCAGACCGCGGAAATTGAGTGTCGGTCCGGTTTCATCACCTTCCGCGGTGTGATTGAAGACCACGTCGAGCAGCACTTCAATGCCGGCCTTGTGCAGCGCCTTGACCATCGTCCTGAACTCGTCCACCTGGCAGCCCGGTTGACGACGGCTGCCATACCCTTCGTAGGGCGCAAAAAAGGCGATCGTATTGTAACCCCAGTAGTTGACCAGCTTTTCGCCGGTGAAAGGATTTCTCGCCGTGGATTCGTTTGGATTGAATTCCTGCAGGGGCATCAGTTCGATGGCGTTGACACCCAGCGCCTTGAAATAGGGGATTTTCTCGGTGACGCCCAGAAACGTGCCGGGCATCGAGACTTCAGCCGAAGGGTGGATGGTCAATCCCCGAACATGGGTTTCATAAATCACCAGTTCGGGCCAGTGGTGTTTGAGCGGACGATCGTCCTCCCAGTCGAACCCGTTGGCGAGCACCAGTCCTTTGGCGAGCGCCGGTGGCGCAGAGGTTGGGAGGGCGTCGTTGCGCAGGCAATGCGCGCTGAAATCCCAGTGTTCCGGCGCGGCAAGCGCCGTCGCATAAGGATCGAGCAGAATATTGCGGGGATCGTAGCGGTGACCCTTTTCGGGGCTATGCGGCCCATCCACCCGATAAGCGTAGGCTAGGCCCCGGGTGGCGCCTTGTACGCACACATGCCAGATGTCTCCGGTTTTATGGTATCGAGGGTCCAACTCGATGATCTGGCAGGGCTTCGAATCTTCCGGCGAGGCGAACAGCAGCAGCGATACCCGGCTGGCGTGCCGGCTGAAAAGCGTGAAGTTGACGCCGCCCTGATGCAAGCAAACACCATGCGGCAAGGGAGAGCCAGCGCTATAGGCAAACGGCGGCTTCATATCGGAAGTCCTGGATTTGGATTGAGTGGTAAGACTTCGGCGGCTTGTTGGCTTCCGCGCCGATCGAAACCTATTCCTCGGGCGTCGTTTACTTCGCCGATCAGCCTGGATATTCCAGTTCCCTCGTGTCCTTGGATCTGGATGGCCCCGAGCATCGAGCTATGTCCCGGCGCGGCCGGTTCTCAGCCGTGGACAAATTTTAGCATTTTGCTGGGTTAATAAGAATACGTTGATGTTTTTGTGTTAAAAAAACGGCGGTTATGGGAATTTTCATGCGCAGGACCAGTCGAATGTGCTGTCGATCAGCTGAGGGGACCCTACTCTGCCCCGACTGACCGATTCTATCCCAAAAATAACTGGAGGTATTCAAAATGGCTGCAACAACTGTTAGTGGTGTAGCGGAAAGAGACAAACCGCTTTTGGACATGAAGTGGTTGGCTTTCGCGTTCACGATCTACACCGTGTTTTACATGTGGGTGCGCTGGTACGAAGGCGTGTATGGCTGGTCCGCCGGCCTGGACTCCTTTGCACCGGAGTTTGAAACCTACTGGATGAACTTCCTGTACACCGAGATCGTACTGGAA
>DATIXD010000269.1:0-6658 GCA_035518875.1 Methylococcaceae bacterium | reverse complement strand
CATTTCCTAACGACCAGGCGATTGTGAAAGTGATTTATCTTGGGCTGCAGCGCATCGAGAAGAAATGGACCATGCCGATCCAGGATTGGAAGCGTGCCTTAAACCAGTTTGTGATCCTGTTCGGAGACCGAGTCGCTCTATGACAGCAAGTCAGTTACACAGTTAACTTGACACCCCCGGCGGAAATCCCACCCGACCCAGGTATCACGCGCCGCGCACTTCCAGGTGGCGGCAGAGAAGCTCAGCAAGGCCACCCACTCGTCGTGCCAGGAGGCCACATATCACAGCGTATGGCCAATCTTCGGCAAAACTACCAAGCAGTGATGCGCCTGCATCAAGGATCGGAAGCGCGCCTCTTCGGTGGACGTAACCGGCTGTAGGATGATCTCTCGAAGGTTCAAGCACGAAGTCCCGGACAGTTGGATGTCGAGGTGCTTTATACGCTTGCGAAGAGATATTGCTCAGCCCCGATGACAACCTATTGTCCGAACAAGAAAACTTGGTTGGGGCAGTTTCGCCCTGTCGTGGCCGCCATCCTGCTACAGGTTTGGCGATATTCCGAGATAAAATGTGGTTTTTAAGCCGGGTGATGCTTGTGGAAGGTGTTGAGGGTTCGATCGGCGTTTGGGGCTTGTTCGTCAGCGCATTCGTTTCTTCTACGCTGGCGCCGGGCGGTTCGGAGGCTGTGCTAGCCTATCTGGTGAACCTGGGGGAAACGCCGGCTTCCCTTCTGTTGCTGACCGCGACCTTCGGCAACACCCTGGGGGCGGTGACGACCTGGTTATTGGGCTTGGGGGCGGCGCGGCGTTATCCTGTGGAAAACCTTAAACAAGAGCGCCAGCGCAAGGCCGTCCACTCCGTACGCCGCTTTGGCACGCCCATTCTGCTGCTGTCCTGGCTGCCGGTGGTGGGCGACGCCTTGTGTTTCGCGGCGGGCTGGCTCAGGCTGCCCTTTTTGGCCTCGGTTGTCGCAATCGCCTTGGGCAAGCTGGTTCGGTACGGGGCGATTGTTTATTTGTTCGCTTAAACGAGGACGAAGGAAGCCGCATCGTTCGCTGCCGCATACGATGCGCTTGCCGCCCATTCCGCGCCGATGGGAATGCGCGCGGAAAGTGGTAAACTTCGTGTATTTTTTAGCGAGATATCGAACGTCATGCAGCTTGTCATCACCCTCGCCGGAGAAGACCACCCCGATCTGATCGTGGAAATGACCCGCGCCATCAAGGAGTGCAAATGCAACATCCTGGAAAGCCGAATGACTGAACTGGGCATGGAGTTCGCCGCTCACCTCATGGTCGATGGCAACTGGAACCATATCGTCAAACTCGAAAACGCGCTGGAATCCCTGGCCAGCCGCTACCGATTGAAAATCAGTCTGCTGCGCAGCAAGGAAAAACGGGACGAGGATGAAAACGTCGTGCCCTACGCCGTCGACATCTTTGCCAGCGATCAACTCGATAACATCCACGAGGTGGCCGCTTTTTTCTCCAGCCGGCACATCAAGGTTCTGGACCTCAGCTCCAGCCGTTACCCCGCGCCTTACAGCAATGCGCCGCTGTTCCTGGCGCACCTGATCGTCAAGATTCCCGCCGGGATGAAAATCGTTTCCTTGCGCGATGAGTTTCTGGAATTCTGCGATCGACAGAACCTCGACGCCATCCTTGAACCGGTCAAACGCTGACCAGGAGGAACCTCCCCATGAGCGCCATCGCCCTTGGGCAACCCGTCCCCGATTTCACCGCCCCGTCGACGGGTGGCAAAACCGTTCAGCTTGCTATGCTTAAGGGCAAGTACGTGATCCTTTACTTCTATCCTAAGGACAACACCCCGGGTTGTACCCAGGAAGGGCAGGATTTTCGTGATCTCGCCCCGGAATTCGAGCGCCTGAAAGCCGAAATTCTCGGCGTGTCCAGAGACAGCGTGAAGTCCCATGAAGGTTTCAAATGCAAACACGAGTTCCCTTTCGAGCTGATTTCGGATGCGGACGAAAGTCTTTGCCGGCTGTTCGACGTGATCAAGATGAAAAACATGTACGGCAAACAGGTACAAGGAATCGAACGCAGCACCTTTCTGCTCGACCGGGAGGGCCGGCTGGCCCGCGAATGGCGAAAAGTCAGCGTCAAGGGCCATTCCCAGGAGGTGCTTGAAGCCCTGCGAGAACTGGAAAACGCCTGATTCCCGGCGCGCTGAAAAAGCGGGGCGAAGGCCCACGCCGCTGCTCACCCATAAATCCCCCATAACGCCAAACGGCCCTCGTAATCCCATGACCATCGATAACGAAAAAAGGCTTTTCATCCTCGACACCAATGTCCTGATCCATGATCCCTCTTCGCTGTTCCGCTTTCAGGAACACGATATCTATATTCCCATGATCGTCCTGGAAGAACTCGATCATTTGAAGAAGGGGCTTTCCGAGGTCGCGCGCAACGCGCGCCAGGCCAGCCGGTTCCTGGACGAACTGATCCAGCACGCCGATATTCAAGTCATCAGCGAGGGCATTCCGCTCTCGCAACTCCAGTATGCGGCCCGGGTCGACGAAAAATGCAGCGGCAGGATGTTTTTCCAGGTCAAGCGCATGAAATCCGTGCTGCCAGAAAGTCTGCCGGGAGACATGCCGGATAACACCATCTTGGCGACCGCTCTGGCGCTGGCCAAGGAACATCCCGATGCTCAGGTGGTCCTGGTGTCCAAGGACATCAACATGCGCATCAAGGCTTCCGTGCTCGGCATCCGGACGGAGGACTATTACAGCGATCAGGTACTCGACGACATCAACCTGCTCTACAGCGGTGTCGGGGAGTTGCCGCACGACTTCTGGGAAACCCACGGCAAGAAGATGGATTCCTGGCAGGACGGCCGCGGCCGCACGTTCTACAAAGTCAGCGGTCCCCTGGTCAAGGATTGGTATCCGAACCAGTTCCTTTACCTGGACGACGAATCCAACTTCGAGGCCATCGTCCGCTCCTGCCAAGGCCAAACCGCCACCATCGAGCTGGCACGCGATTTTCGCACGCCCCAGCGTGACGTCTGGGGCATCCAGGCGCGCAACCGCGAGCAGAATTTCGCCCTCAACGTCCTGCTGGATCCGGAAATCGACTTCGTCACGTTGCTCGGCACTGCGGGCACCGGCAAGACCCTGCTGACCCTGGCCGCAGGCCTCACCCAGACGCTGGACGACAAACTCTTCAAGGAAATCATCATGACCCGGGAAACCATCCCGCTGGGCGAAGATATCGGTTTCCTGCCAGGAAGCGAGGAGGAAAAAATGACGCCCTGGATGGGCGCGCTGCTAGACAATCTGGAACTCCTCAACAGTCACGGCGACAGCACCAGCTGGGAGCGGGCGGCAACCAGCAACCTGCTGCTCAACCGGGTCAAGGTACGCTCGCTCAACTTCATGCGCGGTCGCACCTTTTTGAACCGCTACATCATCCTCGACGAGGCGCAAAATCTGACGCCCAAGCAGATGAAGACCCTCATCACCCGAGCCGGCCCCGGCACCAAGATCGTCTGTCTCGGCAATATCGGCCAGATCGATACGCCCTACCTCACCGGCACCACCTCCGGCCTGACCTACGCCGTTGACCGCTTCAAACCCTGGCCCTACGGAGCGCACATCACCCTGCGGCGCGGCGAACGCTCGCGGCTGGCGGATTATGCGGCGGAGAGCCTGTAGAAAATCGCGGAAGCCCGACCCGACATGCCAGCGCCCAAACAAACCTCAGGGAGCTCCCAAATGATCGGCGTTAAATCGCTCTGCACAGCGCTTTGCTTCACGCTGGGCCTCCTTCCCGTGATCGCCCCGATGGCCAGCGAATGGGCGAGCGTTGCCGCCCCGACGCACGAAGCGCCGCGCGCCATCGGCCAGACCAACAACGGCTGTCTGGCCGGGGCCGCGCCTTTGCCGCTTGAGGGAAGGGGCTATATGGTCATGCATCTGGAGCGTCATCGTCATTACGGTCATCCCTCGCTGGTCCGGGCGATCCAGACCGTGGGCGAACAGGCTGCGCAACGGACTCTCGGCGTGCTTCAGATCGGCGATCTGGGACAACCCCGAGGGGGGCCGATGCCCTTCGGCCACCGCAGCCACCAAACCGGGCTGGACGCGGACATCTGGTTCAATCTCGACCCCAGCGTCTACGGCCGCGCCGATGCGCAGCGCGCCAATATCAGCGCCCCTTCCCTGCTGACCCCGTCGAAGCAAAGCCTCGACCATCTCCTCTGGAGCGAACGTCACATCACGCTGATGGAGCTGGCTGCGCGCATCCCCGAGGTCGACCGAATCTTCGTCAATCCTTACATCAAACAGGAATTGTGCAGAAAATCGAAAGGGAGCTGGCTGCGGAAGATAAGACCCTGGTATGGCCACGACGACCATTTTCATATGCGCCTCGTTTGTCCCTCGAACAGTCCCGACTGTCAGCCGCAGGAAGCGATTCCGTCCGGCGACGGCTGTGACGCCAGCCTCAACTGGTGGTTCGAACCCCACCCGCCGGGCCCACCGCCGCCCCCCAAACCACCGCTGCCGGCGGAATGCCTCGCCGTGTTGGGAAAGCCGTAGACAAACATTACGCTGACGCAGCGGCCGCCCTGCAGGCAATGCGCAGCTAACGCCTGCAAAGCGGCTCGACGTCCCTTAGCACCTTTTCCAACAGCGCCTCGTCCTCGCTGAGATAAGCCAGAGCCGACCGCTCACGCCGCAGCCAGGTGTATTGGCGCTTGGCAAATTGACGGGTGGCGATGACGCCGCGTTCGACCATCGTCCCGTAATCCTGCTCACCCTTGAGATAGGACCAGACCTGGCGGTAGCCCACAGCCCGCATCGAGGGCATGTGCTCGTACAAATCGCCGCGTTCGAACAGTTTCCGGACCTCCTCCAATAAGCCCGATTCCAGCATGCTTAGAAAGCGCTGACGGATGCGCTCGCCGAGCGCTCCCCGGTCAGCCGGCGCGAGGATGAGGCGGATGAATTCGAACGGCGGACGGACGGACTCGGCCCGCGCGCAAAGCTCGGTCAGTGGGATGCCGGTGATGCGGTAAACCTCCAGCGCACGCTGGATGCGCTGCGGGTCGTTGGGATGGATGCGTCCCGCGGCTTGCGGGTCGACCTTCCCCAATTCTTCATGCAATTTGACCCAACCCAGCTGCGCCGCTTCTTCGTCGATTAGCCTGCGCATATCCGGATCTGCCGACGGCAACTGCGCGATCCCATGGAACAGCGCGTTGAAATACAGCATGGTGCCGCCG
The DNA here is from genome assembly GCA_035518875.1 of Methylococcaceae bacterium. Taxonomy (GTDB): domain Bacteria; phylum Pseudomonadota; class Gammaproteobacteria; order Methylococcales; family Methylococcaceae; genus DATIXD01. The sequence goes on along the minus strand of DATIXD010000269.1, from coordinate 1,411 downwards.
ACCAGCAGCGGCAGCCGTCCGCGCGAGATGATTTCCTCGATCAACGCCACTGCGCGCTCGCGGAACTGCCCGGTGGAAAACGCCTCGGCGGGGTCGAGTATGTCGATGAGGTGATGAGGAACCCCTTCCCGCTCGGCTAGGCTCGGCTTGGCGGTGCCGATGTCCATGCCCCGGTAAACCAGCCCGGAATCCACGCTGATGATTTCCCCATCCATTTCCCGGGCCAGCTGAATCGCCAGCCGGGTCTTGCCCGAAGCGGTCGGCCCCATCAGGGCGATCGCGGGCGGAAATTCGGACGAGGTCATTGCCCGCGCAGGAAGAACTTGTCCAGATCCTTCGCGCTCAGCTCGATCCACGTGGGACGTCCGTGGTTGCACTGGCCGCTGTTCTCGGTCGCCTCCATCTCGCGCAGCAGGGCGTTCATCTCAGGGATCGTCAGCCGTCTATGGGCGCGCACCGAACCGTGGCAGGCCATCGTCGCCAGCACGGCGTTCAGCGCCTGTTCGAGGCGCAGACTGCGGCCGTGCTGGTTCAGGTCGGCGAGTGCGTCGCGCACCAAGCCTTCTGCATCCGCACCGGAAAGCAAGGCCGGCAAGGCCCGCACCAGTACGGTGTCGACCCCGGAGCGGGTCAATTCCACGCCCAGGCGGGCGAACTCTCCGCAAAATTCCTCGGCGAGATCCGCCTCGGCCTCGCTCAACCGGACGCGGATGGGCAGCAACAACGGCTGACTGGAAATCCCGCCGGCTTGGCACTGTTTCTTCAATTTCTCGTAAGTCACCCGCTCGTGGGCTGCGTGTCCATCGACCAGCACCAGGCCGTTTGCGGTTTCCGCAAGGATATAAATGCCGTGGAGATGGGCGATGGCCTGCCCCAGCGGGGGGTGCGCCTGATCCTGATCGGATGGGTCTTGAAGCCGTATGTCTTTCGGGGGCGAGTAAAGATCGGCATAAGCCCGCAGCGATTCTGCCACCTGCAGCGGCAAGGAAGGCTGATGAACCGGCCGCGCAAAAGATGGCAATGGACGCGCCGCTGAACCAGCGGGCGGGACCGATGCCTCTAAACCCTTCTCCCCCTGGGACGATGTTGTTGAATTAGCGACTGACGCGCCAGGTTCAGTCCCTCCCCCTACGGGGGAGGATAGGTGGGGGCGACCTAAAAAAGGCCGAGACAGCTCATTTGATCGCCCCCATCCCAACCTTCCCCCGAGGGGGGAAGGAGGGCCAACTGGCGACGTGGCGCTCAATTCAACAGCACTGCCCCCTTGCGAGAAGCGTGGGGGGATGGCACCGGGCCGGTCATCGGCGAGCGTGCGATGCAGCGCCCGGAACAGAAAATCGTGCACTAGCCGGCTGTCGCGGAAGCGCACCTCCAGTTTGGCCGGATGGGCGTTGACGTCGACCAGGGCCGG
>DATIXD010000268.1:0-2445 GCA_035518875.1 Methylococcaceae bacterium | reverse complement strand
ATGACGAAGAGCATGATGAGCGAAGGGATGAGCGGCATGATGAAAAGTAGTATGGCCCAAGCCGGTCCGGCTGCGGCTTCGGTCTCTAGTATGGCAAAGGGTGCAGCGGCGACCGGCGCGGTGGTAACGGCGGGTTCATCGGCTGGGAGATCGTTCATGGTGAAGATTTTCAAACATCCATTAGTATTGTTCGGACTGGGCATTGCGGTGGGCTATACCGTTCACAAATATCGCAGGGAAATCATCGACGCGGCCAACAGAGTGGCGGAAAGGGGCAAGGATTTTGTGCTGCAACAGCGGGAAAGCCTCGAAGACATCGTAGCGGAGAGCCGCGAACAAGAAGAATGAGTCAATCCTTTGAAACCGGCCATCTGCACGATGCTTCGATTTCCGCCACGGAAGTCGTGGGTTGCGGACCAAAGCGCCCGGCTTGTTAGCCCATGTCGATTCAGAGACAGATAATTCTGCGTTACCGTAGGCCCGGACACGTCCGTTTCGCCCTGCCCGATGTCCTGTGCGAGCCGCAAGCGGCTGAGCGTCTGGTCGCCGGACTGAAACGAGTTGAAGGCGTTTACCGGGTCGTCTTGTACCGTCGGCAGAAGAAGCTGTCCATTCGTTACCTGGACGGAGTGGGTGATTTTCACGGTTTGGCCATCGCCATGAAGAAGCTGGTGACAGAAATTGCAAACACCTCCGCCGAGCGGCCGTGGAACGTAGAAAACAGCCTGTCAAAGCGTCAAACGGTCCCCGCCCGATTCGCCCTTTCCAACTGGGCGAGAGCCAAGTACCGCCAACTCAAGGAGACATTCACCGCGACAGGCATCGTAAACACCAATCCCATCAGTCGGCCGCAAAAAATGGCGGTGATCCAGAAACAATACGTCTTCGAGTTTTTCACTGATCTGCTGGTGCTGTATCTGATCAAAGCGCATTGGCATCTGATCACCCAGCATTGGCTGCGGCGGCCCTGGCAATACCGCTATGAGTGGATGGCGGTTTTGTACCTGATTTTCCTACTGGTTCGATCCAAGAAACCCAAGCCTTGACTTGCCGTTACATGGAAGCCGGAAAACCTCGCCTCATTGCGACGGGTGGCCTTCGGTGCACGGGATGACCACCACCGGCGCGAAGCCTCCGCCGGGCGTGCGGAAATTGGTCGTCTGGCCCTGGTATAGCCGCGTTACAATGAATTGCACCCGACCCCCATAGACGTAATTGCGCAGATCCACCTTGTACTGCGCCGGCTCGTCTCCGACCGTCAATCGCCGCTCACTCGGGGGCACCAGCGTCTGCGCGACATAATCGCCCTGCAAGATTTCCTCGAAAACGCGGCGTGTCACCTTGTCGCCGCGATAGGCGGCCTTGCTGCCATAGCCTGCCGCCGGCTTGAAAAATAGGCGCTTGCGCGCAGCCCATAGCTTATCCGCATCCTCGCCTCGCACGCCGATGGTGTGGGCGACCCCTGCGAGCAAAAGGGCCCTAGTCGTCGCGTCAACCCCCATTTCACGCAGCGCCGTTTCATCCGTGAGCAAGGCCAGGTTCCGCTTGTCGGCGTACAAGGCATGGGCGTGCGGGTTCGGCGTAACCACCACGGCCCCGTCCAGATAGGCTTCGCGCAGGTTACGGTTGGTTTCCTCTGCCAGTGGGAAATCGGTCAAGCGGTTGTAAACCAGATCGATCGATCGCTCTCCATGCCAAAGCACGCCTTCACGAAACACCAGTTCGTCGGGATCGCAGATCACGGCACCGATACCGTTTCGTTCGAACAGATGCTTGAACAGGAGAAATTCCGGATACAAAAATTGGCTTTCGGGTTTTTCATCAACAATGGCGATCGAACGAAGCGGAGTCTCGGAACGCTCCAGCCGCCATTCCTCGAGAAACATCGCCAGGAAAGCTTGTTCCGGATCCTGTTCGCCCGCAACGCCGAGCGCCGAAGGCCTATCTCCTTCTGTTGCCAGATCGCAGCAAGCCGTTTGCGCGCGCGCCAGCAGGGTGTTGAGCAGCGCGCCGCCGGCGTTGGTGTTGATTTCGATCAGCCTGGGGCCCTCGGCCCCCAAATGGAAGTCGTAACCGAGAAACACGCCACGGGCCTTGGGAACGAATCTCGCCGTCTCCGGGGCATGGGTCAATACACGCTCCCGGTAAGAAGGTAAAGCGATCACGCGCTCAACCGCGGCGATGATCTGGGCCTGACGCTGAACAGAGGTCTCGGGAATGAAAACGGGCGAGTCGGCGAAAAGATAAGGCCGCTCCTCGATGATCATGCGATATAAGTCCGCACCGTCTGGCTTCTCCAACAATTCCGCCCGCATGGCTTCCCGGTCGAGTGTCGCACAGCGACATTCGCGGTTGTAACGTTCGACCCGCCGATCGCACTCGGAAGCTTCGCCGGGCGGTAAATTATTGTGCATGCTCACAGGGAAGGCGGGTCAGCCGGGTGCG
>DATIXD010000267.1:0-7407 GCA_035518875.1 Methylococcaceae bacterium | reverse complement strand
GAGGCGACGAAGTAAACATAGTCGGGAAGTTCCAGGGTGCCGATCATCAAGGGGTATACTGGGCCCGCCATCGCCCATAGCACAACGCCGATTAGTGCGGCGAAATGGCCGAGTTTCAGACACCTATCGCGCGCCGGTTTCAAGTTCTCCAATCCCCCTGGGCCGCCGTGCGCCACTTCCCGCAACACGAGAGATACCGGCCTTGCCAGATATGCGAACAGCGCCAATCCAAGGGTAAAACCGACGCCGTTTACGATGGCGGCCGAAATCTGGAATAGGCTTTCCGCCTGCTGCACACGATGCTGCATTGGAACCACGATCGCCTCCCAGTTGTACTTGAAATTGAACACGGCTGCGAGGCAGTTGGGAAAGATGCTCACGACGATCATGGAGAGAACCGGACAGCGGGCGACGGCGTTTCGCCAACCTCGTGGCGCCGGGCCAAGCCGCATGATTCCATGGGCCAGCTCGGATAGGGGGTATATCCTTTCGGCAACATCCCGATATCCGGGCCGTATCGACTCGATTGCCTGAAAACTTCTTAGCGCGTCCTGCCACCGTCCCTCGTTGAGTTCGGTCATCGCCTGCGAATACAGACGTGACAGCTTCGGTTCGTCCGTCACGCACTCGATGGCCCGGAAGAGTCTGTTGATATCATCATCCCAATGGGAATGAGCGAGCGGCACTCCCTGTAATCGCGCCAACGGTTTGAGGTCCGAGGGCAGATCATCCTCGGAAGGCATTTTCGCGTTCTCTATCAATACTGGTATGGCGGGGATGTTGCGCCTAAGAGCAGTGGCAATTTCAAGACGTACGAAGTCGTTTGGATCATCAAGCCGGCGCTGCTCGAGATGGTTGGTCGACGTGAGCCACTGTGGCCCCACGATGGCAAGCAGCACCTCACAATGGCTGAGGGCGTCTTCGATGATACTGACGAAATCGCTGCCTGCCTCAATGTCTTCCATGTCCAGGAAGACTTGCTGACTACCGACCATATTCTTCATCTCGAGCATCAATGCTCTAACGTAGCCGGGCACATCGTCACGCCTGTAGCTGATAAATATCTGGGCCATTGCGCTCTACCTCCCTTCTCCAGCCAGCTTACCCTCTAGGATAAGATCCCTACCCCCTCACCAGGGAATCTCTGTGCCGTTGTAGCGGAAAAACCGGCCGGTATTCGCCAGGATAAACCCATCGATTACCGTGCGCATGCCTCGCACGCTGTCTTCGGCCGGTAAAGGCGCATCGGGGCCGCCCATGCGTGTCTTGACCCAGCCGGGATGCAGGATGAGTACCCCGATGTTGAGTAGCCTGAGCTCCAGGGACAGCCCTCTCATGACAGCATTCAATGCCGCCTTGCTGGATCGGTAGAAGTAGCTGCCGGGACTGTCGATTTCCGCGATGGAGCCCATGTGACTGCTGATCGCAACCACAAGGCGCCTTTCGCCGCGCAGCAGGTTTCCCAAGAGCGCCTTGGTCGTTCGGAGTGCGGCCATGGTGTTGACCTGGTAGGTGTGTACCCAAGCCTCGTAGTCGATGGCACTGTCCAAGGGCACGTATTTTTCGTGGTAGACCCCCGCGTTATTGACCAGGATATCGATGGGCTGATTTTGCAGATCGTTCGCCAACGCCCCGATCTGATCGTCGCGGGTCACATCCAGGCGAAGGATACTGACGCCATTGTGGTTATGCGCCAATTGCCTGAGTTCGTCGGCCTCTTCGGGGTGCCGACAGGTTGCATAGACCCGCCAACCGGCCAGCGCATATTGACGGGACCATTCCAGTCCCAGCCCACGGTTACTGCCGGTAATCAGGATGCTTGGCATGCTGGGTGCCTCCTGTGCTCGATGCGGGTGAACTTTGCGGAGAACCATGCTCTCCATAGGGCGACGAGAGACGGAGGCTCAATCCTGATCCGCTACTTGAGTCAATGTTTCTTGAATTCAACGAACCTGTCGGGCTTCATTCGTGCCGGATACCGAAAGGCCGGAGTTCTTTGCCAACGACTACATGCACTTTTCCGTTCAGCGCCGAGGCGGCCACCTCGGATCTGGCGGTCGGAATGATGCCGCCATCATTCGGATCGCGCCGTCCCTCAGCGCATCGGAGATCATCTCGGACCTAAGCCACGCGCCTAGCCAGCTGCCCGCCCGGCGTCACCTTGACTGCACAGAATTTGAATTCCGGTATTTTGCCGTAGGGGTCCAGGGCCTCGTTGGTCAGCAGGTTGGCCGAGGCTTCGTTGTAGCAGAACGCCATGAACACGGTGCCCCGCTGGATACCCAAATCGCTCCTCGCATAGGCGGTCACCCGACCTCTTCTCGACTCGATCGTCATCAGTTCGCCGGGATTGATGCCGAGCCTTTCCAAATCCAGTGGGTGCACATTGACCACCGGATCGGGTTCGATGGCGTCGAGCACCGTGGCATGGCGGGTCATGCTGCCAGTATGCCAATGCTCCAGCTGACGGCCGGTGATGAAGACGTAGGGGTAGTCATCACTGGGAAGTTCCGCCGCATGGACATAGGTGGCCGGCACGAACCGCCCCCGCCCCGTGGGCGTCGGGAAACGGTCGTCAAAAAGGACCGGCTGGCTCGGCGGATAGTCGAGGGGGTGCTTGTGACCGCTGGGCACCAGACAGAGCAGCTCGCCCTCCGCATCCAGCTCGCAAGGGTAGGTCACCGAATGCTCGTTTTCCAGGCGCTCCCAGGCGATGCCGGAAATCGTCGGCATAACCTGGCGCATCTCGTTGAAAACCTCGGCCGGACCCGAATAATTCCAGTCGAGGTCCATGCGGCGGGCGATCTCCTGGATGATCTACAGATCCTGGCGGGCATCGCCGGGCGGATCGATCGCCTGACGCCCCAGTTGCACGCGCCGGTCGGTATTGGTGAAGGTGCCGGTCTTTTCGGGAAAGGCCGAGGCCGGCAGGAGAACGTCGGCGAAGCCGGCGGTTTCGGTCAGGAAGATGTCCTGCACCACCAGATGCTCCAGCATGGCGAGGGACTCGCGGGCGTGGTTGAGGTTGGGGTCCGACATGGCCGGATTTTCACCCTCGACGTAAAGACCCAGAATCTCGCCATCATGAATAGCGTGCATGATCTCGACCACGGTCAGCCCGGGTTTCGGATCAAGCGTGGCACCCCAGAATTTTTCGAACTTGGCGTGAACTTCCGGGTTGTCAACCGGCTGGTAATCCGGGAAAACCATCGGGATCAGCCCCACGTCGGAGGCACCCTGCACGTTGTTCTGTCCGCGCAAGGGGTGGAGGCCGGTGCCGGGGCGGCCGATCTGACCGGTCATCAGGGCGAGGGCAATCAGACAGCGGGCGTTGTCGGTGCCGTGGATGTGCTGGGAGATGCCCATGCCCCAGAAGATCATCGAGCCCTTGGCCTTCGCATAAAGACGCGCGACTTCGCGTATGGTTTCTGCCGGGATGCCGCAGATCGGCGCCACCTTTTCCGGGCTATAGGCCTTGAGGTGCGCCCGCAGCGCCGCAAAGCCTTCGGTATGTTCGAAAATGTAGCTTTCGTCGACCAGATCCTCCTCGATGATCGTATGCATCATGCCGTTCAGCAGGGCGACATCGGTATCGGGCCGGAACTGCAGGAAATAGTTGGCGTGACGGGCGATTTCGGTCGCGCGCGGGTCCATGAGGATGACCGTCTTGCCGGCCTTGGCGGCGTTCTTCATGAAGGTGGCGGCCACCGGATGATTGACGGTGGGGTTGGAACCGATGATCACGATGACCTCCGCATCCTTGACGTCGGCGACCGGGTTGGAGACCGCGCCGGAGCCGATGCATTCCAGCAGGGCCGCGACCGAGGAGGCGTGACAGAGGCGCGTGCAGTGATCTACGTTGTTGCTGCCGAAACCGATACGCACGAGCTTCTGGAAAAGATACGCTTCCTCGTTGCTACCCTTGGCCGAGCCGAACCCGGCCAGGGCTTTGGGCCCCCGCTCGTCGCGAATCCTGCGCAAGCCGCTGGCGGCGAAATCGAGCGCTTCTTCCCAACTGGCCTCGCGGAAGACCTTGTCGATGTCCGCAGGGTCCAGCAGCTCGGTGGTCTTGGGAACGCCAGGCCTTCGGATCAGCGGTTTGGTCAGGCGCAGCGGATTGTGCACGTAATCGAAGCCGAAGCGCCCCTTGACGCACAGGCGGCTATGGTTGGCGGGGCCTTCCCGCCCCTCCACATAGAGAATCTGATTGTCCTTGACATTGAACGTCAACAGGCAACCCACCCCGCAGTAAGGACAGGTCGAGTCTACCTTCTCGTCCGGCTCGATCAGGCCCACATTGTTGGCCGGCATCAGGGCGCCGGTCGGGCAGGCTTGCACGCACTCGCCGCAGGCCACACAGGTGCTCTCGCCCATTGGATCGTCGAGGTCAAAGACGGGCACCGAATGGGCCCCGCGATAGGCATAGCCGATGACATCGTTGACCTGCTCCTCGCGGCAGGCGCGCACGCACCGGGTGCATTGGATGCAGGCGTCCAGATTTACCGCCATCGCCGGGTGGGAGAAATCGGGTGCGGGCTGGGCGCGGCCGGGGAAGCGGGGTTTGCCGACTTTGAGCGCATCCGCCCAATAGTCGAGTTCGGATTCGAGGGTATAAGGGGATTTACCCCGGTTCGGCATGTCGGACAGCAACAGCTCGAGCACCAGTTTTTGCGAAGCCAAAGCCCGCTCGTTCTTACTGTAAACCTCCATGCGCTCCTGAGGCTGGCGGCAGCAGGAGGGAGCCAACACCCGCTCGCCCTTGATTTCGACCATGCACGCGCGGCAGTTGCCGTCCGGTCGATAGCCTTCCTTGTAACAGAGATGGGGAATCTCGATGCCGTGACGCTGGGCGGCCTCCAGGATCGTTTCGCCTTCATGGGCATGGATTTCTTCCCCATCGAGTCTGAAAGCGACCGTGTGGGGCGCTAGAACATACTTGGGATTGGCAACCATGTCACTTACTCCTTGAGGGATGTTGAAACCATTTCACCAACGGGAAGAAAGCACAGGACAAAGAAAATTGTGAATTCGCGTTTTGAGTCGGTTATGATGCCGCTTATAGCACAATGTCAAGAATAAAACCAGACCGGCGCAGACCCTGTGTTTTCAATGACTTGCAGGTTAGATCCTGGCGGGGAATCGCTGCACCCTCCAAACGACGGAAACGGATATGACGAAACAACCTGATCTTTTCGCAAGCCTGCGAACGCTAGATACGGGAAGTGGTCCGGCCAGCTATTACAGCCTGGAGAGCCTGGAGCAGGGAGGTTATGGCGCTGTCGCTCGCCTGCCCTTTTCCATCAAGGTGCTGCTCGAGTCGGTTTTGCGTCATTGTGACGGCGAACTGGTGCACAAAGACCACGTCGTCGAACTGGCGAATTGGAACGCGGCCTCGCCATCCGGCCAGGAACTGCCGTTCATGCCAGCGCGGGTGGTTCTGCAGGATTTCACCGGCGTTCCGGCGCTGGTGGATCTGGCGGCGATGCGTTCGGCGATGCAGAGGCTCGGTGGCGATGCCGAGCGGATCGAGCCGAGAATTCCCTGCGAGTTGGTGGTCGATCACTCCGTCCAGGTGGATTTCTTCGCCAGCGAGGACGCCCTGCGCCGCAACATGGAACTGGAATTCCAGCGCAACCGGGAGCGCTACGAATTCCTCAAATGGGGACAGAACGCGTTCAAGAAATTCAAGGTGGTGCCTCCGGGGGTCGGCATCGTGCATCAGGTCAACCTGGAATATTTCGCCCGCGGGGTTTTTCTTGAAGGCGGTGTCGCCTATCCGGACAGCCTGGTGGGCACCGACTCTCACACCACCATGATCAACGGCCTCGGCATCCTCGGCTGGGGCGTCGGCGGCATCGAGGCGGAGGCGGCGATGCTGGGGCAGCCGCTTTACATGACGGCGCCACAGGTCATAGGCTTCAAGCTGAGCGGCGAACTGCCGCCCGGCGCGACCGCCACCGACCTGGTGCTACGGGTGACGGAAATCCTGAGAAAAAAAGGCGTGGTCGGTAAATTCGTCGAGTTCTTTGGGTCCGGCTTGAGCCGGATGACCGTGACCGACCGTGCTACCGTCGCCAACATGGCGCCGGAATACGGAGCTACCGTGGGCTTTTTCCCGGTCGACGAAGAGTCCCTCAAGTACATGCGCATGACCGGACGCCCGCCGCAGCAGATCGAGCTGATCGAACGCTACTGCAAAGTTCAGGGATTGTTCCGCAGCGACGACACGCCCGCGCCTGTTTTCAGCGACACCGTCGAACTTGATCTGTCCACGGTGGAACCCTGCGTGGCCGGCCCAAAAAGACCGCAAGACAGGATCCCGGTCACCCAATTGAAAGAAGCGTTCCGCGCATCGCTTAGCGCTCCGGCGAGCCAGCAAGGGTTCGAGCTGAAACCGGAGGTTTTGCAAGTCTCGACACAGGTTCTCCCGGGCGGGGGCGAAACCACCATGGAGGCCAACGGCCATCCCAACTATCCCCAGCAGACGGGCCCCAAGACGAGTTGCGGCACCGAAGCGCTCACCCATGGCTCGGTCGTGATCGCCGCCATCACCAGTTGCACCAATACCAGCAATCCCGCCGTCATGCTGGGGGCCGGGATCCTCGCGAAAAAGGCGGTGGAACGCGGCCTCTCCGTCCCCTGCTACGTCAAGACCAGCCTGGCGCCCGGCTCCCGGGTGGTGACCGAATACCTGCAGCAGTCCGGCCTCACCCCTTATCTGGAGGCTCTCGGTTTCCACACCGTCGGTTACGGCTGCACCACCTGCATCGGCAACAGCGGGCCGTTGCCGGAACAGATCGCCGCTGCGATCAAGCGTGCGGATTTGGTCGTGGCTGCGGTTTTGAGCGGCAACCGCAATTTCGAGGGCCGCATCAACCCCCTAACCCGCGCCAACTTCCTCGCCTCGCCGCCGTTGGTGGTAGCCTATGCCCTGGCCGGAACGGTCGATATCGATCTCGATCGGGACCCGTTGGCGACGGATGGTGACGGAAAGCCGGTTTATCTCCGGGAAATCTGGCCGAGCGAGAAGGAAATTGAAAAATACATGGCGATCGCCTCCAACCCCGAAACGTTCAACCGGATGTACCGGAACGTCGACGCTTTCAACCCGGACTGGAACGCGGTGGCCACCGGCAGCGGCGTACTCTACCCCTGGCGCGAGGATTCCACCTACATTCAGGAGCCGCCGTTTTTCCTGGATTTGCGGCCAGAGCCAGAACCCATCCGTCCGATCGAAAACGCGCGGGTACTTGCGTTGCTGGGCGATTCCGTCACCACCGATCACATCTCCCCCGCAGGCGCCATTCCCAAAGGGCCGGCGGCGGACTTTCTCATCACCCATGGGGTAGAGCTCCGAGATTTCAACTCCTTCGGCGCCCGCCGCGGCAACGACCGGGTCATGGTGCG
>DATIXD010000266.1:0-8592 GCA_035518875.1 Methylococcaceae bacterium | reverse complement strand
GAATCCGAAGTTGGGCATGACTTCCTTGTGAAACTTACGAAACAAATCGATTGATCCATGATCCTGCCAGGGCCTGACTTTGAGCTGGCGAGAAATCAGCATTTGCTGGCAATGCGGGGGCGCTCGGCCGTGCGTCGACATGACATTGCTCGCGCCGGAAATTCGAACTGATTGCGGCCCTGACGACCAGGACTTTAGGACCTGCCTTACGTCATTGAGCAGCCAAGTCAAATTCAATTTGCCGTCGCACGACGGATTCGATGAAGAAAATCAATAGACAGCACTCGAAGCCGATGCAACTGATTAGGATGCGGTTTCTATGATGAGTTCCGATCGCAGAGACTTCAAAAAGTGTCTTGTCGCAGGCTCCGTGGCAGGCGGTTGTCCAGTCGTCCGTTCTCAGCTTGCTCACACCTCGAAGGGTGCTAGCCGGCCCAGGCCGGCTTCGGAGGACAACACCATCTGCAACAAAGTGCGGCACGGCGCGCGCTTGGAACGGTGTGCGGATCTCTTCCAGGTTCCGGTAACTCAGCGGGTGAGCCAGGTACCAACGGACACAAGTCAGGATGATGTCTTTTTCGATGCGATGGCCTTTGAAGTCGATCATAAGGGTACTTGCAGCACTATTCGTTGGGCGCGTAGCTTACCGAAATCTGAGTTCCCTCTGCTAACGCAACAGAGTCCTTTTGGACGTGATCGCCTTCGGGCGGATCAACACGTTCGCCCTCTTCAGCCCCCATTCTGCCCAACGGCAACTGTCAAATCCCCATCGTCATTGAGGTCTGCCCGAGCCGCATCGCTACCCTCCGCGGTTTCCTCCCTGAAGGCTTGTGCGACGCCTGCCCGACAAGGCTGATCGGAGCCTGGTAACTCGGCGGATGAGGGCAGGCATCGCACAACCCTAAACCGAAGGAGTCAGTCGATTCACATTTACGAGTTGCAGTTCTTCAACACGTACAACCGGCCGTTCACCGACAATTGGTCGCTTCTGGCCGACAGCGGAAGTGAAATTTCCAGAAGGGGCCACAAACGTAATTGCAATGAGTTCCTCACATGCATACACCTAACGAGGATCCTCGAAGTCAGCGGAATGAAATTTTCTATGCGGCTTTATTCCTTTGGAGCATAAAAATATCTTTACGCTTCAATGAATTATCTGGCATAAGAAGCAAAGCGTCTTAATTATGAAGCACTTAACGTTGGATTTGGTGGGTTTTAAGGCGCGAATTTTGCTTGACCGTGATTTCCGTTTGGTGGCAATTTTTCGTCTTAAAACTCTCCCTGCATTTCCTGCTCGAGGGGTGTCCTATGGTGGTGCAAGATCGGGACTATTGGAAGGATCGGATTTCGGTGCCTGGCGAGGTGCGTAAGGTGCACAAATCCGGAAAACCCGTGGCGACTAAACGGCGTCTCGCGCTCGTGGTGTTCCTCGTCCTTGGTACCTTCTGGCTCGTGCAAAGCCATGACGGGTTCGACAGGCTTGCCGATCGCGTTACGGCCTTGCCTATCGGGCTGAAAGGCGTTCGTGCATCGCTCGAGCAAACCTTGGGCGAACTCCTCAAGGTCGGAGGCGACAATAAGGCGATGCTGCTGGTCAACGAGTTATCGGAAAAGGAAAGACTGATTTACGAACAAATCGCCGGTTTCACAGCCAACGCTGAAGTCAGGTTGCCGGTAGACGATGCCTTTCAGGGGCTGCAGGATGCCCTGAACACGTTCTGGCAGGAGGTTTTAAGCCGGGTTGATCGGAAGGTCGGCGACCTCCCCGAGCACTCGGTAGTGGTTCGGCATGACCTTCTGGTCAGAGGTGCCATACTGGTCATTCTGGTGCTAATTTGCATTGGCTTTGGTTTGGGTCTGCTGACCGTGCTTAACGGATCGATCCGGCAACTGGATGAATCCATCCGAAGGCTGGGGGCGGGAGACTTCGCCAAACCCATCAGGGTTATTGGACCGAAGGACCTTCGGTATCTCGGCGATCGGCTCGAATGGCTGCGCGTCCGTTTGTTGGGTCGGGAAGAGTCGAAGCAACAGTTTATGCGCAAGGTCTCGAACGAATTCGAAACGCCGCTTTCCGGTATTTTCGAAACTACTGGCCTGCTCGTGGCCGAGGCGACAGGCGCGCTGAACCCGAAGCAACGCGACCTCGTCGCGCGGCTGATCCAAAATGTTCAAAAATGGCAAAACCTGTTTGATGAATCGCTTCACTATAACCGGGTCAAAGACAATCCATCGCCGCAACCAAAGAATGCCGTAAACATGAAGACATTGCTGACATCCGTCATCGAAGATTATCAGGATTCTCTACAGGCGAAGTCGCTCACCGTCAAGGAGTTGGTCCAGTCAGTCGAGTTTGTCGGAGTTCCCGATCAAGTGCGAACGATTGTTGATAACCTGCTCTCCAACGCGATCAAATTTTCCCCGCAAGGGGGCGAGATCCGGATCATTCTCCGTGCCTTAGGAACCGGTATGCAGCTGGAGGTCGAAGACGACGGTCCCGGCATCGAATCGGCGGAGTATCCACGGATATTCGACCCATTTTTTCGAGGCAAGGCAGCCCACATGATCGACACCGAGGGTGCCGGATTGGGGCTGGCGATTGTGAGCGAGTGCATCGCCAATCACCAGGGGAAAATCGAGAGCATCGAGCCACGGCAGGACGAACAGGGCGCCCGCATCCGAGTCGAGCTTCCATTACTGGCGGCCCTTTGAATGAAAGCGGTCGTTCTTGGGGCAACGGTGTTTGCTCCTGCGTTTCTGAACGGCGGTGCGGAATTTCAGTCGCTGCGAAACAGAGCGCGATGCGCTCGCTAGCGAGTCGAATAGTCGCCGAAAGCCTGAGCACCGGGCGTATTGCCAGAGGTCGTCGCGGTAAATGATGTCTATTTCGAAGCGGTGGCCTTTGATCTCGACCATGCGGATTCTTGCAGCGCCATTCGTTGGGCACATAGCTTACCGAAACCGGATTGTCCCCCACTAACTAATGCAACAGAGCCCTGTGGCGTGCTCAAAAGCGAAGACCTTGGGTGCTCGAGTGACGATATTCCGGTTCTCTGAATGGCTGGAGTCGACCCAATATCACCCCATCGAGAACTTCACTTTGAAGCATGGATGATCCCCCCTTCTGGGCTTTGACCACACCTACCAGGTTGCTTGGGAAGCAATCCCGTTACTGGCGGCACCATTCCCAGCTCGCACAGCCGTGAGCTAGGATGCAGCTTATGGAACGCCGCATCGCCCACCTCGATATGGATGCTTTTTACGCATCTGTCGAACTGCTCCGTTACCCACAATTGGTAGGCCAAGCTGTCGTGGTCGGCGGCCGAGGACGCGGGCCGCAGATTGGTTCAAAGCTGACAGACTTCCAGCGTTTGCAGAACTACGTTGGGCGTGGTGTCGCGACCACGGCAAGCTATGAGGCGCGAAAATTAGGCGTGCATTCCGCTATGGGGTTAATGAAGGCGGCAGCACTTGCGCCCGATGCCATTCTGCTTCCAGCAGACTTCGAGGCTTATCATCACTACTCCCGGCTATTTAAGGCAGCGGTCGCCGAGATTGCTCCATGCATCGAGAATCGTGGTATTGACGAGATTTACATCGATTTGACCGACGTACCGGGCGAAACGGTGTCGCTGGCCCAGCGGATTAAGGATAACGTCCGCCAGGCAACCGGTCTCTCCTGCTCCATCGGCGTGACACCTAACAAGCTGCTTGCCAAGATCGCATCGGAACTGGAAAAGCCCGACGGATTGACAATCCTCACTTACGAAGACTTGCCCACCCGCATCTGGCCGCTGTCGGTGAACAAGATCAATGGCGTTGGCCCCAAGGCAAGTATCAGACTCGAAGCCATGGGAATACGCACAATAGGCGAGCTGGCTCGAACACCGGTGGACTTATTGGTGCATCGATTCGGCAAACACTATGGACAGTGGCTCAATGACGCTGCGCAGGGACGGGATGATCGTCCGATTGTTATGGTAAGGGAGCCGAAATCCATCAGCTGCGAGACAACCTTCGAGCGCGATCTCGACCCGCGCCGGGATCGCGCCGCACTGACGGGAATTTTGACTTCGTTGTGCGAAAGACTGGGCCAGGACCTGGTGCGCAAGGGTTACCTGGGCAAGACCATTGGCGTGAAATTACGCTACGAAGATTTTCATACGGTGACGCGGGATATCACCCTTGCCAACCCGGTTGCAGATCCGTCGGTGATTCTCCGTGCGGCGAGGGATTGCCTCAAGCGCGCGCCCCTGGATCGCAAACTCCGTTTGCTGGGTGTCCGCGCAGCCTCGCTGTCGCCGGGTAACCGAGTGAGTGCGGCTGATTCACCGAACCGTCAGCCTCAGCGGCCATCGAACGTCGGAGAAAATCTGCGCCTGTTCGACTAGCGCGGTCATTGTGTTCATGCCACTAAGGTAAACTCCGAAACCGTCCCATTACAGACCCTTCCCCGTGAGCGCTCAAGCACCTATCGAATTCGATCTCCGTTCGCCCGCCTTCATCGCCGATCCCTATTTTTTCTACGACCGGCTGCGGGCCGCGTGCCCCATTTATCCGCTCACGCCCGGAGCGTGGCTAGTCACGCGATATGCCGACGCTGACCGCGTTCTACGTGACTCCCGTTTCGGCAAGGATTTTTTGATCGGAATGGCGCGCCGTTACGGTCGAGATATGTCGAAGGAGCCAGCTTTTGCCGTGGTGAACCGCTTCATGTTGTTGATGAACCCGCCCGAGCACACTCGGCTTCGGCTGTTGGTCAGCAAGGCTTTCAGCGCCAAACAAGCCCCTGAGCTGCGTCATCTCACTCGGCGCACCTCGGAAGACCTGATCGACGGCTTTATTGAAACCGGACATGCCGATTTGGTTGCCGAATTCGCCTATCCCCTGCCGGTACGGATCATCTGCGCCATGCTCGGCATCGGATTGGAAGATAGCCTGCGGTTTCAAAAGGAAACCCAAGCACTGCTGAAAGTCTTCGAGTTGGTGCCGCTCAACGTAGAGGAAATTGATGCTGCGAACGCGGCCGCGAATCTGTTCCTGGATTACTTTAGTGACGTTTGCCGCAGCCGCCGGCAACAACCGACAACTGACCTCGTTTCTCTACTGCTCAAAGCCGAGGAAGGCGACGATCGGCTCAGCGAGGATGAGGTCATCGCCAACATCGTGATGCTGTTCCTGGCCGGTCATGAGACCACCGCGAATATGCTCGGCAATGCCCTGTTAGCCCTGTATCGTAACCGGGAGCAGCTGGAATCGATTAAGGCGGATTTATCCTTGATTCCCCAGACCGTCGAAGAATGCCTACGCTACGATAGTTCCGTTCACGTTGCCGCGCGACTGGCCCTTGAACGCGTGCAACTGGGAGACGTTACAGTGGAACCCGGAGATACGGTCTACATCAATCTGGGAGCCGCCAACAGAGATCCGGCGGTATATGAAGAACCCGAGCGGTTCTCGATCTATCGCCCTCCAGGCTCGAAGAATTCCGTGTCGTTTGGTGGTGGGGTCCATTACTGTCTTGGCGCAAGGCTGGCCCGTATTGAGATGGAAGAAGCGCTTAAAGCTTTATTCTCGCGAATACCAAACCTATCCATTAAGGGGCTGGAGAGCCCTCACTGGAAGGCGACTCTCACGATACGGGGTTTGGAACATTTGTCGGCGGTTTGGCGAATTGGGCCAAGTGATACAGAATCGGGTAACCGAGGTTTCTAGTCCCCAGACCACCGCGGCATGCAGGTCCGCACCAAGCGGTTCACGAGAAAGGAGTTCACGTTGATGTCAGGTATGGACGTTGGCGTCATGCGAGCGTTGCCGAGGAAATGGCATGCCAATTGCCTTTCCTTTGGGCACAATATAATGTGCTGAGCGGCGGCGCTTTCACAGAAGTCGTCAATCGGTCAATAGCCCCTCCACGCCGCCTGAAGCGCGCGGTGGGCTGATAACTTTCTTGGAGTACGGATGTACAGAAAATTCATTTGGCTGTTGCTCGCGTTCGCGGCGGCAGTCCAGGCCAATACGCCAGAAGTTGATCCACAGCAATACCCGTCCTTGAGGCCATTGCAGCAACAGGCACTAGCGGCACACTTGACGGCCCGATTGATCGGGGAACATCACTACAAGCCGGTTGCCCTCGACGATACCTTGTCGGAGAAAATATTCGACACCTATCTGAAATCGCTCGATCCCGAGAAGATGTTGTTTGTTCAAGCCGACATCGACCAGTGGAAAGAAGCCCGAACCCAGCTCGACGACGCCGTTCTGACGGATAAGCTGGAGCTCCCTTTCGCCATCTTCAATCTTTATGCCCGGCGAGCGGTCGAGCGCTTTACTTATGCCAGGACCCTGCTCAACACGGGATTCGATTTCCAGCAAAACGAAAGCTACCCATATTTTCGGGAAAAAGAGCCTTGGGCGAAATCCGAGGCCGAAATTCGAGAACTGTGGCGCAAGCGTGTCAAAAACGACTGGGTGCAACTCAAGCTGGCGGGAAAGGACGACAAGAACATTGCCGAACTCCTGGACAAGCGCTATGAGAATTTCCTGAAACGTATCGCCAAACTGAAGAGCGAAGATGCTTTTCAGATATTCATGAATGCCTACACCATGTCGGTCGATCCTCACACCAACTACATGGGGCCGCGAACAACGGAAGATTTCGACATCTCGATGAAGCTCTCCCTGGTCGGTATCGGCGCCGCTCTTGCAGAGAAGGACGACTACGCCACCATCAAGGACCTCGTGCCCGGCAGTCCCGCAGCGCTTTCTGAAAAGCTGAAAGTGGGGGACCGTATTGCCGGCGTGGCACAAGGCGACAAGGGCGCCATGACCGACGTGGTGGGCTGGCGTCTGGACGACACCGTGGCCCTCATTCGTGGCGCGGCGGATTCCGTCGTGGTCCTCGATGTCATCCCCGCCGGCGCCGGCCCTGACTCCCAACACAAGCGGGTTTCGCTGATTCGCAAGAAAATCAGTCTGGAAGATCAGGCCGCCAAAAAATCGATTCTTTCCCTCAGCGAAAACGGTGTGCCTCATCGCATCGGTGTGATCTCCCTTCCCACGTTCTATGAGGATTTCCAGGCTCGTCAAAAAGGGGAGTCGGATTACAAAAGCGCAACGAAAGATGTGTCACGCTTGCTGAGCGAATTAAAAAAAGAAAAGGTCGACGGCGTGCTGATAGACCTACGCAATAACGGTGGCGGTTCGTTGGCCGAGGCCATTGAACTGACTGGCCTATTTATCGGGACAGGGCCCGTGGTGCAGCAGCGTGATGCCCACGGAAAAATCACCGTTGCCAAGGGCGTGGCGCCCGGGGCGGTATGGGATGGCCCGCTCGGGGTCCTGATCGACAGGGCATCGGCATCGGCTTCGGAAATATTTGCCGCAGCCATTCAGGACTACCGTCGCGGGCTGGTGATCGGGGAGACGAGTTTTGGCAAAGGCACCGTGCAAACGATGGTCAACCTGGACCAAATTGCCCCAGTCAAGACGGCCCAACTCGGCGACCTCAAGCTGACGATTGCCCAGTTCTTCCGCATCAACGGAAGCACGACGCAACTGCGGGGTGTAACCCCAGACATCCGCTTGCCCGCGGCCTCGGACACCGAGGATTTCGGAGAATCCAGCTTCGGTAACGGACTTCCCTGGATGCGAATCAAGGCCGCCGAATATCACACGGTCGGAGACTTGCAAGGCCTCTTGCCGATCCTTCGGCAGCGCCACAACCGGCGTGTCGCCGAAGACAAAGACTATCAGAATCTGCTGGAAGATATTGCCGAGTTCAATCAGCGACGCAAGAGCAACCTGATTTCCCTGAATGAGGCTGAACGGCGCAAAGAGCGTGATGCCCTGGAGGCCAAGTTGAAATTGCGCGGAATAGAAGGCGCATCAGCAAACGGGGATCCGGACAAAGGTGACGACCAGGAACTCGAAAAACAGGGGGAAAATGCCAAGGATGTTTTGCTGCAAGAGGCAGCATACATATTGGGTGACGCTGTAGAGCTTCTGAGAGAGCGCCCAGGGCTTTCTGGACGGGCACAAGCGCATTCTTTGCGCGCGACAAAGGGGTCTTTGCTGCAGAGGTCGCCCGCATTTGCAACTTCATCGCAAGTACACTGCCCTGCAGCATCGCGCTGAGTGAAATCTAGGTCAGTCGTGAAAATCCTGAATGGCGGCATTGGATCATTGTTAGTGCCGGTTTGCTAACGGTCGTTATGGCTTTTGCGTTTCCAGCGCCGACTTGAGTCCCCGCGCGAGATCGACCGTCCGACCCACGCCCCAGTAGTGCAGGAACATCATCTGCGGCGCTTCACCCACCATGTGCTGATGGATCGCCACCACGTGAATGCCAGCCTTGCGCAGGGTTTTCAGCACCGGTTGCAATTCCTCCCCGTGCATGACGAAATCACCGTCCACCACCGCCCGTTCGTCGGAACCGGCGAAGGCGGCCCAGGTGTTGATGCCCATGGTGTTGCCGAGGGGGTAACCGGACATGGTGGTGGACCGGCCGATGGCGATCTTGTAAACGCCGCTGGCGAGTTCGCCCTTGACCCCGAGGATCGCTTCGATCGGGGCGGGATCGAGGGTGGATTT
>DATIXD010000265.1:0-6901 GCA_035518875.1 Methylococcaceae bacterium | reverse complement strand
ACGTAGTCAGGCGGGGGTTGATTTCCAGTATTACCGGCCCGGTTTCGGTCAAGATCAGATCGATGCCCGCGTAGCCCCAGAGCTCCGGGATGGCGCGGGCAATTTCGTCCGAGAGGTTCTGCCAGGCGCCGGCATCGTCCGGAATGGCGTTGACCAGGCAGCCTTGGAAGATGAAACCGCTCCCGGCTCTTGCGACGAGTTGCCGGTTGCAACTCAACAGCCGCGCTCGGCCTTTGGCGAACAGGGCGGATAGGCTGAGCGATTCGCCTTCGAGCAGGGACTGAACGATCCAGTTTTCGGCGTTCGGCGCCATCGCCAAATCGGCGGAGCCACGGATGACCTGAGTGCCTTCGCAACCGACGCCGTCGTCCGGCTTGAGGATGAAGGATGTATCAACCCGGCGATTTTCAATCGACACGGAGGTTTTCGCCCATTCGATCAGCGGAAGGGTGGGCGCGACGACTAGCCGTTCCCGTTTAAGCCGGTTCAGGGTTGCCCGCTTGCTGGCGGCAAGGCGGACGGCGCTGGCCGGGCTGTTCAGCAATGTCTTGCCGCGGCTTTCGACATCCCCGCAGAGGTGCTCCAGAACCCCGCCGGTTTCTGGGGCGATGGGCCAGATGGCGTCGCAGCTAGCAACCCATTTCCGCCAGAGGGCTTGGAAGTCGTCCGACTCGCCGACATGGATCATCTCCAGTTTGGCGTCCCCCAATGAAGGCTGGCGCGCTGCCAGGCGATCATCGCGGAACACCGTCAGCTCCACCTCGGGCAACGTCAAAAGATCGTCCGTCAGTGCCCGGAGCATCAGCTCGCCTTCCTGTGCCAACGCCGGCGGGAGGGGTTTATGCCTCAGGCCGCCGCCGGTAATATATTCAAGGACTAGTATCTTCAAGCGAAAAACCCAGTGCAAATCATCCCCGTGATCGACCTGATGAATGGCGTCGTCGTCCATGCCCGGAAGGGTCGGCGCGATGGCTACCGGCCCGTCGATACGCCCTTGTGCCGGGATGCCGCACCTCACGCGGTGATAGCCGCGCTGCTGGATCTGCATCCGTTCGACACGGTTTACGTCGCCGATTTGGATGCGCTCATGGGCAAGGGTGGTCACCGCAAGTTGTTGGACGTTTGGCAAGCCGATTATCCCCGGCTGAAATTTTGGGTCGACCAGGGCTTGTCCGAGTCCGGCGCGATGCGCGGAAGGGCGAACTGCCTGCCTGTGATCGGCAGCGAATCCCTGAGCGAAGAAAGTCTGTCCTGTCTGAAGGGGCGTCGGGACGAATTCATTCTTTCGCTGGATTTCATGGGCGAGCGTCTGCTGGGGGCAAAAAGTTTAATGGAAAACTCCTGCCTTTGGCCGGAAAAAATCATCGTCATGAGCCTGTCTCTGGTTGGCGGCGAGAGCGGGCCGGATTTTCGGCGTTTGGCGCGGTTTCGGGCCGAATGGCCGGAGCGGTCGTTTATCGCCGCGGGAGGGGTGAGGGATGAGGACGATCTTAGGCGTTTGGAAGATTTGGGTCTGAGCGGTGCGCTGGTTGCCAGCGCCTTGCATTCGGGCGCCCTGGGCTCATCGGTGTTATGGAAGTACGGTTGAATGGGCCGGCGGCGCGGTCGCGCCCTTTTGGAGCCAGTAATCACCGGGCCCAGCTGTTTGCGGATCGCCTGGCAGGCCCGAAGGGGAACTGCACGACCTGAAATTTTTCGAAAGGCAACGTTGCCCCGGTTTAAAGGGCAACGTTGCCGGGTAACGGCTTATTTGTGGGCTGCGAAGGGATGCTCGACCTTGCCCTTCTGTGCCACGACTTCGGCAGCCTTCGGCTCGCCGGCGACGGCGCGCTTGATGGACAGTTTGGTGGCTTCGTAGTTGTAGTCCTGGATCTTGGCGTCATCTTCGGCCAGCCAGTGGATGAATACGCCTACGCAGATGAAGATGTCGTCCGCTTCATCGGCGGGGATCGTGCCGTCTTCAACGCAATCGGCAACGGCCATGGCGACGCCGCGCTGGGCCGGTCCGAACATCTGGGTGGCCTGTTTGCCGTTCTTGATCGTAACCTTGTTGAACAGGATGGTGTTCGGTTTGCACATCAGGTTGGGCGCAACCACCGCCAGCAGGGTGGAGAAGCCGTCTTTGTTGTTGGTCAGCGCGTTGGCGAACGCTGTTTCCGCGGCGCTGCCGCGGGGACCCATGATCAGGTCGATATGGGCGATTTCGTTGCCGCCGCCGCACAGTGCTTCACCCACCATTAATTTATTGACTTTCGCCATTTCTATTTCCTCTTGCGTTTGAAAGAAAGACCAGAACTTCTGAATGAATGACATTGCCGTGTTTCCGATGGATTAATTGTAAGAACAATGTCCCTGCTTAGCTCACCGCCAGCGCTACGCGACCTTGAAGATCGTGAACCCTGAGCAGCGTTTCCAGGCGTACAGCCAACAGGCAGGCCACAGTGAGGTCAGCCGTAGTGCCTGGATTGATTCCGGCGGACTTGAACTCGACATCTACATCCTGCAAGAGTTGAAGGGTCTGTTCAGGTCTTTCGGAGTTGGATAACGCTTGTTCGACAACCGTCATCCGATCAATCACCATCCTGGTGAACCGGGTTCCAAACTTGCGTTCGACATGGCTATCCGGAAGCCTTTTGAGCAATTGCACGAACACAGCCACTGCAGCCCATTCCTGATTCCCCCAGCGGGCAAGGGCGGTATGATAACTTGGAATCGCCAAATCAAAAACATCTGCATAACAATTGGCGAACTGATAGGCGATCCGGTCGCGCCCGCTAGCGATGCGCATGGCTTCCAATAGCGTCACCCGAGGCGCGGCGCGCACATCCTGTTCCGGCGATTCGCCCAGTCCGCCGGGAGAGGCGATGCGGATGGCTTGATAAACCCGGTCGGCGTCCCCCACCGTGGTGGAGTTCAGAACTTGCCGAAGATTTTCTCTCAAGGTGAGATCGCGGCTCCCGGTTTGGCAGGCCTGGATCAAAGGCGCGGCCAACAGGACGATGCCGAGGTTGGTGTTGCAACCGACGGCCTCGTTGGTCGCCCGGACCGCCCGGAGAATTTTCTCCCCCAGCGACAGATTTTCGTCGCAAAGGTGCGGCGCGCTGGCCTTCGCACTACGGCGGAAATCGTCCACCGTCATGTCGTGTCCCTCGGCGTGAACGCTCACATTGCCGGGTTTGAAGGCCCTCAGTTCGTACTCGCAGGCCTCGATATAGGCGGCTTCGAGCGCCTCTTGTGTCAACAGGCTCATCGGGCGGCAGCCTCGGGATAGGCCGTTTGGCGACATTGGCCGAGAAAATCTTCCGCCAGTAGCTCGGCAATGACCGCCTTGCTCACGCTTTGTAGGCCCTTCCAGGCGGGCACGCTGTTGATTTCGATGACGGTATAACGGCCCTGGACGTCGCGGATGATGTCCACGCCCGCATAGTCCATGTCCAGGACGTTAACCGCATCCTCCGCCAGCCTGCACAGAAGCAGGTCGTCGAGGCGGGCCGGTTCGCAGCGCGCACCCTGAGCGATGTTGTTGAGCCAGGTGACGCCGCAGCGTCGCATGGCCGCTACCGCTTTGCCGCGGATGACGAATATCCGAAAGTCGTGGGGTTCCGTCCCGCAGCTGACGAAACGTTGCAGATAGAAAACGCCGTTGCTATCGCTCAGGTTTGTGAGCTCATCGAGCGTATCGTAGCGCTGCAAACCCTGCCCCTGGGAGCCGAACAGGGGTTTAAAGACGAGCGGGTGACCCGCCCGCAATTCCCGTTCGGCGATGGCCAGCGCCCGTTCCCGCTCGCTCACGACCCAAGTCGGCGGGGTGGGGATGCCGGCCCGTTTCAGCAGGAAGCTGGTCATCGCTTTGTCCACGGTGCGTTCGATGGCGCGGGCGTCGTTATAAACCGGAATGCCCAGGGCTTTCAGCGCGTGCAGCACATCCAGATAGAACACGACCTGTTCCAAAGAACCGCCGGGCACGCCGCGCACGAACACGCCGTCTGGCAGCTTGTCCTCGAAACCGGGCAGGATGACCGGCAAGCCGTCGCATTCCAGGTTCAGCCGGCAGGCGGTGAGGGAAGCGTAGGTGCTGTCATAGCCTCGCTCGGTCAAGGCGCGGCGCAAGCGGGCGCCGTGCCAGCCGGGATCGTCCGTGATGATGGCGATGCGGCCCAAGCTATTCTCCGAAGGAACGCGCCAGCAGCACTTCGTCCAGCTGGCCCGCGTGAAAGCTGCGGCCGGATTCCACCGCGGTCACGATGACCTTGGCCGGGCTGAACAGCATGGGATCGATCTTGAAGAAGTCGTACTTGTATTCCTTGAATACCTCGGCGAAGGGCTTGCCGTAGTCCCTGGAAACCGAGCTGGGCAACTCGTTCGCCAGGGTTTCCGCCGCCTCGTTGCTGCCCTTGACGAACAGATGCACGGTGCCACCGAACAGAATGGCATCGTTGGTGCGGCCCATCGCCTGGACGAAGTTCGGGTGAGGCGGCGGCACCGGCGCGGTGCCGGTGCCGTCGATGATGTGCTCCAGCGGGAAGTGCAGGGAGTGAGCCTTGTGCAGCGACACTTCGAGCACGCGGGAAACGACCTGCATGCCGCCGGCCAGGCTGCTGGTCGGGGTGAGGATGACGGTGACGGCGTTGGGTTCGAGCTTGCAGGCGCGGGCGACCTTGTCGATGAGTTCGACGGGCGGGACTTTGTCGACCTCCATCACGATGGCGGTTTCGCCGCACTGGTCGCGGTAGCCCAGCTCTTTGTACAACTCCTCGACCGGTTCTTCCTTGCCGTCCTTGAGCTTGGTCGCCATGGCGCGCGCCGGTCCAGAGCCGAGCGCGTAGAAGGCGCCCTTGCCTTCGCCGTGGGACAGGCTCCAGCCGGCATATTGGCTGCCGAGGCAGGCGATAACGGGATTGGTGGAGTGAACGTTGACCGTCAGGGGCCAGTGGCTGAACGTATTATTATGGGTGAGGGTGACGGTGCCCAGGCCGCCCATGCAGATTTCACCGATCAGGCGTCCGGCCTCCAGGCCGCCGACGGCGGCGATTCCCGCATCGATCACGGTGCACCCGTTGGCGAGCTGGTCGACCCTGAGTCGCAGCTTGTCGGCGTTAACGATCAGGTACTTGACGATGGGCTGACTGTGCGCGTTGACACTCACTGGATATGGCATGGTGATTCTCGGCTCCGGGTTGCGTTTGGGTTTGGATGGTGAGTGGGGCAAAACTGCCCGATCTTCTAGGGTAGAAGACCCAGGCACACCTGAATCTCGGTTTCCCTGGTTTTCAGCAAGGCTTCCGTCTCGCGGCGGTCTTCGCCTTCGGCCTGTACGGTGCATAAAGGTTCGCCCGCCCGGATTGCCGTGCCTGCGCTCGGCCTATCGGCGCACCACCTCGGCCAAGCCAGACGCTCAGAAATGACGATCGCGCGCGGGGCATAAACGATCCGGAAGGCCCGCACCTGGCCATGCGGCGTCGTGTATGCGGACAGTTCGCCGCGGCAGGCCGCGATGTGCTCGAACAACAGTCCCTTGGCATAATCCGGATCGTAAAGCGCCAGGGTCGCGCTGGGTCTCGGGTTGATCTCAAGAACCCGGCACAGATTCCCATCCGGCATGAAATCGAGGCTGTTCAGGCCGATCAGCCCGACGGCCCGGGTGAGCCGCCCTGAGTATTGCTCAATCTGCGCGCGCTGGCTGCCGCCCAGTTCCGCCCGGTTGACCGCGCCGGCGAACAAAAACGGCTGATCGGGGTCGTGGTTGGCTGTCCACTGGGTATTGAATCCGATGATCCGGGCGTTTTCCCCATCGGCAAGAAACAACGCCGAAAGCGCCTCGCCCTCCATGCGGCGCTGGTAATAATGATCCGCGCCCGCCGGGCAATTTTTGGCGCAAAAGCGTACACCCTTGCCGCCTTCCCTGCAACCGGACTTGACCAGCCAGCCGGCGGGCGATTCGGGCGGAGAAAAACGGGTTCGCGGGTATGGAATATCGAGTTCGTCCAGCAGCTTGAAAAAGGCGCGCGGGGTCTTGATGCGGCGCAGAGCGTCCGGCGAATTGCCGAGGAGGATGCGGCCCCGCGCCAGTTGCTGCAGCAACCCCGGGCGGCTATCGATGCCTCCGCCGTAGATCAGGCCGGTTCCGGAGCCGGCCGGAGCGAGTTGGTCCGCCGCCGCAAGGAGGGCATCTTCATCAAAGCCTTGTTCGGTCACCGGGATGGCCCGGCAGCGTTCGGCGTGATGGCGAGTGTCCTCGTCGGCGAACATATCCAGGGTTAGCGTTCGCAGTCCAGCGCGGGCGGCGGATTGCGCCAGCATTCGCGCGGAATGGGCCACCAGCAACAATCTTCCGGGAAGTTTGCCGGTCATTGCAGCGCGGACCGTTCGACTTTGCTCAGCAGCGGTTTCAGTCTGCCGTCAAGGTTATCGGGTGGCCTGAACGCGCGAGACATCGCCGATGGGGCGGCAATCTTTTGGCAGGACGTCCGCGCCCCGGTTGCGGGCGCTGGCCGCAATGAAACTTAGACCCGCGTAGCGTCCTCGGATCAGGTCGATCAGGCGGGCCGCCCCAGCTGGGCTTTCGACCAGGCAAAAGCCGGTCGGCCCCCAGGAGCTTTGCCCGAGCCCGACGGCGCCCTGCGCTCCCAGCCAGACCAATGCCTCGCCCACTTCCGGACTGGTGAAGCGTCCGCCTTGCGCCGGCGCGAAATGGTCGCCCACGGCGTTCTGCAGCTCGGTGATGACCGCCCCGAAACCGACGATATCGCCTTCCGCGAGTGCCGGCAAAGCCTGCATCAGCAGCAGGTGGCACAGGCGCGCGGTCTCGGATGCCGGAAACGGCGGCAAGGCATCGAAGGCCTCGATTTCGTGCTTGCCGTGCAGCCCTTGTCCGCGCTCGTCGAAAATCAGGATGAATCGC
>DATIXD010000264.1:0-35344 GCA_035518875.1 Methylococcaceae bacterium | reverse complement strand
CTGGGAGGCGCCTATCGACCGTTCGGTAACAACAAGCAGGATCAGTTCGTCTTCTCAACCGATGTGGTGATCAGCTTCTGATAAGGGGAGTGACCGGGGACAGGGAAGTCCATTCTTGATTTCGGCCAAGACACTTCCAGTCTGGCCAAACTATTGAAAGTGCGCCTTCGGGCGCATTTTTCA
The DNA here is from genome assembly GCA_035518875.1 of Methylococcaceae bacterium. Lineage (GTDB taxonomy): Bacteria > Pseudomonadota > Gammaproteobacteria > Methylococcales > Methylococcaceae > DATIXD01. The sequence goes on along the minus strand of DATIXD010000264.1, from coordinate 35,161 downwards.
TTGGTGCGCCCGGCAGGGTTGTATAGCGCTGATTTCAGCTTGCCCGCAGCGAGTGATTGTCCAACACCATTCTCTCTTTCGCGGATTCCTTTAGGATGTTCTTGGCATCGGCGGCGCATTTTCCGCATTGATCACAGGCGCCCAGGCATGAGCGGAGTTCGCGAAGGTTATTGACGCTGTGCTCCAGGACCGCTTTGCGGATCTGGTGGTCGGTGATTTTCTTGCAGATACAGATGTACATTACAGTGAATTGGTCATGAACCCAATTCAATACTAGTACAACTGAGAATAGTTTTCAATGAGCAGCTGTTTCAATCGATTACTGCATGTTTTCGATCGAGCAACGCACATCCAATCTGGCGGTTTGCCCTACATTTGCGACTGGAGATAATTCGCCAGGCCGATATGGTCGATGAGCCCTAATTGCGTTTCCAGCCACCAGGCATGATCTTCTTCTGTGTCTTTTAGCAGTTTTAACAGGATCTCGCGGGTTTGGAAGTCTTGGACCGTTTCGCAAAAAGCGATGACTTCTTTCAAATGGCCGATGACCCTGTGTTCGACGGCGAGGTCATTCCTCAGCATTTCGGGCACGTCCCGGCCTACGGCGAGCGCCTCACGTTTGCTCAGATCGGGGGTTCCTTCCAGAAACAGAATCCGATTGATCAGCATATCCGCATGCATCTGCTCTTCCTGCATTTCATGGCTGACTTGTACGTGCAGTTTGTCCATGCCCCAGTCGTGATACATCCGGGAATGGATGAAGTACTGATCGATGGCGGTCAGTTCGCCGGCGAGCAAGGCGTTCAAATGATCGATGACCTGCGGGTGGCCTTTCATAATGATCTCCTGGAGAGGAATGATGGGGCAGGCGACGGGCCTTTGGCCTGGGTAAATTGAAACAGAATTGCGTATACTAGTCACCTTTTTGAAAGCCGGTCGGTCTCCTCTCCGGTGGCCATTTGGCCGTCCCTTCAATGCGGGCTGATCAGGGGCAGACTCGCCCAATTTCCCACTGGAATCGCCATGACAGAAATCGAATACGAAGTGCGCGAACAGGATTTGATCGCGTTCAACGAACATCAATTGCAAAATTCGCAGAAGCTGCAAAAAAGCATGCGCCGGCATCAAGCCACATTGCCCGGAATTATCGCCGTGATCGCGATGATCTTGTTTTTTTACTTCAAGGACCTTCAGTCAGCAGTGTATGTCGCGCTGATCGCACTAGGCTGGGGGTTCGGAGTCCCCTCGTACCTCAAGTGGAACTGGCGTCAGCAGCTCAGGAAAATGTACTCCGAGGAAGAGAAGGCCTGTGTTCTGGGGCGTTGCGCGCTGCGAGTCGAGCAAGACGAGTTGGTCGAGATCACCCCGAGTGGTGAATCCAGGATGCCTTGGGCAGAAGTCCTCCGGATCGAGAGCACCAAGAAATACGCGTTCGTTTTCGTTTCCGCCGATGCGGCCCTGATCATTCCCCGCGCCACCCTGAAGAAAGGCGATCTTCACGAGTTCGTGAAGCGGGCCGACGAGTGTATCGAACAGGCGGCTTGAGTCGTCGGACCATGCGCGAGGCGCCCATAACTGCCAACCCTCCATCGTTCGCTGCGACCCTTCCCGGCTTATGATCAGGTTCAGAACTCTGGCCCTGCGCCGGGGCAGCCGGCTTTTGTTCGAAGGCGTCAACCTGACCATTCCTGCCGGGCAGAAAGTGGGCATCACCGGAGCGAATGGGGCCGGCAAATCCAGTCTGTTCAGCCTGTTGCTGGGCGGACTGCATGCCGACGCCGGCGAATTGAGCTTGCCGCCCAACGCCGTGATTGCCCACGTCGCCCAGGAAATGGTGGCGCATGCGCGTCCCGCGATTGAATACGTCTTGGACGGCGACCGCGAACTGCGTTCGATTCAGTCCGAACTGGAGAGCGCGGACGCCAACAAGGACGGCGTCCATTACGCGCACCTCCATGCACGCTTAGAGGCAGTTGGCGGTTACCAGGCCGGGGCGCGGGCGGCGCGGCTGATGAGCGGGTTGGGCTTCAAGCTGGAAGACGAACAGCGGGCAGTAGCCGAGTTTTCCGGCGGCTGGCGGATGCGGCTCAATCTCGCGCAGGCGCTGATGTGCCGCTCGGATATCCTGCTGTTGGATGAGCCGACCAACCATCTGGATCTGGACGCCGTCATCTGGCTGCAGGAGTGGCTCTCGAATTATTCCGGCACCCTGCTGCTGATTTCACATGATCGGGATTTTCTGGACGAAATCACGGATCACATCATCCACATCGAAAATCAGTCTCTGACGCTTTACACCGGCAACTATTCCGCGTTCGAGGTCCGTCGCGCCGAACTTCTGGCCCAGCGTCAGGCCGCTTACCAAAGGCAGCAGCGTGAGATCGAGCATATCCGCTCGTACGTCGACCGCTTCCGCGCCAAGGCCACCAAGGCGCGACAGGCTCAGAGCCGTCTAAAGGCGCTGGCGCGCATGGAGTTGATCGCCCAGGCGCATGTGGACTCGCCGTTCGGCTTCGAGTTCTTGCCTCCGAGCAAGCTGCCGAGGCCGCTGCTGTGTTTCGATGAGGCTGCAGTGGGTTACGCTGAGCAGCCTATTCTGGAAGGCGTCGCGCTGACGCTCTCACCCGGCGACCGCATCGGCCTGTTGGGCGCCAATGGCGCGGGCAAATCCACCCTGATCAAGGCCATGGCCGGCGTTCTCCCCTTGCGGGCGGGGCGGCGAATCGGCGCCCAGGACTTGCGCCTGGGTTATTTCGCCCAGCATCAGATCGAACAGCTCCGCATGGACGAGAGCCCGCTGTGGCATTTGCAGCGTCTGGACCGAAAAGCCGCCGAAAAAGACTTGCGCAGCTTTCTGGGCGGCTTCGGTTTCCAGGGCGAGACGGCATTATCTGCGGTGGAGCCCTTTTCGGGCGGGGAGAAGGCGCGGCTGGCGCTGGCCCTGTTGATCTATCAAAGACCCAACTTACTGTTGTTGGATGAGCCGACCAACCATCTCGATCTGGAGATGCGCTATGCGCTCAGCCGCGCCTTGCAGGATTTCGAGGGGGCGCTGGTGCTCGTGTCCCATGATCGCTTTTTGTTGCGTATCGTGGCGGACGATTTCTGGCTGGTGGCCGATCGGGCCGTGACCCGGTTTGACGGCGATCTGGATGATTACCGCAGCATCCTGGGAACGCGCCGCGGTGCAGATGCAGCGACCGAAAGAGAAACCTCAGTGGCCGGATCGCGCAAGGATCAGCGTCGTCAGGAGGCCGACAAAAGACGGCAACTCCAACCTTTGCGGCAGCGGGTAATCCAGGCAGAAGCCGCTCTCGACCGATTGACCCACGCCCGCCAGCGCATCGAGGCGCAACTGGCCGATCCGACGGTATATGAGCCGGCAGGCAAGGAACGCCTGCGATGCCTGTTAGTGGAAAAGGCGGGGCTGGAGCGCGAGGCGGCTGCTGCGGAAAACGCGTGGCTGGAGGCCAGCGAAGCGCTGGATGCCGCCCAGAATCTGAATGCCGCGTGATAACGGTCGTTTGAGGAAATCCTGATGCCATTGATCAAATTGTTCTTCGATATCTGCCTGTTCAAGAAAGGCCCGCAGGATTTACCGGCCTCAGGCTTGTTGCTGGGACTCGCGACGCTGGCCTATTTGGTGGTCGGCATAGTATTGCTTGGCTTGGAGGCCACTTGGGCGGATGCCGCAATTCAGGCCCTGGTGGAAGGGGCCATGTTGCTGGGTTTCCTCTTCATCACCCTGAAGGTGGCGGGGCTGATGTCCCGTTTTCTGCAAACGGCCATCGCCATGCTGGGCTGCGACGCGCTCATCAGCAGCCTCGCCGTGCCATTGTTGACCTGGATGTTGACTTCGCCCGAAGCCAAAGGCGTATATTTGTTCCTGCTCCTGCTGATGCTCTGGCATCTGGCGGTGGTCGCTCATATCCTGCGCCACGCCTTATCGCGTCATCTGGGCATCGGATTGGGACTGGCCATCGTCTATGTCGTCGCCAGCTATCAGGTCATGCTGCTGTTGTTCGCCCCATCGGCATGACGTTCGAGGGGCGGCATGGTAAGGTATGCTGACACAGATCCGCAAAGGAGGAGTCATGGCAAATTACCGACACATCCTGCTGGCGACCGATTTTTCCGAACACAGTGAACAGGTGGCGAACCGTGCAAGGGATCTAGCGGAAAAATATCAGGCGGACTTGACTCTGCTGCATGTGGTGGAAAATCTTCCGATCGGAGATTCCGCCTACGGGCCTATCGTTCCCTTCGATATCGATCTTACCGAGCAAATGCTGGAATCGGCCAAAACGCGTATGGCCAAGCTGGCGGAAACCTTGGCTGTTCCGGAACACCGGCAATGGGTCGAAGTCGGCAGTCCGAAGGCGGAGATCATTCATCTCGCCGAGCAACAAGAGGTCGATTTGATCGTGGTCGGATCGCACGGCCGGCACGGCATCGCCCTGTTGCTGGGTTCCACGGCCGCCAGCGTGATCCATCACGCCAAGTGCGACGTGCTCGCGGTTAGACTGCGCGAAGCCTGATCTTCCGGCGTTATGGGGTTTTTATGATGAAGCGAATGTTCTGGGCGGTTTTTTCCGCTGCCTTGTTGTTTTCGATTCCGAAGGCGTTTCCTGTCGGTACAACCGGAGTGGAGTCCATCCCCATGAAACTCGAATCCCCTGCGTTTTCTCATCAGGGCGTGATGCCCCGGCGTTTCAGCTGCGACGGCGACGATGTTTCGCCCCCGCTGGTCTGGTCGGGTCTTCCCTCAGGGACGAAAACCCTCGTGTTGATCGTGGACGATCCCGATGCGCCCGACCCCAAGGCGCCCAAAATGACCTGGGTGCACTGGGTTCTGTACAATTTGCCCGCCGTTGAGGGCGGATTGTCTGAAGGCGTGATGGCCGACCGGCTACCGGCCGGGACGAAACAGGGAGTTAACGACTGGAAGCGCGTCGGCTATGGCGGGCCTTGTCCGCCGATAGGCCAGCACCGCTATTTTCACAAGCTTTATGCGCTCGATACCGAGCTGCCGGACCTCAAGCAGCCGACCAAGGCCAGGTTGGAGCAGGCGATGCAAGGTCATATCCTGGGCCGAGCCGAGTTGATTGGACTCTATAGCCGCGGCCGCTGAACCGGCTCATTTGCGCCAAAACGCCGGGGTCAGAATGATGAGAGCGGTGAACACTTCGATGCGGCCCAGGAACATGGCCAGCGAGCAGACCCAGGTCTGAAAATCGCTGAGTGCGGAGTAGTTGGTCGCGGGACCCACCCTGTCCAGTCCGGGGCCGGCGTTGTTGATGCAGGCGATGATTGCGGAGAAGGATGAAACGAAATCCAGGCCGCTGATGACCAGGGCTAGGGTCAGGAATACGATGCTCATGAAGTAGACGAAGATGAAGCCCAGCACCGAAAGCAGGATGGGGGAGGGAATCACCATCTTCCCGACTTTGAGCGGATTGACCGCCGTCGGATGGGCGAGCAGGAACATCTGCATCTGGCTTTGTTTGACTAGGATGAGGGTGCGCATCATCTTGATGCCCCCGCCTGTTGAACCCGTACAGACCGCGACGCAGCTGAGGAACAGCATCCACAGGGGGGCGAAGATCGGCCATCGATTGAAATCGACGCTGGCGAAGCCACAGTCGGTGCCGATGGACACGAGGTTGAAGCTGGCGTGGCGCAGGGCGGTCCAATAGTTGTCGTAGACGCCTTGCAGGAGCAAGTATAGGGCTATCCCCAAACAGCTACCGATCATCAATACGAGGAAAGGCATAGCCTCGATGTCGTGCTTGTAAGGTTCGATGTTCTTGGTGCGCAGCGCCAGGAAGTGGGTGGCGAAATTCATCCCCGCCAGCAGCATGAAAACGATCAGCACCGCCTCGATGGCCGGAGAATTGAAATACCCCACGCTGGCATCGTGGGTGGAAAAGCCACCCAATCCCATCGTCGCGAAAGCGTGACAGACGGCGTCCAGCCAGCCCATGCCGGCCAGTTTCAGGGAGAGAATGCAGGCAAAGGTGATGCCGGCATAAACGATCCAAAGATTTTTCGCCGTCTCGGTGATGCGTGGCGTGAGTTTGCTGTCCTTCATCGGCCCGGGCGTCTCCGCCATGAACATCTGGCGGCCTCCGACCCCAAGCACGGGCAGAATCGCCACGGCGAGTACGATGATCCCCATTCCGCCCAGCCAGTTCAGTTCGTGACGCCAGAGATTGATGGCCGGGGGCAGATTATCCAAACCGGACAGCACCGTCGCGCCGGTGGTGGAAAGCCCCGACATGGTTTCGAAATAGGCGTCGGTGAAAGAAAGCCCTTGGATATAGGACATCAGCGGAAACGTCGAGAACGCCGCCATTCCGGTCCAGGTCACCACCACCAGAAGGAAACCGTCCGTCGACTTCAGTTCGCGCTGGAAATCCCTGGCGAGGAGCCAGAGCAAGCCGCCCGCCCCGAAGGTTAGGAACATGTCCTCGACAAACAACAGGGCCGTGCCGTCTCGGTACAGCAGCGCGGTCAGGATCGGCAGCGTGTAGGTTACACTGTAGACCATCAGCATCAGGCCGAACACCCGGGCGAGGGAAAGGAATCTGTTCATGAGATCGTTTTTTTAGGCAGGCGCGGTTCAACTCGCTCCTTCCCTCGATTAACGGGGTAGTTCCGAGCACCCCATCAAATATTCATCCACTGAACGCGCGGCCTGGCGGCCTTCGCGAATGGCCCAGACCACCAGGGACTGACCACGGCGCATGTCGCCGGCGGTGAAGACTTTATCCAAAGAGGTCTTGTAATCGACCGTGTTGGCCCGAACGTTGCCGCGCTCGTCGATCTCCACGCCCAGTTCCTTCAGCATGCCTTCATGTACGGGATGGAGGAACCCCATGGCCAATAGAACCAGATCGGCCTTCAAGGTGAATTCGCTGCCGGGGATTTCGCTCATCACCCAACGGCCTCCCTCCTGTTTCCACTCGAGCCGGACGCAGTGGATTTGCGTCACGCGGCCGTTCTCTCCCGCAAACGCCTTGGTGGCGACAGACCAGTCGCGTTGGCAGCCTTCTTCCTGGGAGGAAGATATCCGCAGTTTGTTTGGCCATTCCGGCCAGGTCAGTGCCTTGTTTTCTTTTTCGGGAGGTTTAGGCAGGATCTCCAGTTGGGTGACCGAAGCCGCACCGTGCCGGATCGATGTGCCGATGCAGTCGGAGCCGGTATCGCCGCCGCCGATCACGATGACATGGTTGCCTTCGGCGCAGATACCGACCTCTTCCGGAATGAGATCCCCGGCGACCCGCTTGTTCTGCTGCGGTAGGAACTCCATCGCGTAATGCACGCCCTGGAGTTCGCGTCCCGGAACCGGCAAGTCGCGCGGCTTCTCGGCGCCGCCGGCAAGCACGACCGCATCGAAGTCGTCGACCAGGGATTGGATCGGGATGGTACGGCCGATGTGGCTGTTGGGGCGGAATACCACACCTTCGGCCTGCATCTGGGCGATACGGCGGTCGATGAGGTGCTTCGCCATCTTGAAGTCGGGAATGCCGTAACGCATCAGGCCGCCGATGCGGTCAGCCTTCTCGTAAACCACTACGGTATGGCCGACGCGCGCCAGTTGCTGGGCGCAGGCGAGTCCCGCGGGACCGGAACCGACGATGGCGACGCGCTTGCCGGTGCGGTGCGGAGGAATCTGCGGTTTGACCCAGCCGTTTTCCCAGGCCCTATCGACGATGGAACATTCGATGCTCTTGATGGTGACGGGTTCGTCGGTCAGGTTCAGCGTGCAGGCGGCTTCGCAGGGAGCAGGACAAATGCGGCCGGTGAACTCAGGGAAATTGTTTGTGCTGTGCAGCACTTCCAGGGCCTCGCGCCAGTTGCCCTGATAAACCAGATCGTTCCAGTCGGGGATGATGTTGTTGATCGGGCAACCCTGATGGCAGTAAGGGATGCCGCAGTCCATGCAGCGCGCACCCTGCTTGCTCATCTCTTCGTCGGTCAGCGGGATAACGAACTCGTGGTAATGCTGGATGCGGTCGGCGACCAGTGTATATCGCCGATCCTGGCGCGAGATTTCCATGAACCCCGTAGGTTTGCCCATTCTGTACTTACCTCTGTCTTAATTCCGCGGACGAGCCCGTAGGCCGTAGGTCGGGGTAGCGGCTTCATCGCGCAACCCAACATTGGTGCGGCAGCCCGTTGGGTTACGCCCTTCGACTTCGCTGATGCTACGCTCAGGACTAACCCAACACAGTTAATACGGCTAATGATGAATCCCGGATTGCGCTTGGGTTTGCCGCATCTTTTCCAGCGCCTCCCGGTAGTCGACCGGCATGACCTTGACGAAGCGCGGCAGGTAGCTCGCCCAGTTGTCGAGGATATGTTGGGCCCGTTCGCTGCCGGTGTAGCGGCGATGGCGCTCGATCAGGTTGCGCAGGCGCAGGACATCGTTACGGTTCATGTCGCGGAGGATGTCGACCAAACCGTGCGTTTCCAAATCACCGCCCTGGTGCTCCAGGCTTTCGAGCGCGCTGTCCTCGGCGGGAATTGGCTCGAGTTCCACCATGGCCAGGTTGCAACGCCGCTCGAAATCGCCGTTGTGGTTGAGCACATAGGCAACGCCCCCCGACATGCCGGCGGCGAAATTGCGGCCGGTCTCGCCGAGCACGACGACGACCCCGCCGGTCATGTATTCGCAGCCGTGATCGCCCAAGCCCTCCACCACTGCGATGGCACCGGAATTGCGCACCGCGAAGCGTTCGCCGGCGACGCCGCGGAAATAACATTCGCCGCTGATCGCGCCGTAAAGCACGGTGTTGCCGACGATGATATTGTCCTCGGGCACGATCGGGCAGTCGCGGGGCGGATAGATCACGATGCGCCCACCGGAAAGCCCCTTGCCGACATAGTCGTTAGCTTCGCCCTGGAGTTCGACGCTGACGCCGGCGGCCAGAAACGCGCCGAAACTTTGCCCGGCAGTGCCTTCGGCGAGGATCGAGATGGTGTCCTCGGGCAAGCCCGAGTGGCCATAGCGTTTTGCCACTTCGCCGGAGAGCATCGCCCCGAAAGTGCGGTTGTAGTTACGGATCGTCGTTTCGATCCGAACGGGTTTGCGATCTTCCAGAGCCGGCTTGGCCAGTTCGATCAGTTTCAGATCGAGCGCCTTGTCCAGGCCGTGATCCTGTCGCTCGGTATTGCAGGTCGCCACATTCGGGCCGGCCTCGGGCTTGTATAGGATCTTGGTGAAATCGATCTTCGAAGCCTTCCAGTGTGAGATGGCTCGGCGCATGTCCAGCTTCTCGGAACGTCCGATCATTTCGTTAACGGTGCGGAAGCCCAATTTGGCCATGATCTGACGCAGCTCTTCGGCCACGAAAAAGAAATAATTGACCACATGCTCGGGCTGGCCGGTGAAACGCTTGCGCAGTTCGGGGTCCTGGGTGGCCACGCCTACGGGGCAGGTGTTCAGATGGCACTTGCGCATCATGATGCAGCCCGAGACGATCAGCGGCGCGGTGGCGAATCCCACCTCGTCCGCGCCCAGCAGGAAGGCGATGGCGACATCCCGGCCCGTCCGCATGCCACCATCGGCCTGGACGCTGATGCGACCGCGCAGCTTGTTCAGTACCAGAGTCTGGTGGGTTTCAGCCAGTCCGATCTCCCACGGCAGTCCCGCATGCTTGATCGAGGTGATGGGACTGGCGCCAGTGCCGCCGTCATAGCCGGCGATGGTCACATGATCGGCGTGCGCCTTGGCTACACCCGCCGCGACCGTGCCAACCCCCACTTCCGAGACCAGCTTGACGCTGATGCGGGCCCCAGGGTTGACGTTCTTCAAATCGTGAATCAGCTGCGCCAGATCCTCGATGGAGTAGATGTCATGGTGCGGTGGCGGCGAAATCAGGCCGACGCCGGGTGTCGAATGGCGCACCTTGGCGATGACGTTGTCGACCTTGTGGCCGGGCAACTGACCACCCTCGCCGGGCTTTGCCCCCTGTGCGATCTTGATCTGAATATCGTCGGCGTTGACCAGGTATTCGGTCGTGACGCCGAAGCGGCCGGAGGCCACCTGCTTGATCGCCGAGCGCAAGGAGTCCCCGTTCGGCAGGGGCTTGAACCGTTCGGCAAGCTCGCCCCCCTCGCCGGTGTTCGATTTCCCGCCGATGCGGTTCATGGCGATCGCCAGGGTTGTATGCGCTTCGTAGGAAATTGAGCCGAACGACATCGCGCCGGTGGCGAACCGTTTGACGATTGCCTTCGCCGGCTCGACTTCCTCCAGCGGGACCGGTTCGGCGTCGAAGTTGAAGTCCATCAGGCCGCGCAGGGTGAGCAGATTCTCGTTCTGCTCGTTGATCAGGCGGGCGTATTCCGCATAGGTCTTGGCGTCCTTGGCGCGGGTGGCGTGCTGGAGCTTGGTGATGGTTTCCGGCGTCCAGATGTGATCCTCGCCGCGCACCCGGTAGGCATACTCGCCGCCCACATCCAGCGCGTTTCGATAGATCGGCGCATCGCCGAAGGCCAGCCGGTGCCGACGCACCGTTTCCTCGGCGATTTCCTTGAGGCCTGCGCCACCGGTGGTGGAGGAGGTGCCGGTGAAATATTCGTCCAGCAGTGCCTCGCTCAGACCGATGGCGTTGAATATCTGTGCGCCGCAATAGGACTGGTAGGTGGAAATGCCCATCTTGGACATGACCTTCAGCAACGCCTTGCCGATCGCCTTGATGTAACGCTTGTGCGCCTCGTCTTGGCTGAGTTTTTCCGGCAGCTTTTCGCACAGCTCGGAAATTGTGTGAAAGGCCAGGTAAGGATTGATCGCTTCCGCGCCATAACCGGCTAACAGGGCGAAATGATGCACCTCGCGCGCCTCGCCGGTTTCGATGACCAGACCCACTTTGGTGCGCAGACCCGCGCGGATCAGGTGGTAATGTACCGCCGAGATCGCCAGCAGGGCGGGGATGGCGACATGGTCGGCGTCCACCTTGCGGTCGGACAGCACCAGAATGTTGTTGCCGTCGTGCACGGCCTGCTCGGCATGGGAACACAGCGTCTTGAGCGCCGGTTCCATGCCCGAAGCGCCAGTATCGGCGGGGTAGCAGATGGTCAGGGTCTTGGTTCTGAACGCGCCGGCGGTACGGGCCTCGATTCGGCGGATCTTTTCCAGATCCTTGTTGGAAAGGATGGGCTGGTGGACTTCGAGTCGCTTGTGGATGCCGCCGTCTTTCAGGCCCAACAGGTTGGGGCGCGGGCCGATGTGCGAAACCAGCGACATGACCAGTTCCTCGCGGATCGGGTCGATGGCCGGATTGGTGACCTGGGCGAAACCCTGCTTGAAATAGTCGTAGAGTAGGCGGGGACGGTTGGACAACACCGCCAGCGCCGCGTCCGAGCCCATCGAGCCGACCGGTTCCTGGCCGGTGAGCGCCATCGGTTGAAGGAGGAACCGGATGTCTTCCTGGGTGTAACCGAAGGCCTGCTGACAATCCAGCAGAGTCTGCGAATCCGGGGCCATGGCGGCCACCTCCGGCGGGAGGTTATCCAGCAGGATCTGGGTTGCGTCCAGCCATTGCCGGTAAGGCGCGCGCTCGGCCAGCGCCGCCTTGATTTCGGCGTCGTCGATGATGCGGCCCTGTTCCAGGTCGATCAGAAACATCTTGCCCGGTTGCAAGCGCCATTTCTTGACGATCTTGTGCTGGGGAATATCCAGAACGCCCATCTCCGAGGCCATGACCACGTAATCGTCGTCGGTGATCAGATATCGCGCCGGGCGCAAGCCGTTGCGGTCGAGGGTCGCGCCGATTTGGCGGCCATCGGTGAAGGCGACGGCGGCGGGGCCGTCCCAGGGCTCCATCAGGGCCGAGTGATATTCGTAGAAGCCTCGGCGCTTTTCGTCCATCAGGGGGTTCCCGGCCCAGGCCTCCGGGATCAGTAACATCATGGCGTGAACCAAGGAATAGCCGCCCATGACCAGGAGTTCCAAGGCGTTGTCGAAACAGGCGGAGTCGGACTTCCCTTCGGCGATCAGCGGCCAGATTTTGTTCAGGTCCTCGCCCAACAGCTCGGAGGACATGGAATGGCGCCGCGCCGCCATCCAGTTGATATTGCCGCGCAGGGTATTGATCTCGCCGTTGTGAGCGATCATGCGGAAAGGGTGTGCCAGATCCCAGGTCGGGAAGGTGTTGGTCGAGAAGCGTTGGTGCACCAGCGCCAGAGCCGATACCAGTTTCTCGTCCCGCAGATCGGAGTAAAACACGCCGACTTGATCGGCCAGCAGCATGCCCTTGTAAACCAGGGTACGGGAAGAGAAGGAAGGGATGTAAAACATCTTGCCTTCGTCCAGGTTGAGTTCCCGGATCTTGTTGTCGATCTGCTTGCGGATAACGAACAGCTTACGTTCGAATGCAGTCTGGTCCTCGCAGCTTCCCATACAGCCGACAAAGACCTGCCGGATCACCGGTTCCACGACCTTGACCGATTCCCCGAGTCCGGTGTTGTCCACCGGGACGTCGCGCCAGCCGAGCAGGGCTTGGCCTTCCGCCTTCACAAAATCCTCTACGATTTTTTCGCAGGTCGCGCGATGTTCCGGCTTGCGCGGCAGGAAGACCATGCCGACGCCGTAACGGCCCAAAGCGGGCAGGGTAAGCCCCTGTTTCCCGCATTCCTCCCGCAGGAAGGCGTCGGGGATTTGAATGAGAATGCCAGCGCCGTCGCCCGCCAGGGGGTCGGCGCCGACTGCGCCGCGGTGGGTGAGGTTTTTCAGCAATTCCAGTCCCTGTTGGACGATCGAGTGACTTTGTTGCCCCTTGATATGGGCGATGAAGCCCACACCGCATGCGTCGTGTTCATTGCGAGGGTCATACAGACCCTGCTTGGCGGGTAAGGTGCTGTAACTCATTTTTTTACCTCATTCGGCATTCGGCAACTGGGGGTAAATTCACTTTGTTTGGCACGGGCGCAGGAAGAATCGTCGGAAGAAGCGGCGTGTGCGCAAACTCCACCGTGGCCGTCGGGTGTTGATTTGCGGAGATTCTCTTGAGTGGCGGCGGTCCCGCCTGGCAAACAAACGGTCGGCAAATATAGAGAATCTGACCCTAGATTTCAAGTACCGCGAAAACAGCTTATCACCGATCGGTTCGATGAGAAATCCGGTCCTTTCGGTGTTTTCTCTATTTCGCGAAGGAAAGAGGGATTTTTGCGCGTTGTCTCGATCGCGTTCGTTGTAGAATTGCCCGCCTCAACTGCTCTTCGAACCGACTGTCCCGCGGCGGGGCGAATGCCCCGGCTTCGACGAAAGCCAATGACGGTAAGGGCGGAATCGGGATCGAAATTCTCCCGGCATGCGGGGAGCCATGCCGCGTCCTTCCTTTTCATTTATCATGCGCTTGATTTGATGCCTGGCCTGTTCAAGTTTGAGGGGTTTGGAGAAGCTTTATGACAGAACATTTTGATGTCGCCATCGTCGGCGGCGGAATGGTCGGGGCGACCTTGGGTTGTTGTCTGGGCGACAGCTCCTTGCGGGTGGTCATGATCGAGGATTCACCGCCGCCGGCTTTCGCTGCGGATCAGCCTCACGATCTGCGTGTGTCGGCCGTCAGCGTCGCCTCGGCAAGCATCATCAAGACCGTGGGCGCCTGGAAGGGCATCTCCGCCCGCCGCTTCTGCCCGTTCCGCCGGATGCGCGTCTGGGAGGATAGGGGCGATGTGGAATTCCGCAGCGAGGACATCGAGGAGCCCTTGCTGGGTTATATCGTCGAGAATCGTATCATCCAGTTGGCCTTGTTGGATCGTGTGGTCGATTTCGCCAACGTGGATTTTCTCTGCCCGGCGAAGACCAAACTGATCGAGTACGCGCCCGCACAATCCATCATCCAGCTGGAAGACGGCCGCACCGTGGCCGCCCGATTGCTGGTCGCCGCTGATGGCGGTCATTCGCGGGTTCGACAGGTGGCCGGCATGGGCGTGAGTTCCTGGGATTACGAGCAACATGCTCTGGTGTTGAACGTGGAAACCGCCTATGGGCAGCAGGACATCACCTGGCAGCGGTTCACACCTGACGGGCCGCAAGCCTTTCTGCCCCTGACGGGGCCGCACGCGTCCCTGGTCTGGTACCACCGGCCCGATGAGGTGAAGCGGCTCAAGGCCCTGCCGGAGAAAGATTTGCTGCGGGAATTGTTGGCGACCTTCCCTTCCGCCCTAGGCGATATCAAGGGGATCGTTTCCCGCGGCAGCTTTCCCCTCAAGCGCCAGCATGCCCTTTCCTATGTGAAGGAGGGCGTGGCGCTGATCGGCGACGCGGCCCACATGATCCATCCGCTGGCAGGGCAGGGGGTGAACATCGGTCTGCTGGACGCCGCCGCCCTCGCGCAGGTGCTCGTGGCCGCCAAACGGGACGGCAAAGACATCGGCGCAGCGAAAGTGCTCCAGGACTACGAAAAAATGCGGCGGCAGAATAATCTGCTGATGATGACGACGATGGATCTGTTCTACCGTGTGTTCGGCAACGCTAATTTCCCCGTCAAGCTGATCCGCAACTTGGGACTGGGTTTGGCCGAGCGCGTGTTCCCGGCGAAAAAACTGGCCATGCGGTACGCGATGGGCTTGAGTGGCAAGCTGCCGCGACTGGCGCGGGGCGAAGCCATCATTGGGTGAGCGAATGGGCGGCGCGGTACTTCCTTGATCGGCATTTGCTATTGTTATTGAATCTGCCAGCGGCACATTATTTGCTTTGGAATGACGGGTTTGCCGGGATGCGTTAGAACGGCAAGGGACGCAGGCAAACTTAATGATTGGCGATGTTTGCTATAGTCTTACCCCTGTATCGGGCGCGTGCCTGATCGCTGTGACAAAGACCACCTTTTCATCAGTTCTACACAGAGAGTGACATGGTTAAGAAAGTTTTGATTTTTACGGTTGTCCTGGGCGCGGTAGCCATCGTGAACGGCTGCGCCACCTACACGGGGTGGGAGCCCGTGGTCGATACCTACAATGATCCCAATGCATATCGGGCGCAGCAGGACAGTCAAGAATGCAAGATGCTGGCGAAACAGGCCGGCAGCGTCGGAACCGAGTCCGCAAAAGGGGTCGTTGCGGGCGGCCTGCTTGGCGCCGCGGCAGGCGCGGCCATCGGTGCGGTGGCAGGCAATCCCGGCGGTGGTGCTGCCATTGGTGCGGCGGCGGGCGGCATCGGCGGCGGAGCCAATCAGGGTGTAGACGCGGACAACCAATATAAGCGGGCCTATATCAACTGCATGCGCAACCGAGGCCACAACGTCATCAACTAAGGCGCATCCCGATCCCGCCCCGGTATAGACGAGAGGGCGGGACGGTTCTACCCGGCCGCCGGACGGGTCGACACTAGGGCGCCTCGAATTTTTCGAGACGCCCTTTACATGTACATGATCCATTCCAGGAAAGGTGCATCCCCATGACATCACTGGCCCACGCTCTGCGCGCTGCCGCTAGCCGCCATGCAGATCTTCCTGCCATCATCAGTGGCGCGCACCGGCTAAGCTTCGCCGTCTTTGATGAACAGTCGGATCGTTTCGCCGCAGCTCTGACGCAACGGGGCATTTCCAAAGGTGACCGCGTCGGCCTGTATTGCATCAATTCCGATTACTTCGCCATTGCCTACACAGGCATCGTCAAAGCTGGGGCGACGGTGGTGCCGATCAATCTCCTCCAGAGCCCCAGCGGTATCGCCTACATCCTGAACGACGCCGGTGCGAAGGCGCTGATCTACCACGCCGCCTTTGCGGAACAGGCGGGCTTGCTGAAAGATTCCGTACCCACGCTAGCCTTCTCGGTGTGCCTTGGCGGTCAGGTCGATGGCGCGCTGCGTTGGGAAGACATGCTGGCAACCGATGCGCCCACGCCGGCAGTCGACTTCGACGCGAGCGAAGATCTCGTTGCGATCATTTACACTTCGGGCACCACCGGCCGCCCCAAGGGCGTCATGCTCACCCATGCCAATCTGCTCGCGAATACGCAGAGCCTCCGCGAGGCGTGGGAATGGCAGCCCGGCCGGGATGTCGTGCTGGTGGTCTTGCCCATGTTTCACGCGTTTGCGGCGACCGTGGGCATGTTGACGCCGCTGCTCAGCGGTTGCGCTTTCGCGCCCCTGGCGCGTTTCGAACCGGAACTGGTGGTCCAAACCATTCACGCAACCCGGGCGAGCATCTTCCTGGGCGTTCCCAGCATGTTCAACGTGTTGTTGCGGCTCAAGCCGGAACGAGCGCCGCTGTTGGCGTCATTGCGCTTTTGCGTTGCCGGCGGGGCGGCGCTGCCGGTCGAAGTGATGGGGCGTTTCGAGGCGACGTTCGGGATCGCGATCTACGAAGGCGACGGGCCCACCGAATGCTCGCCGGTGACCTGTGTCAATCCCATTGGCGGTTTGGTCAAGCCCGGTACGGTCGGCTTGCCTGTTCCGGGGGTCGAAATGCGGATCGTCGGCGAAGACGGTCGCGAACAGCTGCCGCGTGGTCAGGTCGGCGAAATCGCCGTACGTGGCGCGAACGTGATGAAAGGTTATTGGAATTTGCCGGCCGCGACGGCGGAGGTGTTTCGCGACGGCTGGTTTCTCACCGGCGATCTGGGTACCGAGGACGAGGACGGTTATTTCACTATCGTCGATCGCAAGAAAGACCTCATCATCGTCAACGGCATGAATGTCTATCCCCGGGTGATCGAGGAGGCGCTTTATCTGTTTCCGCCGGTCAAGGAAGTGGCGGTGGTCGGTGAGCCGCACGAACTACATGGTGAAATTCCCGTTGCATTCATCGTCCTGAACGAAAGCCAAACCGCGACCGAGGCCGAAATCCGAGCCTGGTGCCGCCAACGTCTGGGCCGCCATGAAATTCCCCGCAAAATCTTTCTAATACCCGAGTTGCCCAAGAATGCAACGGGCAAGATACTCAAGCGCCAGCTCAGAAAACAGGGCGAGGTTGAGCGGGGCGTGCGGGGGCTGGAAGATTGAGAGGTAGTGAACCAAACGCGCGTTCGCCTGGAATGGGTGTTCCCTTCCAAGAGTGGGGGTCCGAATGATTAGCGAGCGATTGATTAAGGCCATCGAGTTGATCGACCGGGCCAACAGCGAGGATCCCAACCGGGAAGCCTGGGAGGGGCGGGTTTACCCCAAAGAGCTGCTATACAGCCAACGCATGACGGATTGGCTGGAGCGATTGGCGCCCGACGCCCCCGAGTCCACACAGTTGGCGGCGCGGGCACAGCACGTGCGGCGCTGGATGGTGGCCAGGGAGGATTATCCTGCGACCCGTGAAGGTTATCTCAGATGGCGGAGCTTTTTGTACCGGTTCCACGCCGAGCAGGCGGAAATCCTGCTGCGGCAGGCCGGCTACGACGAGGAAACGATCGCGGCGGTGAGGAAGATGGTCGCGAAACAAGGCGTCAAGCGCGATCCGGGCGTGCAGTTGATCGAGGATGTGGCCTGCCTGGTCTTTTTGGAACATTATTTCCCGGTATTCGCCGACGCGCAGGATGAGGACAAATTGATCGACATCGTCCGCAAGACTTGGCGGAAAATGTCTGAGATCGCCCACGCCAGGGCACTGGAACTGGAACTGCCGGCACACTTGCAGGCGATCGTCGCGAAGGCTCTGAGCTCCTAGGGCTGCCCCGAGCGTGGTCGAAGGGATGGTCCGCTTACTTGAATGTATCGGCGGCGATATTGATTCGCCAGCTGTCGGCGAACTTGGCCTCGCGCCGGCGATCGGCGTCCATCGGCGTCTCTCCGGTGGAGGTCGCGACCAATTGCCCTTCTCTTCCCGAGTATTCGTAGACCCCAGTGATCGAAATGGCGTAATCGGGGGCCAGGAAACTGTAGCAATGATTGATGAGTGAAGGCGGTCCGGGTTCACGGTCCCTCAGCAGACCCACAACCGCCGCTGCGCAGACCTTGGCCTGGGAGTTGGCGGCGAAGGCGGATTTCGGCATCGGTGTGGCCACGCAGGCATCGCCGATGACGTGGATGTGGGGTTGCAGGGTCGAAGCGAAACTGTGCGGGTCGATCGGACACCAGCCCGATTCGTCGGCCAGGCCCGATTCCTGGGCCAACGTCCCGGCCTTTTGCGGCGGGACGACATTCAGCACGTCGCTGCGGTGTTCGTTGAACTCGGTGAACACGATCCGTCTTTGAGCGTCGATTCGTTCGATTGACCCTTCCTGCCCGGCCGAGATCCACTCCACCATGCCTGGATAAAGCGTTTGCCAGCCTTTTAGGAAAAGCGCCTGCTTGGAAAATTGAGTTTTGGCGTCAAGAATCAGAACTTTCGATTTCGGTTTGTGGTGGTTGAGGTAATGGGCGATCAGCGAAGCGCGCTCGTAAGGACCGGGCGGGCAGCGGTAGGGGTTGGCGGGCGCCGTGATCAGTACGACGCCACCGTCGCGCATCGCTTCGAGCTGATTGCGCAGTAGGGTCGTTTGCGGTCCCGCCTTCCAGGCATGCGGGGCGATTCGGCTCGCGGCCTCGTCATAGCCCTCGATGGCTCCCCAGCGAAAGTCGATGCCGGGCGCAAGGATTAGACGGTCGTAGGGGAGTTCGGCACCGTCTTTCAGCCGTACGATGCGCCGTTTGGCATCGATGCCGACGGCTTTGCCGCGAACCAGGCGGACACCGTGGTCCTCGTGCAAAGAATCATGGGAGCGGCGCAGCCATTCCAGCTCATGCCAGCCGGCGAGCACCGCGTTGGAACCGGGACAGGAAAGATAGCCGGTCTTTTTTTCGATCAGCGTGACTTCGAGGGAAGGATCGAAAATCTTCAGATATTTGGCGGCGGTGGCGCCCCCATAGCCGCCACCGATGACGACGACTTTAGCCTTCGTGGCGTTACGGGTTTTGCCGGCGCAACCGAACAGGCTTAAAGCGCCGGCGGTCCCGACCGCCACAATAAATGTTCTTCGTGTCAGTCCCGGCATCGCTGGAACTCATCGATTTCTGAAGAATTCCGCCAAGGATTTGAAATCCTCGTCCGTATAGCCCCGTGCGATGCGGTTCATGACCGAAGCCGGCCGCTGCCCGGATTTGAACTCACGTAGGAGCCGGATGAATTGGGCTTCCGGTTTGCCGTTGATGGAAGGCGTCGCGCCTTGGCTGTGTCCATAGGTGCCATGACAGCCGGCGCAGGCATGGGCCAGAGTGGCTGCGGCTGGGCGTGGAACGCCGGGTTCGGCGGCGCTCAGGGGCTGTGTGCACACAAGCCCTCCGAACAGGATCAAGAATCCGCGTGTGATCGGCATTTGCAATCCTCGGAAGTCAACTGCTCCCGCTGCGCGCTGGGGACAGTACAACCACAAGATGGTCAGTGAGATTGCCGGTTTTGCCGGTCATTTTACCGAACACGATGAGGAAAGTCCGACAATCTCTCTGCGGCCATCGCTGCGCGGTCGGCACCGTCCACGTTTTTCGGCGTCAGTGCATGGATTTGATTGCCCTGACGGAAGCCGTGGAAGGAGCGGCGTCGTTCTGATGATTGAACTTTGGACGTTGTGTGTCGCTAAAAGGTGCCGACTCGCACCAGCGAGCCGAAGGAGAGTTCGATCTGGCCGACATTCCTTGGCTTTTGGCGATTTTGCAAAGTGCAAAGCGCATTCTCGATTAGGCCGGGCCGGGGTTTTGCGTGAAAATGGAAGGAATTTGAATTTGATGCAACTGAAAACCTCACGATGGCCTATAAACTGAGCGCGACGCCAAGCGCTAATTTACTCGAGCCGCCATGCAACCGACACCCGCATCATTGCCCCGTCTGATTCAGGCCATAGCAGCCGTTATTCAAGAAAATGCCGAGGCAGTGACTGCCCTGGACCAGGCCATCGGCGACGGTGACCACGTCATCAATTTGCAACGCGGCATCAATGCCCTGGTCCTACAGAGCGCGGAATTCGATCGGCTCGATTGGGCCGCCGCCTTGCAGAAAATCGGGATGACCCTGATGACCGCGGTGGGCGGCGCGTCCGGTTCTCTCTACGGTACGCTCTTCATCGCCATGGGTAAGGCTGTCCGGCAACGGCCATTCAACCTGCAAACTTTTGCGGAAGTTTTCGCCCAGGGCGTGGAAGCCGTCAAACAGCGGGGAAGGGCGGATCTCGGTGAAAAAACACTGCTCGATGTTTTGATTCCCGTGGCGAAGACCCTGCGGCAGGAAGCAGCGGAAGCCGCGCCGTTACCGGAAGTCTTGGAAAAAATCACTCGCGCCGCGGAGGCGGGCGTCGAATCCACCCGCGACATGTTGGCTGCCAAGGGCCGCGCATCCTTTCTGGGCGAACGCGCCAGAGGGCACCTCGACCCCGGAGCCAAGACCAGCCAGTTGATGATTGCCGCGATAGCCCAAGTCTTGGCGGAGGAGCCCTCAGCAACCCCAACGTAAGGCGGCCGTACGGACCGGCGCATCCCACAGGCGCAGCAGCTCATCGTCGAGCAGGGTGAGCGTGATCGAACATCCCGCCATGTCGAGCGAAGTCGTATAGTTGCCAACCAAAGAACGGACAACGGCGACGCCGCGCTCCTGCCAAAACCGGTAGGCCAAGTCGTAGATCAGGTACAATTCCATCGCGGGTGTTGCGCCTAAGCCGTTGACGTGCAATAACGCCGGCTGCCCGGGTTGCGGCTTCAATTCCGTATCTATGGCGTTCGCTAACTGCTCGACAATCACAGAGGCACTGGTCAGTTTCATGCGCTCGCGGCCGCGCTCGCCATGGATGCCCACGCCCATCTCCATTTCATCGGGACCGATATCGAACGTGGGTTTGCCCAGGGCGGGCACGGTGCAGCTGCTAAGCGCCACGCCCATCGACGCAGTGGCGCGGACGACCCGCTCGCCCAGCGCCCTGCAAGCCGCCAGATCCGCGCCGCGCTCCGCCGCGGCGCCGACGATTTTCTCCACGATCGTGGTTCCCGCCACCCCGCGCCGTCCGATGCCTTGGGTCTCCGGAATGGAGACGTCATCGTGCACCAAGATCGTCTGGTTCTGGCAAGCCAGCATTTCGGCGGCGATCTCGAAATTCATCACATCGCCCGCGTAGTTCTTGACGATGAACAAGACCCCGCCGCCATTCTCTGTAGCCTGCGCGGCGGCCAGCATCTGGTCCGGGCTAGGGGAGGTGAATATCTGCCCAGGACACGCGGCGTCCAGCATGCCCAAACCGACGAAGCCGGCATGCAGCGGTTCGTGCCCCGAACCGCCACCCGAAATCAGCGCCACCTTCCCTGGTCGGGTAGGGCTGATTCGTTTGATGAAGCGCGGTTGGGGGTTGAGCTGGATCACATCGGCATGCGCCTTCCCGAAACCACCCAGGCTTTCATCGAGCAGACTGTCGATGGTGTTGATGAATTTTTTCATGAGATTTTCAAGACTTGAACTATTAGGCGGAATCGCTGCCGCTTACGCTGCTTCTCCGAGGGATGGACGGCATCTCAAAGTAGAACTCATCCAGCGCCCGCTTGTCTACGCTGAGATGCGGGGCGCATGGCGCGGGAGAGTTTGACATAAGCGAACTTAGAATCGCAGGTATTACATGAGTGCGTTAACGGCGGTGGCGGCTGAACCGGTGCGAGCGCCCTGCGGATCGCCGACGCGAGCTTGCTTTTTTTTAGGAGGAGCCGCATGTCGACGGCCGGCGGCGACACCAACGCTTAAATCTTCTTGCGCGAAACCGCCATCGGGCGCCGCATTCGTTGTCGTTTTGGAAGGTGCGCTCGTGCTGCGGGATAATGACTCACGCTCGCGTCTCCATGTGGAAATTCGGCGACCCAGATCGGCGATGTGAATGCCCAGTTCGGTTGGACTGAGCTCGCGTTCGTGAGCTTCGATCAAGTGGAGTTGCAGGGTGCCGAGTTCTGCATAAGCGGCACGGATCAGGCTGTCAATTTCTTTGAACATTTCGGCTTCTTGGCTCATATTGGGCTCCGGTCAAGCGATTTCTTGGACCATTGTTCGAAGACCGCGTTATTTCGGTATACGTAGGACGATTCACTCAGTGTTGGCGGTTGCTCCACCTCGTAGAATGACGACTGACTCTCTAACCTTCTGCGAAAGCGAATCGGGACTAACGAAAAGATACCATTCACCGTTGGCATCGGCGGTGATTTGTTTCACGGGGAATCTGTGAAATATTTCACAAGCCAAGCAGACGGTCATTCAAGAACTAATCCATGATGTACTTACAGCATTTCAATTTCAGTGCGCCTCCTTTTTCCATTGCACCCAATCCGCGCTATGTCTATTTGAGCCCGCAACATCGGGAAGCTTTGGCTCATTTGTTATTTGGCGTCAGCGCGGGCGGCGGATTCGTCGCTCTGACCGGCGAGGTCGGGACCGGCAAGACCACGCTTTGCCGATGTCTGTTGGAACAATTGCCCGAGGATGTGGATATTGCCGTCATTTTCAATCCCCGCCTGAATCCCCGGGAATTGGTCGCCAGCATCTGCGATGAGCTCCGAATTCCCCATCCCCAACACCGAGCCAGCTTGAAGCTGCTTATCGACCGATTGAATCACCATCTGCTCGAAGTCCACGCGCGGGGAAGGCGAACGGTCGTTCTGATCGACGAAGCCCAGAACTTGAACTACGACGTACTTGAACAGATTCGCTTGCTGACCAATCTTGAAACCGATGAAACGAAGCTGTTGCAGATCATTCTGGTCGGTCAACCCGAGCTGAACCAATTGCTCAAACGGGAGAATCTGCGCCAGCTCTCGCAGCGCATCAGCGCGCGTTACCATTTGCGTCCGCTTTCCTCCATCGAAACTGCGGCCTACATTCGCCACCGCATCGCGATCAGCGGCGGCGGGAGCCGGCTATTCAGCCCCCTGGCCGAGGTCATGATTCATCACCTGTCGGGCGGCATCCCGCGTCTGATCAATCTCATTTGCGACCGCGCCTTGTTGGGCGCTTATACCCTCGGAAAAACGAAAGTCGGCTGCTCGATCGTCCGCAAAGCTGCTAGAGAAGTGCTACCACCCAGTGGGGCGTGGCGTTTCACGAACCCAGTGACTGGTGCCTTGACAGCCATCGCGCTCATGTTGGTCGCAGGCGTCTATTTCGGTTTTGTGCCACATCTAGACGCCGGTTCAATTCCCGCCAAGCTGGCGACGGTTTTCGAGCAGGTGAACCTGGGAATCACCCCGCGCCAAAGTCTCACGATGCCGCCAGCCTCGAACGCAGAACAAGCTCGGCAGAGCCATATCACAAACACCGATGCCAGAAATGACCCTAAACCCGCCGTCCCCACAGAACCCATGGCGTCCTCCGCTGCAGGCCCGCCGTCGCAAAGCAATGCCGGCGCTGGATCAGGCGATACCCCCCCGGAACCTCTGAAATCCGAAACACCACAACCGGACGTACCACAGCCCGTTGACTCGAGCGCTGCACGTCCAACCAGCCTCGGGCCAGCACCTACTCCGACCCCGGAAGGGGGATTCGGAAAATTCGTCGCGGAGCCGAATCTCACCCGTAAAGCCGCCTTCGCCCATTTGTTCGCCTTATGGGGGATGCAGGCGCCAATGAACGGTGAGGATGAATGCCTTTCGGCCAAACAGAACGGTTTGCGCTGCCTGTTTCACAAGGGAAACTGGTCTCAGCTCATGAGCTTCGATCACCCTGCGGTTCTCGAGTTCGATTTGAGCGATGGGAGCAGGCGTTACGCGACCCTCAAGCAGATTCGCGATGACCAGGCGCAGCTATTCCTCGGCGATCGAACTCATGACTTCGCCTTGGCGGAGATTCTGCCTTTTTGGCGGGGCGAGGCCGTTTTGCTGTGGAAGCCTCCGGGCAACAATGCGACATCGATCAAACTCGGCGACAACCGGGAAGCCGTCAAGTGGCTCAGGGATCGGCTCGGCATCGCGCCGTCGGGGAGGGAGGGCTATTTCGATGAAAAATTAAAGGCAAGGGTCATTGCTTTCCAGATGGAGCATGGTTTGGTTGCGGACGGCCTCGTGGGACCCCAGACCATGATCCATCTCGACAAGCAAATCAAAGATCCCGCTATCCCATGGCTTGGCTCCAAGCTCGATTGACTACACAATAATGATCATGTCCTACATCCTTGAAGCATTGCGAAAATCGGAGCGCGAACGCCAGCTGGGTCAGGCGCCGTCATTGCCGTCGCTGGTAGCCGAGCCGCCGTCCAGGCGACAGACCTGGCTGCCTTGGCTGTTCGCGCTGCTCCTCGGACTGAACGGCGCAGCGCTGTTTTATTTTGGGTTCGCGGGACGGGAAACAAGCCGTCCCCCGCTGCAACCGATCGGTGTGGAGCAGCACAAAAAGCCCGCCGAGAGTGCAGGGATGACAGAGAAAATGCCAAATATCGCGGTAACCGAAGCGCCGCAGCCCAATCCCGGCTCGTTGGGCAATCCGGCCGCGAAGACCGATACGGACGCGACAAGTTCAGCCGAAAAGGGTCCGATGCCGGAAAAGCCTCCGGAGAAAGCCGGCAGAACGGCGAGCCAATCCTTGCCGAACGAATTTGTAAGTGCAAACAAACGGGCGTCAGCCAAGAAGCCCCTTCGCGCGCGGGTTACACCTGAGTCATTTGAAGAAGAACTCGGCGAGGACAGGGTGCCGACGGAAAACATCGCCCGCCAAGCCGACCCGGAATCTCTACCGATCGGAGAAAACCCCGTCCCCGAGACGCCATCAGCGCGATCCGCCATAACGGAAGAACCGTCTACCGATATCGACGCCAAGCATGACTCCATACCCCTGTTGAGCGCGATGCCCGCGGATTTTCAGCGGCGAATCCCGGCAATCAAAGTCAACATGTTAGCCTATTCGTCGGTGCCCGAGGAGCGCTTCGCGGTCATCGACATGGTGAAATACAGCAGAGGTGACCGCCTGCCCGGCGGTGCCGTTTTGGTGGATATCCGTGCCGATAGCCTGGTGTTGGAACTCAACGGATCGAGGTTTCGCGTGTCGAATCGCTGAGTATTTCGACTGCTGGGAAATAGGTTGTAACCCGCCGCGATCCTGGCCAAGATCACCCTGAGGCGGGGCGCGAAAACGCGCCGCCGCACGAGCTTCCGTAACCGGCGGTGCAGCCGTAGCAGTGATCAGCCGTGGCGATGGTTTGGCCTTGCAGGCTGTCGGGGACGATTTCGCTGATATGACGCCGTCCCCCGCCAAAGGGCATTCCCAGCATCTGGTTGAAGTCGCAGTCGTGGACAAAACCCTGCCAGTCCACGCTGATCAGGCTGCGGCACATGACGCCGTCCAGGTTTTCATCTCGATGGGCGTCTTTCAACAAACGCATGTAGGCATCGAATTGCCCCCTGGATACCAGGATGCTGCCGAAGCGCTGGATGGGCATGTTGGCGAGCGCATAGAGGTGGTTGAACACGACATCGTAACGGGCTTTCAGCTCGCGATGATAGTCCTCTTCCAAATCCGCCTGGGCGGGCGGCAGCGTCGGTCCCTGCGGGTTGTAGACCAGGTTCAGAATCAGCCCGGAGTCAGATTGTCCGTAACCTAGCGCATTGAGTTTAGCGAGGATGCGGATGCTGGCCTTGAATACGCCGTGTCCGCGCTGCCGGTCCACATTGTCTTCCAGATAACAGGGCAGGGAGGCGGTGATTTCCACCCGTCGGGCCGCCAGGAAATCGGCCAGGTCTTCGTAACCGGGTTCTTCCAGGATGGTGAGATTGCAGCGGTCGATCACCCGAAGGCCCAACCCCCGCGCGGTTTCCACGAGGTAGCGGAAATGCGGGTTCAGCTCCGGCGCGCCGCCGGTCAAATCCAGGGTGGAAACTTTCGAGCGTCGCAGCAGGTCGAGCACCTGGTTGACGGTTTCCAGGCCCATCATTTCCTTGCGCTGGGGGCCCGCATTGACATGGCAGTGCAGGCAGGTCTGGTTGCAGCGGTAACCCAGATTCACCTGCACCGTGTCCAGCTTGCCGCGGACGATGGCCGGGAAATCGCCGGCGCGTACTAAGGGTAATATCGCATGCATTTCGTCGTTTGGACTCGATTGGAAGATGCAGAATTCGCCTATTGGTCGGATGCCGGGATGACACCTTAACGCATCACGTAGGAAAAGTCCTCCTGGCTCGGATGGTTAGCCTGCGCCAACGATCGATAAAACCGTCTCATTAAGAGGGGCACTTTCCATGAACCGATTTCGTTTAGTTCTCCTTTTCACCATCGCCGCTCTCATCGGTGCGTTTTTCGTTTTCGATCTGCACCGCTTCTTTACCCTCGAAGCCCTGAAAGCGGAGCAGTTCGCCATTGCCGATTATCGTACGGCACATCCGATTGCCGCCGGGGTCCTGTACGGCATTCTCTATGTGACGGTAACGGGGCTTTCCCTGCCCGGCGCGGCGGTCCTCACCCTGGCGGGCGGGGCCATCTTCGGCTTGTTGTGGGGCACGCTGATCGTTTCTTTCGCCTCGACCATCGGGGCGACGCTGGCCTTCCTCGCCGCCCGCTTTCTGTTTCGCGATGCGGTCAAGTCCTTCTTCGGCGAGCGCCTGCAAGCCATCGATGCCGGCGTGGCTCGCGACGGCGCCTTATATCTGTTCACCCTGCGGCTGGTACCGGTGTTTCCGTTCTTCGCCATCAATCTGCTCATGGGCCTGACCGCCATGCGCGCACGCACGTTTTACTGGGTGAGTCAGGCCGGCATGTTGGCCGGAACGGTCGTCTACGTCAATGCCGGGAGGCAATTGGCGAAGATCGAATCGCTGTCGGGCGTTTTATCTCCGGCGCTGCTGTTCTCCTTCGCCCTGCTGGGCCTGTTCCCGCTGCTGGCCAGTAAGCTGGTGGACGCCATCAAGGCGCACAGGGTGTATGCACAGTGGCCCAAGCCCAAGCGCTTCGACCGTAATCTGGTGGTGATCGGTGCGGGTTCGGCAGGTCTCGTCACCGCCTATATTGGCGCGGCAGTGAAGGCGAAGGTGACGCTGGTCGAGAAGCACCGCATGGGCGGTGATTGCCTCAACACCGGCTGTGTCCCTTCCAAAGCGCTGATCCGCACGGCCAGACTGCTAAGTCAGATTCGGCGCGCGCCGGAATTCGGCATCCGGGGGGCCCATGCGGATTTCGATTTCGCCACGGCGATGGAGCGGGTACAGCGTGTGGTGCGCGAGGTCGCGCCACACGACTCGGCCGAACGTTATACCGGGCTCGGCGTGGAAGTGATCGAAGGGGAAGCGAAGATCGTTTCCCCGTGGGCAGTGGAAGTGCGAACGCGCGAGGGCAGCCGCACCCTGGCCACCCGTTCCATCGTCATCGCCGCCGGCGCCCGCCCTTTCGTGCCGCCGATTCCCGGACTGGAGGATATCGGCTACCTCACCTCGGACACCGTCTGGGCTTTGCGCGTATTGCCGAAGCGCCTGGTCGTGCTCGGCGGCGGTCCCGTCGGCTGCGAGTTGGCGCAGACCTTCGCCCGTTTCGGCAGTCGGGTCACCCAGGTGGAAATGCTGCCCCGACTGCTGATCCGGGAAGATCCGGAAGTCTCAGGAATCGTCGCGCGCCGCTTCAGAGCAGAGGGCGTAAATGTCCGGTTGGATCATCGGGCAAAGCGCATCACCGTGGAGAACGGCGAGAAAGTCCTTATCGCCGAACATCAGGGAGCCGAGGAGCGCGTCCCTTTCGATCAAATCTTGGTAGCCGTCGGCCGCATCGCCAACACCCAGGGTTATGGTTTGGAGGAACTGGGCATCGCAACAACGAAAGCACGGACGATCGAAACCAACGAGTTCCTTCAGACGCGTTACCCCAACATCTATGCCTGCGGCGATGTGGCGGGGCCGTTCCAATTCACCCACACCGCCGCCCATCAGGCCTGGTATACGGCGGTCAACACCCTGTTCGGCGCATTGCGAAAATACCGCGCCGATTACCGGGTTATCCCTTGGGCTACCTTCATCGATCCGGAAGTGGCACGGGTGGGCCTCAACGAACTGGAGGCGAGGGCACAGGCCATACCCTATGAGGTCAGCTTATACGGCATCGAAGACCTCGACCGCGCCATCGCCGACGGCGAAGCCTCCGGTTTCGTCAAGGTACTCACCGTGCCGGGCAAGGACCGCATACTCGGCGTGACCCTGGTCGGAGAGCACGCCGGCGACCTCATCGCGGAATTCGTGATGGCCATGAAGCATGGGCTGGGGCTCAACAAGCTGCTCGGCACCATCCACATCTACCCGACCCTGGCCGAAGCCAATAAGTATGCCGCCGGCGTCTGGAAACGTGCCCACACCCCTAAGCGCTTGCTGCGTTGGCTGGAGCGCTATCACGCTTGGCGGCGAGGTTGAGCGCGTCAACCTCGGGTGTAATGCCAGTTCTAAATGTTGGGAGCGAGTTCATTCGGCCATCGGCGGATGAACGGCTGTGCGCGGCCTATATTGCGAGCGAACCAGCAGCGGCTGGTCACCGGTTTCCTCAAGGCAAGGCAACCGGCTTGGACGCTTCCCAGGTCGGATTGCGGTGTTCGGTCACCACCGTCGTATAGATACCACCGCGCACATTGAACCGTGCCGTGATGCGCATGAAGTTCGGGGCGGTGGCCGCAACCAGATCGTCCAGAATGCGGTTGGTCACAGCCTCGTGAAACGCGCCCTCCTCTCGGAAAGACCAAACATAGAGCTTCAGCGACTTGAGCTCGATACACCGCTTGTCCGGCACGTATTCGATCAGAAGGGTGGCGAAATCCGGCTGGCCGGTTTTGGGGCAAAGACAGGTGAATTCCGGCACATCGATGCGGATCGTGTAATTGCGTCCGGGCCTCGGATTGTCGAAGGTTTCCAGATCTTTGCTAGGTGCGGTGGACATATCGTTTGTCAGATTCTCGGGCGGATGGGAGCATAACAGCCCGCGGCGTGCCCGGCGGGTTTAGGATGAAGCGGATTAGTCCGTTATAATAACCATTCGTTCCCGTTCAAACCAGACAACCCTCTTGCATCTCTTTCTGCCGTCACCTCTTCCCAAGCCGCCGCTCGGCACGGTTCAACCCGCGCGCGGACAATAATGCGGCTGGAAAAAATCAAGCTTGCGGGCTTCAAGTCCTTCGTCGATCCCACCATCATTCCCCTGCCCGGGAATCTGGTCGGCATCGTCGGCCCCAATGGCTGCGGCAAGTCCAACATCATCGACGCGGTACGCTGGGTGATGGGCGAAAGTTCGGCCAAACACTTACGTGGCGAATCAATGGCCGACGTGATCTTCAATGGATCCTCCTCGCGCAAACCGGTGGGCCTGGCCTCGGTGGAACTGGTTTTCGACAACGGCGATGGCAGTGCGCCGGGCGAGTACGCCAAATACCAGCAAATCGCCATCAAGCGGCAGGTTGCCCGCGACGGCCAGTCCAGCTATTTTCTCAACGGTGGGCGCTGCCGCCGCAAGGACATCACCGACATATTTCTCGGCACCGGGCTGGGCGCCAGAAGTTACGCCATTATCGAACAAGGCACGATTTCACGTCTGATCGAGGCCAAACCGGACGAGATGCGCGAAGTGATCGAGGAGGCCGCCGGTATCTCCCGTTACAAAGAGCGACGGCACGAAACCGAGATCAGGATGCGCCATACCCAGGAAAACCTGGACCGGCTTCAGGACCTCCGGGACGAAGTGGCCAAGCAGCTGGGCAATCTTCAGCGCCAAGCCAAAAAGGCGGAAAAATACACAAGTTTGAAAGAGGATGAGCGGCGGTACCGCCAGCAGCTCCTAGCCATCCGCTGGCGCAAGTATGATCAACTGCTTTGCCAGCACCAAGCGGTGCTGCAGGAGTGTGAACAAGCCTTCAAGAACCTGGTGAGCGAGGATAACGCGCTGATCGAGGCTCTGGATCAGGTGCGGGGCCGCCACGAGACATTGCAGAAATCGCTGAACGGCAAACAGGGCGAATTCTACGAGGTGGGCGCCGAAATCAGCCGCTTGGATCAGGCCATCAAGCACGCGCACCAGACCCGCGATGCGCTCATGCGCGAGCGCGAGCGTCTGCAGGGGGAACAGGAACAGGCGCTCACCGACCTGGAACAGGATCGGGAGCAGATCGCCAGAGTCCGCGAGGAACTGGTGAAACTCGAAACGGATTGCCGTGACACCCAAGCGCAAGAGGCCGAAGCCGTGGGGGAAAAGGTGGCGGCGGAACAGGCGCTCAAGCTGTGGCGGGAGGAGTCGGACGCGTTCAAGGCCGAACTCGCGCGCCTCAAGGGCCAGGGCGAGGTGCAGCGGGCGCGCATCAGGCAGATGGAAGAACAACAGCGCCAACTTCACGCTCGTCAGCAAAGATTGCGCGTTGAGCAGAACGAGCTCGAAGGCATGCTGTTGGAGGATGAACTGGAATCGCTGCGAGGGGAACTGCTCACGGCTGAATCGGAGCGCGCCGAGGTCCAAGAGAGGCTCGACGCCCTCGGTCAACAAGTTCAGGACGAGCGGGCACGAGCCAAAGCCTGTCACGAGGCATTACATGTGCTGCGGGCAGAGCTTCACACCATTCAGGGCAAGATCAGTTCACTGGAGCTTCTGCAGCAACATGCCATGGGCAAGGATCGCACGGCCCTAAAAAAATGGCTGCAGGAAGCCTCTTTGGCGGAAGCCAGCCGGCTGGCCGAGCACCTGGACGTGCGTCCCGGTTGGGAAACGGCAGTGGAAAATGTCTTGGGACTACACTTGGAAGCGGTCTGCGTCGAAGATACCGGGCGTTACCTTTCTCACTTGAGCACGGCCGATCATCCGGACTCGGTTGCTTTTTTCGAAACCCGGCGACAAAACGGCGAGTCTGCTCGTACCGGTTCTGAGAAACTGCTCGACTGCGTGCAGTCCACCTGGAGTCTGAACTCGCTGCTCGGGAATGTCTACCGCGCTAACGACTTGGCCCAGGCGAAGGCCATCAGCGCGCGCCTTGCCGAGCACGAATCGGTGGTGACGCCGGATGGCGCTCGGCTGGGCCCGGGTTGGCTCGCGATTCAAAAGCCTGACGACGGCAAGGCGGGTGTACTCAAACGGGAGCGCGAACTGCGCGAATTGAAGCAGCATCGAGACGAACTGCACGCACGCGCCGGGGGATTGGAGCAGGATTTGAGCCTGGCCGAAGAGTCGACCAGGCAGGCCGAATTCGAGCGTGAACAGCGCCAAAGCGAGACAAACCGACTGTCCGCTGAAATCACCCAGCTCAAATCCCGACTGAGCGCTGCAACCGCCAGAAGCGAACAGGCCCGAAGGCGCATGCAGCAACTCGAATTCGAGCTGGAAGACCTGCAAGAACATTTGTTGCAAAACGCCGAGGAAACGAGCGAAGCCAGAACCCTGCTGGAACAGGCGGAGCAGGGGCTCGGAGGAATGGAGCTGCGAACTGGCGAGATGGCGTCACGGCAAGCAGCATTGGAAAGCCGTGTCGCCGCCGCCGAATCCGCCCTCCGTATCGCGCGGGATGCGGTGCATGCCCTGAGAAATCGGCTCGACACCCTCCGCTCGACCGAAGCCCTGACGCTGAAGCATCTCGAGCGGGTGCAGACGCACTGCCAGCAATCCTCCGGGCGGCTCGACGATTTGGCCCGGCGTCTGAACGAGTCTGGCGCGCCACTGGGCGAGGAGCAACTGGCACTGGACGAACTGCGGGAACAGCGCGGAACCTTGGAGCGCGACCTAGCCGATTGCCGGCGACGTGTCGCCGATGCCGAGACGGA
Organism: Methylococcaceae bacterium; assembly: GCA_035518875.1. GTDB lineage: Bacteria > Pseudomonadota > Gammaproteobacteria > Methylococcales > Methylococcaceae > DATIXD01. The sequence goes on along the minus strand of DATIXD010000264.1, from coordinate 3,549 downwards.
AATCCGTAAGCTCAACGAGGCGAGAATGGGCAAGGAACGCGAGTTGGAGACGGTAAAAGCTCGCCTGGAGCAAACCAAGCTGGATTATCAGGCCAACGAAGTGCGTCGGCAGACCGTGCAGGAACAGTTCGACGAGATCGGCACGCAGCCCGAGGAGGTGATCCCGGATTTGCCGGAAGACGCCGAGGAAAAGGATTGGCAGCAGAAGGTCACCCAGTTGGCCGAAGAAATTGCGAGGTTGGGACCTATCAATCTGACGGCGGTGGAGGAATACGAGGCGCAGTTTCAGCGCATGAAATTTCTCGACCAGCAGCATCAGGATCTGACCGAATCCATGGCCACCCTGCAACAGGCCATCGAAAAGATCGACCGCGAATGCCGGGCCCGCTTCAAGGATACCTTCGACCGGATCAACGCCGGTATCCAACGCATGTTCCCCAAGCTGTTCGGCGGAGGGCAGGCCTATCTTGAACTGAATGAACGCGACCTGCTCGAAACGGGTGTGAGCGTGATGGCCCGCCCGCCCGGCAAGCGCAACAGTTCCATACACCTCTTGTCTGGTGGGGAAAAGGCGCTAACCGCGGTGTCGCTGGTGTTCGCCATCTTTGAATTGAATCCCGCGCCATTCTGCCTGCTCGATGAAGTTGACGCTCCGCTGGATGACGCCAACGTCGGGCGCTTCAGCCAATTGGTCAAGGAAATGTCGGAGAGGGTACAATTTTTGTTTATTTCCCATAATAAGGTGACGATGGAAATCGCCCAGCATCTGGCCGGGGTGACCATGAAGGAGCCCGGCGTATCCCGAATCGTCGCGGTCGACATCGATCAAGCCGTAGAACTCGCAGCAGTCTGAGGTAAACAATGGATAGAGATACTGTACGCATGATCTTGCTCGTGATCGGCGTGATCGTGATCGCCGGGGTTTATATTTGGGGACGGTATAAAGAGCAATTATTGGATTTTCTCAATCGCGAGGGCGAATTCGACGAACTCGAATTCGACGAGCAGTTCGGTGAGACCTCAGGTGGGCCTGATGACTTCGAGATCACAGTCCTGGACCGTTCCGCCACGAAGGCTCCCGAGCCGCAAGTTCTTGCCGAAGGCGATGACGAGGAAGACTTCGGCCTGGGACATGAAACGGCGGCGCCCGTCCCAGTCGCGAGGGAAGAGCCGAGGACGGCGCCTCTGGGAGCGCCCTTCCTGATCCAGCTGAGCGTGGTCGCCAGCGACGATGGATTTTTCAACGGCGAGGATTTGCGCGACGCGCTGGTGGAGCTGGATCTGATCTACGGCGACATGGGCATCTACCACCGCTACGACCGCGAATACCGCGAGCCCTTGTTCAGCATAGCCAGCCTGGTCGAGCCCGGCACTTTTCCCATCGAAGACATGGAATCCTTCGAATGTCCCGGCGTGGTGCTGTTTTTCCAGCCCACCCAAGTGAAAGCCCCGCTGGAAGTGTTCGATGACCTGGTCAGCACCTGCCATGAGTTGGCCGTCAAACTCGATGGCGTGGAATGGGACGAAACGCACAAGCCGTTGACCCAAGAAAAGATCGCCCTGATGCGGCAGCGCCTCGAAGCGGCTTATTGACGCCCATGCACGTTCCGGACGAGGCCAGACGCCGCGCGGCAGCGCTGCGCGAGCAGATCGAGTATCACAACCGGCGTTATTATCAGCTGGACGCGCCGGTGATTTCCGATGCCGAGTACGACCAACTGCTGCATGAATTGCAGGCATTGGAAAGGCAATATCCTGAACTGGTCACCCCGGATTCGCCAACCCAAAGAGTCGGCGCCGCGCCAATCGAGGCATTGGCCGAGGTGCGGCACGAGGTTCCAATGTTGTCGCTGGACAACGCTTTCACGGAGGAGGACCTGTTGGACTTCGACCGCCGCATCCGCGAGAAGTTGGAGCGGGAAACCGTCGAATACGTCGCCGAGCCCAAACTGGACGGCCTCGCGATTAGCCTGATCTACGATGACGGTGTGCTGGTGCGGGGGGCGACGCGGGGCGACGGTCACAGCGGCGAGGATGTGACCCACAACGTACGCACCATCCGCGACATCCCACTGAAGCTCGAGGGATCGGGTTTTCCGAAGCGATTCGAGGTGCGCGGCGAGGTATTCATGTCCAAGCGGGGCTTCCTCGCTCTGAACAAAAAAGCTCTGGAGAGTGGCGAAAAGGTGTTTGTGAATCCGCGCAACGCGGCCGCCGGCAGCCTGCGCCAGCTTGATCCGAAAATCACCACGACCCGGCCCCTTAGGTTCTATTGTTACGGCTACGGCGTTTATCCCGCAACGCAGCTGCCGAGGAGGCACCAGGATATTTTCGAGCGCTTCAAATCCTGGGGATTGCCGGTTTCTCCCGAATTCCGCGTCGTTCAGGGCGTGGAAGGGTGTCTCACCTATTATCGGGCGCTGCTCGCCCGCCGCCATGAGCTCCCTTACGAGATCGACGGCGTCGTGTACAAACTCAGCCGTTTCGATTGGCAGAACGAACTGGGCTACGTCGCCCGCGCGCCGCGCTGGGCCATCGCCCATAAATTTCCCGCCGAGGAGGTAACCACTCGGGTGATCGCCATCGACGTGCAGGTTGGGCGCACCGGCGCGCTGACGCCGGTCGCGCGGCTGGAGCCGGTATTCGTCGGCGGCGTCACCGTGACCAATGCGACCCTGCACAACGCCGACGAGGTTCATCGCAAGGATATCCGCGTCGGCGATACGGTGGTCGTCCGTCGCGCCGGCGACGTGATCCCCGAGGTGGTCAAGTCCGTTCCCGAAAAGCGCCCAGCCAAGACCGAGATTTTCGTCTTGCCGAAGCACTGCCCGGTTTGCGGCTCGGACGTGGAAACCACACCAGGTGAAGCCATTGCCCGTTGCAGCGGCGGCCTTTACTGCCCGGCCCAGCACAAGGAGGCGATCAAGCATTTCGCCTCGCGCAGGGCGCTGGATATCGAAGGACTGGGCGACAAACTGGTCGATCAGCTGTTGGACAAAAAACTCGTCGACACGGTTGCCGATCTGTTCCACCTCAAGGTCGACGACTTGGCCGAACTGGAGAGGATGGGCAAAAAATCCGCCGAGAATGTGATCCAGGCTCTGGAAAAGAGTAAGCACACTACGCTGCCGCGTTTCCTCTACGCCTTGGGAATTCGCGAGGTGGGCGAGGTGACCGCGCAGACCCTGGCGAAACATTTTCGTACCCTGGACAAAATCATGGCGGCTGATGAGGCCGAATTGCAGCAAGTGCCGGATGTGGGGCCGACGATGGCTTACCATATCGCGACCTTTTTCCAGCAGGCTCAAAACCGCGAGGTGATTCAAAATCTGCTGGACGCGGGCGTGCGCTGGGAAGAAGCCGCGGCAAAGGCTAAAGCCGAACAGACCTTGACCGGAAAAACTTTCGTCCTGACCGGCACGCTCGTCTCTCTGACCCGCGATGAAGCCAAGGCCAAGCTTCAGGCGCGCGGCGCAAAAGTGACCGCTAGTGTGTCCAAGAAGACCGATTACGTGGTCGCCGGCGCCGACCCCGGCTCCAAGCTGGCCA